>CAUZFB010000005.1:0-87561 GCA_963579135.1 Dehalococcoidia bacterium | reverse complement strand
TCGCGGAGCTGTTCACACCAGAGATGTGGGAGTTCCTTCGGGAGTGGGGCCACTGAGGACCGGATCTCGCGATCGATCAGGGATGTGCCCCTGGGTATACGACTGGGTTGCTGGGGGTAGCATTGCCCTCAGCAACGCTCGTTGAGATCGATGACTCGCAGAGGTTCGTGACGATAGCGCAAAACCTGGTTGGATCAGATGCGCGCTTCGTCCTGCACGATTTGGCCAGAGGCGTTATTCCCGTGGGGGACGCAGACGTGATGCTCGTTCACCCGCTGCTTGCACACCTGCGTGATCCGCGGGCTGCCGTAGCCGGTTGGTCGAGAGCGCTCGCACCTGGCGGGGTCATGTTGATTGACGAGGTCGAACGCATCGAGACGCCCAACGCACTGCTGCAAGACTATCTTGGGCTTGCTGGGCATGTCGTGGCCCACCGGGGTGCGTGGCATGAACGCCTGGGGCGATAGTCGCTGGTTTTGGGTCGTTGCGCGAAGACTTCGATGCGTTGCACGCAATGGCCCAAGGGTTTTAGACGACTGAGCGGCGCAGCCCCATCTGACCGCTTGGTATGGCGGACGCACTAGGTTGTGCTCCGATTGGCCTGAGGTCTCGGAGATCGACCCCTCACATATCGCCTGCACGGTTATTTGGTGCGTTATTGCCCGGGCTAGTGGCCGCGAAGATCTCGCTCGCGCTAGTTGCCGGATGTGGCGCGGAGGTCGGTGAGCATGTCTTGGACGCGCTGGGGGGAGTCGCCTTCGGCATAGATGCGAAGGAGGGGCTCGGTGCCCGAGGGGCGGATGAGGCCCCAGAAGCCGTCTTCCAGGAGGTAAAGCACGCCGTCGGGGGTTTCGGTGCTGAGGACGCGGAGTCCGCCAATACGCTCTGGTGGGGCGGCGGCGAGCGCCTGAGTGTCAGGCTTGGATACGCGAGGTCCGAGCGTGACGTCCAGGCGGTTGTAGTGGTGTTCCCCCACTTTGTCCGCGAGCATCGCCACGAGTTCCGATGGCCGTTTGCCGGTTTTGACCATGAGGTCCAAGAACATTAGGCCGCTGAGAATGCCGTCGCGTTCGGGAATGTTGCCACGGAACGCGTAGCCGCCACTCTCTTCCCCTGCGGCGACCGCGTCGACCTCCATCATGATCTGGCCCACGTACTTGAAACCAACCGCCGTACGGTGGACGGGAACCTCGTAGAGAGTGGCGAGGCGGTCGATCATGGAGCTCTGGGTTAGCGAGCGCACGAGGGGGCCTCGCAGGCCGCGCACGTCCAGCTGGTAGAGACAGAGCAGCGCGAAGGTGCTCAACGTACTGATGAAGCTGCCGTGCTCGTCCAGAACGCCCAGCCGGTCAGCATCGCCGTCAGTGGCGAGGACGACGTCGTAGGTCCCGGTGCGGGCGAGATCGATGGAGGGGCTGAGGTTCGGCGCGATGGGTTCAGGTTGGCCCATGCCAGGGAAGGCGGGGTTGCGGCTGCCACGTAGTGGGTCGATCGTCGTGCTGCCTGCGCCGAGCGCTGCATCAAAGTAGCCTGCGCCCGCGCCGTGCATGGCGTCGAATCCGACCTTCAGTCCGGCGTTGCGAATGGCGTCGATGTCCACCACGTTGGAGAGGTTGGCTAGGTAGGGCGGGGCCATCTCGGGCCGCTGAACGATGCCGGTAGCTTCTGCGTCGGCCAGGGCCATAGAGGGGATGAGGCCGTCGGACTGCGCGGCGGCGATGTGGTGTTCAAGCCTGTCAACAATCTCCTGGGAAGCGCTGCCCGCGTAGGAGGGCTTGTACTTGAATCCGTTCCACAGCTCGGAGTTGTGGCTGGCCGTGATGACCACGCCACCGCCAGCCTTGTGGTGCAGCAGGCTGTAACTCAGGACCGGCGTGGGTACGATGCGGTCGGCGATCCATGTCTTGATGCCGTGGGCTGCGCTGACCTGTGCGACCTCTGCCGCGAACTCCGGCGAGCCCCATCGCGTGTCGTAGCCGATGACCAATCCTTGGCTTGCCTCACCTGACTCTTCGAGCAGGCGGCAGACGCCCTCCGCGCACGCACGGACGTTCTCGAAGGTGTAGTCACGGGCGATGAGAGCACGCCAGCCGTCAGTGCCGAACTTGATTTCTGTGTGGTTGGGCATGGTCACGCTCGCTCCGGTGGTCTAGCTACAGAATATAGACGAAACGGCGCGCCCGACAACTGTCGGCCGCGCTGTTTCAATGCGTCAATGGATGTAGGGCCTAGAGGCCTGCGCCTGCTCGCAGGGCCGCTGCCTTGTCCGTGTGCTCCCACGGTAAATCAGCGTCACTGCGTCCGAAGTGCCCGTACGACGCTGTCTGCGCGTAGATGGGCCGACGGAGGTCCAAGTCACGGATGATTGCGCCTGGGCGTAGGTCGAAGTGCTTCGTAATCAAGTCAGCAATCATTTGGTCGGGAACGGCGCCTGTGCCGAAGGTTTCGACTGATACGTTGATGGGCGCTGCCATGCCGATGGCGTACGAGACCTGCACCTCGCAGCGCTCGGCGAGGCCTGCTGCAACCACGTTCTTGGCCACCCAGCGGGATGCGTAGGCGGCGGAGCGATCCACCTTCGTCGGGTCCTTACCCGAGAAGGCACCACCACCGTGGCGAGCGACGCTACCGTAGGTGTCCACCAGAATCTTACGTCCGGTAAGACCAGCGTCACCGAGGGGCCCCCCCGTGACGAAACGTCCTGAGGGATTCACGAAGACTCGGGTGTCGGCGTCAACCAACTCCTGAGGGATGATTGGGCCGATGACGTGCTTCTGCACGTCATCGGCGATCTGCGCTTGTGTGGCGTCGGCGTCGTGCTGAGTGCTGACGATGATGGTGTGTACGCGCTTGGGCTTGCCGAATGCGTACTCGATGGTGACCTGCGACTTGCCGTCCGGTCCGAGGTAGGGAATCACTCCTTCTTTGCGCGTGATGGCTAGCTGTTGCGTGAGCCTGTGCGCGAGCGAGAGCGTCAAGGGCATGAGTTCCTTGGTCTCGTTGCAGGCGAACCCGACCATCATCCCCTGGTCGCCGGCGCCCAGGGCGTCAACCTCGTCCTTCGGCGATTCGGCGTTGCGGTGCTCGAGCGCGGTCGTGACGCCTTGGCTGATGTCGGGCGATTGCTCATGAATGCGGATGATGACTTCGCATGTGTCGGGGTCGATCCCCGTTTCGGCGTTGTTGTAGCCGATGCGACGGATGGTGTCGCGGACGATCTTCTCGTAGTCCACGGTCGCTGTGGTAGTGATCTCGCCGATCACGGCGACGAAGTTGGTACCGGTGGCGGTTTCACACGCCACGCGGCCGGCCGGATCCTGAGCGTAGATGGCGTCTAGGATGCTGTCGCTGACCTGGTCGCATAGTTTGTCAGGGTGCCCCTCAGTTACCGACTCGGACGTGTACAGGTAGGAGGGGGAGTTACTAAACGTCGTTCCTTCGGACATTGTTGGTTCGTTCTCCTGATTGATGGTGCGTCTAGGGGGAAAGTCCGTGGACTAAGTCCCCATCTCCCATCCGGCTAGGTATGCAGCCTGCGCTTCGGTGAGGGTGTCCATGGAAATGCCCATTGCATCGAGCTTGAGGGTAGCGACTTGGTCGTCGATGTCGCGCGGGACGTCGTAGACACCCACGGGCAGCGTCTTGTGGTTCAGTGCTACGTATTCGGCGCAGAGTGCCTGGTTGGCGAAGCTCATGTCCATGACTGCGGACGGGTGGCCCTCAGCGGCGGAGAGGTTCACGAGTCTGCCTTCCGCGATGAGATTGATGCGGCGTCCGTCAGGCATGACGTACTGTTCAACCATGGGGCGCGTGGCACGCTTCTGCGTTGAGAGGTCGTCCAGCGCGTCGATGTTGATCTCAACGTTGAAGTGGCCGCTGTTGGCGACGAGCGCTTCGTCCTTCATGACCTGGAAATGATGGGCGTCGAGGGCGGCCATGCCACCGGTGACGGTGATGAAAATGTCTCCCAGGGGAGCGGCCTGTTCCATGGTCATCACCTGGTGGCCGTCCATCACCGCCTCAAGGGCGCGGATAGAATTGACCTCGGTCACGACGGTCTGAGCTCCCATGCCTCGGGCGCGGCTGGCGATGCCACGGCCACACCAGCCGTAGCCTGCAACGACGACTGTCTTGCCAGCCCACAAGACGTTGGTCGCACGGGTGATGCCGTCGAGCGTGCTCTGGCCAGTGCCGTAGCGGTTGTCGAACATGTGCTTTGTGTCGGCTTCGTTGACGGCGACGATGGGGTACCTGAGCTTGCCAGCCTCCGACATGCTGCGGAGCCGAACCACACCAGTGGTCGTCTCTTCGGTGCCACCGATGATGTTGGCCAACGCCTGCTGACGAGTGGTGTGGAGGGTGGCGACCAAGTCCGCACCGTCATCCATGGTCATGTGCGGGTTCTCGTCGAGCACCGCATTCAGGTGGGAATAGTAGGTCTCGTTGTCCTCACCTTTAATGGCGAAGGTGGGGATGTCGTACACAGTGGCGAGCGCCGCTGCGACGGAGTCCTGTGTGCTGAGGGGGTTGCTGGCGCACATGTAAACTTCAGCACCGCCAGCCTTCAGCGCGATGGCGAGATTGGCGGTTTCCGTTGTTACGTGCAAGCATCCCGCCATGCGCAGGCCCTTGAGGGGCTGCTCCTTCGCGAAACGCTCACCTATCAGCTTGAGCACGGGCATTTCCCGCGCCGCCCACTCTATGAGCTGGACGCCGTCCTGCGCGAGAGACGGGTCTTTAACGTCTCCCTTTTTGCCTTCAATCTGCAATTGAAACTCCTCGTTGAACTGCCCTCTTTTTGGGCTCTACGGTATGACGGCCTCGAATCACCGGGGCCGCTTGATTGGCTAGTCGCCGGTCTCTGTCGGCAGGCCCTCTTGGATCCAAACAGGGGTACCGGCTTCGATATTGTAAAGGTGGTCTGAGCTGAACTCCAAGGCGGAGGCCATCTCAGCGGCAAGGCCACTGCGCACGCCTGCCGCGCAGATGAACAGGAGGTCCTGGTCTTTCGGGAGCTCAGCCTCGGCCCGCTCCAGAACGTCATCAACGGGGATGTGAACCGCGCCTGCTGCGTGTCCCGTGACCCACTCGTCCGGTCGGCGAACGTCAACTATCAATGCACCTGCTGTCTGCATCTCGAGCGCTTCTTGCACCGAGATCCGGCGGTAGGGTTCGCCTTGCTCTTGTCTTCCGTATGCCATCTTTCAACCTCCTGTCGTCAGCTTCACGTTACACATGTTACGCATGATAAGTCAGGATACGTATTTAGATACTAAAGGCCCTAGCCGCTGCAGGGTTTCCTCTGGCACCAGCTCTCTTGCTGTGACCAACGCGGTTGCGAGAGCCGCTCCGCAATCGCAGCGTCGTTGCTCGGGTACGCGTGGCATGAGCTTGCGGAGGATGGACTGGGATGTTGCGGCGTTCTTGGTGAGATTCCCAAGAATCATGTCCACGCTCACGTCGGCGTGCGACTCGTGCCACGCATCATAGTCGGTTGCCGTTGCGAGTACCGCGAAGCACATCTCGGCTTCGCGGGCCAACTTCGCTTCAGGGGATGCGGTCATTCCAATGATGCTCGCCCCCCAACTCTGGTAGAGCTTGCTCTCGGCTCTCGTGGAGAACGCAGGACCCTCCATGACCAGGTATGTGCCGCCCCGATGGACCGTTGTTTCGGTTTCGTCACCGGCAGTCGCCAACAGGTCGCTCAGCTCCGGGCAGAAGGGCTCGCCGTAGGCCACATGCGCCACCAGGCCGTCCCCGAAGAAAGTCGAAGGACGCAGGCGTGTGCGGTCAATGATCTGGTCGGGTACCACCATGTCCAGAGGAGCGATCGCTTGCTTCAAGCTGCCCACCGCACTCACGGAGATCAGCCGCTCGACTCCAATCATCTTGAGAGCGTAGATGTTCGCACGGACGGGAATCTCTGATGGGAGGATGCGGTGGCCGCGCCCGTGACGTGGGAGGAACGCTACCTCCACGCCGTCGAGCCGCCCGATGGTGATCGTGTCGCTGGGGTCGCCGAATGGCGTGGTGATCTCCGCCTCGCGCAAATCGGTGAGGCCGTCCATCTGGTACAGGCCCGTACCTCCCAGTACGCCGATCCTAACGGGGTTGCCTGCGTAATCAGTGGTCATTCGGCTCCTGCCGTTGCTTGGTGGGCCTCGTTCCGCAACGCCCGCTCGAAGGGTGCTTTGTGGACGCCTTGGTCGGTGATGATTGCGGTGATGTACTCGGCGGGAGTTACGTCAAAGGAAGGGTTACGTACGCCGATACCCTCAGCGGCTATGCGCTGACCCTTTAGGGTGGTCACCTCTTCGGGCGCCCGCTCTTCAATGACGATGTCATCGCCGCTCGCTACGCCTAGGTCCACCGTTGAGGTGGGCGCTGCAACGTAGAACGGAATGTGGTGGCTCTTGGCGAGTACGGCGAGTGAGTAGGTGCCTATCTTATTGGCGGTATCGCCGTTGGCGGCGATACGGTCAGCACCCACGATGACGGCGTTGATTTCGTGGCGCGACATCAGCCATGCGGCGGCGGAGTCGACGATGAGTTCAGCCGGGATGCCCATCTGCACGAGTTCCCACGCAGTGAGGCGAGCGCCTTGGAGCCAAGGCCGGGTCTCGGTACAGAAGACGCGTGGCCGTTTGCCCATCTCCCATGCAGCGCGGATGACACCCAGGGCGGTGCCGTAGCCCGCCGTGGCTAGCGTTCCGGTGTTGCAGTGCGTGAGAATGCCGCCTTCGCTGGGCACCAACGAGGCGCCATGCTGACCAATCTTGCGGTTGGCCGCGATATCGTCGGCTTTGGTTTGGTGGGCAAGCGCGAGGAGCCGCTTGCGCGCTTCGATGGGAGAGTTGGCTCCACGCGCGGCGTCCACGCTGCGCTGTACTGCCCAGCCTAGGTTCATCGCAGTAGGGCGGGCGGCGGCGATGCGCGCGGAGATCGGGTCGAGGAGGTTGAGCCAGCTCGACATGGTTGGAGCGTCGATAGAGTCGGTTGCGATAACCATGGCGTAGGTGGCTGCGACGCCGATGGCAGGTGCGCCGCGGACGCGCATTTCTCTGATTGCGTCGATGGCGGCCTCGACGGTGTCGACGACCAGCCATTTCAGGCGGTCGGGAAGCATGGTTTGATCGAGTAGGAGAAGTCGGTCATCTTCCCACCGGATCGGTTCGATCTCTTCTTCGAGCATCACCGCTCCAACGCTGAACTTACCGTGCACGATTCAAGGCGGAGCTAGCTGGAGACACAAAAAGTGACTTCCTGTGAGCAGTCACATGCGTGCCGCGCGCTCATCCCCTGGCTCGCTTAGTGTGATTTGGGCGAGCCTCCCCAAATTGCTACCGCTATCGTGGCGTTCACGACCGGTCGCTGGGGATTCTGTGGGTTGAATCCCTCAGCCGCTCTTCGTAAGAGCGCAGGGCCGTTAATGCTATGGGTGGCCCGTTCGGCGTGTCAATTAAGCGACCTGCAAGCGAAGGGGTGGCTACTCGCCTTCCCTTTTGAGTGCTTGTTGTGGTTGGGCCTATCCGCCCAACAGGGCGCTTAACTCACTCAATTGTGTGAGATCTACGTTGCATGTTCTGAGGGCAGCGAAGTCGTCCAGTGTGGGCGTGTAGGCGCCCGCGAGGAACCCTGTGACGTGGTCCTCACCGATGGCGTTGACCAGGCATTGGACCATTGCCTGTGTTTCAGGCGGTAGCTGGCTCAGGTCGGACAGGTCAAACGCGGACACCGGAGTGCCGCCCGCTGTCCCGTCGGTGGCCCCGCCATCCATCCCCCCGTCGTGTGTGCCATCTGGCACGTCGCCAGCGAGGTCGGGGATGCTGATACCGCAATCGCTGAACGCAGTAAGCAGCGATAGCGAGTCCGATAGGTCGGGCCCGGTACCGGAGTCCAACGATTCGATCATGCCGATGAGCTGTGCGATGTCCACGGCCTGTAGTACGCAGCGGAGGTCGGCCAGCGAAATGTCGCTTGCTTCACCCACGTCGCCGAAGATGCTACCAGCGGTGATGCGTGAAGCCTCGTCGTCGTTGAGGCACAGGAGCAGGCCGATGCCAACGCCGAGCGAGTCACTCAACGCGCCGCCGGAAATGTCGCCGGATGTGATTGCTGCGAGGCTCGCCACATCGAGACCGCCAAATGTTTCGCGGATGCAGGTAACCGTCGCGTCCGTTATACCGCCGGCTGCTTGGGAGAGCCCGGCGACTACTAAGCTGAGGACCGTGTCCTGATCGAAACATTCGAGAGGCAACTCCCCGCCCACATCGACACCGTCGCCGAAGACCGGCTGACCGAGGAGTTGTTCGTAGGCAGGTTGACCGACCTTGTCGACCAGGCAACTTAGAGCCTCAGCGGGCAGGAGTTCCAGGAAGTCACGGAAAGTCGAGTCCTCAGTGAGATTGACGATCCGGTCAGGCACCGGCGTCGGGGTGGGAGTTGGCGTCGGGGTCGGCGTGGGAGTTGGCGTCGCCGTCTGGCAAGCGGCCATCGCTAGCACTAACGCTAGCGTGACTAGCATCAATGCGGCGAGTCGTTGCTTCGATCGGAATAGGAATGTCATTCGTGAACCTCGTTCTGTCTGTGGCCGCGCGTACTGAGCGGAGAGTCGCCCCTTAAGTATCCGTCGGCTCTTGGCGCTGGGCAATCGCATCGATATACAATGCCATCTTCCCTAACGAACGGGTGGCAGCTGCGTTAGATTTCATGCGATCGGTCGATTACGCCCGGCTACAATGCCGATGTGCATTTGACTAGCCTAGAACTCGCAAATTTCCGTTCTTATCCGAGGTTGGACGTATCGCTGCAAACGGGGTTGACCATCGCTCATGGCAACAACGGTGCGGGGAAGAGCAATCTGCTGGAAGCGGCGTACCTCCTTGCGATCGGCAAGTCGTACCGCGCGTCGGTTGAACGTGAGCTGGTGACATGGGACGCAGCCGCAGCCGGTGGCTACGCAATCGTTGGTGGACACGTTACGCGCGCCGACGGCAACGTGGAGTTGCGTGTGGGTTTCGATTGCGCTGGCGCAACGAATGGAGTTGCCAAACGCATCCGCGTGAACGGCGTAGCGAAGCGAGCGGGGGATATGGTTGGTGCGCTGGGTGCCGTGTTGTTCACGGCAGAGGACATCGGCCTGGTGTTCGGTTCGCCGCAGGGGCGCCGCCGCTACCTGGATATCATGCTCGCGCAATTGGGGGGCCGGTACGTGCAGTCGCTGCAGCGATACCAACGGGTCCTCATGCAACGGAACGCACTGCTTCGGGCCATCCGCGAGGGCCGGGCAAACGACAACGAGTTGGGTTACTGGGACGTTTCTCTGTGTACGGAAGGCGCTGCGGTACTGGGGGCGCGTTATGACGCTATGGGGCGACTCGCGCCGTTGGTGGCCGAGGCGTTCGATCGCCTGGAGGCGGTCGACAGCCTCGGTGTCACGTATGCGGCGACGGTGCCGTTCGATGAGCGACCCACCGCCGAGACCTTTGCTGTGGCGCTCGGAGGGGTACGGAGTGCCGAACGTGGAGCTGGCATGACGTTGGTTGGTCCGCATCGGGACGATCTGAAAATCACGATGAATGGCGTGGAGATGGCCAAGCACGCCTCACGGGGGCAGGCGAGGCTTGCCGCGCTGGGCTTGCGCGTGGCTGAGGCAAGGTTGATGGAAGAGCGCCGTAATGATCCCCCCATAGTGCTCCTCGACGACGTGCTGTCGGAGCTTGACGATCGCCGTCGTGCGCTCGTGCTCGAGGAGGCCGTGCGCAACCATCAAACGATCGTGACGACGGCGGACCTGGCGCAGGTGCCGTCGAGCTTTCTGGAAGGCGCCCATCGGTTGCGCGTTGAGGGTGGGGCCGTGGCTTACGAGGCAGCATGAACGATTCGGCAATCCTCCTCGATGGAGTGACGAAGCATTTCGGTAGCGTTCAGGCGCTGCGCGGGGTCGATTCCGACGTGCCGCGTGGTGAGATGTTCGGGTTCCTCGGGCCCAACAGCGCCGGGAAAACAAGTGCCATCCGCGTTCTGATGGGGTTCATAAGCGCGGACGCTGGCATTGCTAGGGTGTTGGGGTTCGATGTAGGCCGAGAGTCCGTCGAGATCAAGCGGCACCTGGGATTCCTACCGGACACCATAAGTTTCGGCCGGGGGCTTACGGGAGAGACGTTCCTGGCCCATATCGGGAGGCGCCATGGTATCCGTGGGGTCCCGCCGATGCAGCGAGAGCTGCTGGACAGACTCGAACTGTCCGCTTCTGCATTGAAACGGGGAGTGAAGGGCTACTCGACGGGGATGGGCAAGAAGCTGGCGTTGGTTCAGGCGATGCAGCACGATCCCGAATTGCTGATCTTGGATGAGCCTACGGAGTCGTTGGACCCGCGCATGCGCCAGCAGTTGTTCGGATCTATTTCGGCGTACGTTGATCGGGCAGCGCATCGGCTTGTGCGCCGTGTCGTGGGGCCTGTTCGGGATCAGCGTCATCATCGTTTACACGTTCAAGGCGCTGGGTGGGACGGCAGTGATCGAGGACTTTTTCGAACTGTTACCCGAAGGTATCAAGGTCATCCTCCACGCGCAGGGAGGGTTTGCGACTGACGCTGAAGGGTATCTGGCCGCCGACTACCGGATCCCGCCGTACTTGGTCCCTATTTCCGCGTTCGTGATTGCGTCCACGGCTGGTGCCGTGGCTCGAGAGATCGAGCGCGGCACGGTGCTGGTGTTGCTGGCGGCGCCAATCGCACGTTGGCGGTTCCTGGTGGCGGAGGTTGGCGCATTGTTGGTGGGCATCTTCGCCATTGCAGCATCTGCACTGGCGGGGACCTGGCTAGGCGTCACGCTGAATGGCGTCGAGGGCGTGAGCCTCGCAACATTCATGCTGATCCAGGTAACGACGTTCGCATTCGCGTTTTCCATCGGCGGCATCGGATTGCTGGTGTCGTCATTGAGCAGCGACGGTGGGCAGGGGATGGGCGTCACGACCGCCATCGTGGTCGCGATGTTCTTTATCGACTTCCTTTCGCTGCTGTGGGCACCGGCGGAGTCGCTGGGCCCGCTGGCAGTGTTCCACTACTAGGACCCATTGAGCGTGTCGGGTGCTGATGCATTGCCCGTGTGGGATGTGCTGGTGCTGCTTGGGGTGGGATCGGTTGGCACGGCAGCGGCGTTCGTGGTGTTCCAGCGACGCGAGATAACGCGCTAGGTTGGGTTAGGTCAGCTTGAAACTGTTGCCATACTTGAGGGCGACGGCGTCCCAGCCATGCGTTTCATATTAGCTGATGGTCACGTTCGATCTGCTACTCCGCCGCGTCCTGGACCCGCAATCTTGATCTTGCGCACCCAGATGGAACGCTCGTTCCACGATTTACGCCTTGCGATGGCAAGGGAAATGGGCGCGGTGGCCTAGATCGCGGGGTGTTTGGTGTGCCAGGGCGTGGCCTGCTCGTAGGCGTAGGCGGTGCGGAGGAGGGTGGACTCGCTGAGGTGGGCGCCAAGGATCTGGAGCCCGACTGGGAGGCCGTCGATGGTGCCGCAGGGGACGGAGATGCCAGGGATGCCCGCGATGTTGGCAGGCACGGTGCAGACATCGTTGGCGTGCATAACCACAGGGTCCTGTATCTCGCCGAGTTTGAACGCCGTGGTCGGTGTGGTTGGCGTGATGAGCACGTCGACCTTCTCAAACGCAGAGTCGAACTCGCGGCGTATCAGGGTCCGTACCTGCTGGGCCTTCTTGTAATAGGCGTCGTAGTAACCCGCCGACAGGGCGTAGGTGCCCATAATCATCCGGCGCTTGACTTCGGTACCGAAGCCGCCCTCGCGGGTGGCTTCGAGCGCGGTCATCATGTTGGGAGCGTCGGTCACCGAGAAGCCGAACTTCACACCGTCGTAGCGGGCGAGGTTTGCCGAGCACTCGGACGGGGCCAGGATGTAGTAGACAGCAAGGGCTGCTTTGGAGTTGGGCAGCGCCACTTCGGAAATCTTAGCGCCGAGGGCTTCGAGCTGTTGGATGGCCTCGCGGGTGAGTCGAGCGACTTCGGGGTCGATGCCGTCGCCGAAGTACTCGGGCACCACGCCAATGCGCAGGCCTTTCACTCCGTCCCTGAGGCCAACGGTGTAATCGACCGCCGACCTGGGGATGCTGGTGGAGTCGTTGACATCAGGCCCGGCAATGGCGTTCATCACGAGCGCGGCGTCCTCAACGGTGCGCGTCAACGGGCCGATTTGATCCAGCGAGGATGCGAAGGCGATGAGGCCGAAGCGGCTGACGAGACCATAGGTCGGCTTGAGGCCGACGATTCCACAGAACGAAGCGGGTTGGCGGATAGAACCGCCGGTGTCGGAGCCCAGCGAGTAGGGTGCGAGCCCGCCCGCGACTGCGGCGGCAGGGCCGCCCGATGACCCTCCCGGAACGCGGTCGAGACCCCAGGGATTCCGGGTGAGTTTGTAGGCCGAGGTTTCGGTGGACGAGCCCATGGCGAACTCGTCCATGTTGCCTTTGCCAAGCAGGACTGCGCCCGCATCCGCCAGTGCGGTGGTGACGGTTGCGTCATACGGCGGGACGAAGTTTTCGAGCATGAGCGACGAGCATGTGGTGGCGACGCCGCGGGTCGCGAGATTGTCCTTCAGTTGCATGGGCACGCCGGTGAGCGGGCTTGCGTTACCGCTGTCGATCGTCGCTTGCGCCGCCGTAGCTTGCTCGTGAGCGCGTTCTGGCGTGACGGCTAGGTAGGAGCCGACGCGCCCGTCGAGATCTTCGATGCGCTTCAGGTGCGCGTCGGCGAGCTCGATGGCGGAAATCTCTTTGGCAAGCAATGCGTCCGACATTTGTCGAACGCTTTGGTAGTGGAACTGTTGGTCAGCCATGCATTTGGTCCTCAGCCCTCCCCATCATCCATGACTGCCGGCACGCGGAAGTAGTCGCCTTCGCGTCTCGGAGCGTTCGATAGCACGTCGGCGACGGTCAAGGCAGGTCGTGGCGTATCGTCGCGCATCACGGTGTGTACCTCTTCGACGGCGTGGGCGGTAGGCTCGACGCCGGAGGTATCGATGCCCTGGAGGATGCTGACCTCGGCGATCAAACCCGCCATTTCATCGCGGAGGCGCTCGACTTCGTCGTCGGATAGTCCGATGCGGCAGAGGGTTGCGACGCGGCGGACTTCGTCTTCAGTTAGGCGCGGTGGTTGGTCAGTCATCGTGTTTGGCAGTTTATCTCAGGCGTGGGCTTCTCGCTTGACTCGGTGGGCTTAGGGAGTTGCGCTGAAGGTCGTAGAGCGCTCCGATGGCGATGGCTTGGTGTGGATAGGTCTCGTACGCGCTGATTCTGGCCGAGGCGAGAACGGGGAAGGTGAGAGGTCCTTCGACCGCGCTGTGCTACGCCCTTAGGGTGTGCCCCTGTTCATGGCGCGGCCGGGACGGGAGGCGATTCCGTCCGAGGGAGGTGGGCGCCGCTCCGCGCCTGCTGATAATGACGTGATGGGGGCTTGCTGCATGTCGTGCGCTGGGGTGTGCACCTAAGAAGTGCTGTTCGACACTTGGAAACACTATACAGAAGCTAAGACTTTTCCTAGACTCTCACCTAGGTTTGTGACCAAGATACGAGAGGAGTGGGAATATGAAGATCACTCAGATATCTGAGTATAGTCTGCCGGCCGAGGGAGGACTTCCACCGCTGCAGGCGATGATCTACGAAGAACTCATGCGGCGCCCCGATGAAGTTTTCGAGTATCAAGGGGAAGAGTTGCTGCGAGTCTTTCCAAGACTGAAGCGGTCGGCTTTGAACTGGTCACTGTGGCTGCTGTCCAAGACCAACCACATCGGCAAGATGCGGGTCCGGGTCAATGGAAAGCTGACGACGGTGTACGGAGCCCACGACGCCATCAAGAGTCTCAAAGAGCGCATGAACATGCACGATGAAGAAGTGCCTGCGGAGGAAACGACCGTAGCGGCCGCTAGCTAGTCGCGGCGGGGTCGGGTAGGCGAAGCAAAGAGCCCGGGCGCTATCAGCGCTCGGGCTCTTTGCTTTTGAGAGGGTTTCCGGGGGGCACTACAACTGGGCGTCTGGGTCGCGACCGTCGGCCAGGGCACGCAGGCGTTTGAAGGGGAAAATGCCGCTGTCGTGGAGGTCGCTGAACAGCAGTCCGACTGCGTAACGTCCCACATCCATGTACTCGACAATCTCGACGTCCGACGGAACGTCATCGACGCTCGTGCGCCGGACGTGGCTGAGCTCGTCGACGCACTCGGCGCACGAGCAGTTGCCGCGCACGTAGCGGTGGGGCATGAGGGTCTCGAAACCGTCGGGCCACACGATGTGTAGGCCGTCGGGCAGTATCTCTAGCTTGGATGGCCGTTGGTCGGCTTCTTGCACGATGGAGTCCTCTCTTCTGGTTGGTCTTACCGTTGGTAGCATTTGCTGGTGGGTGGGGGCTAAACGTCGACCTGACGGCCAATGCCGCGCTCCAGGGCTTTGCGGTAGACGTGCATACCTGCGGCGACGTCTTCGACCGCGAGGCCTTGGGATTCGAATAGGGTTATGGCGTCTGTGGAGGGGCGGCCTGCCACACGACCGCCTGCAACGTCGCGTAGCTCGACGGCAGTTTCCCAGCGGAAGATGCGGTGTTCGGCGGCCCAGATCAGTTCGCCGCACTCGATCTTGGCGTCGGAGACATCGTCGCAGACGATGAGCGCGCTCTGTGTGATGGTCGCGTCGTCAATCTCACGACGGATCCAGCCGTTGGAGCCAGCGGCGTTGATGTGCGTTCCAGGCCTGAGCTTTGTGCCGTCGAATACGGGCTCGCGAGAGTTGGTGATGGCACATACGACATCGGCTTCGGCGATGGCGTCCTCTGCGGTGGCGACGGCTTCGACCGGAATGCTTAGTTCGGTGGCCATCTCGGCGGCGAAACGCTCGCGCTTCTCTTGCGTGCGGCTGAAGACGAAGGCGCGGTCCAGCGTGCGGGCTGTGGCCACTGCTGCTAGTTGCGTGCGTGCCTGAGAGCCAGTGCCGATGATGGCGGCGGTCTTGGTGTCTTCGCGTGCCATGTAACGCGTGGCCACGCCGCTGGCGGCACCGGTGCGGATTGCGCCGAGGGCGTTGGCGGCGATAAAGGCGATGGGTGCGGCGGTGGCGATGTCAAACAGCAGGACGACCATCTGGGACGGAGCACCTGCTCCGGTAACGTAGGTCTTCAGACCCGTCGCCCCGTTGGCCGAGGACATACCAGCCATGACTTGCATCGAGCCTCGTGGCAGGGGGAGGCGGTAGCGGTTCATGTTGGAGACGGCGCTAGCTGCCATCTCCTTGAACAGGTCATCAAGCACGTCTACGCACTCGTTCATGGGGAGCAGTTCACGGACTTCCTCTTCGTTCAGCATCAACACGGGGGAACACCTCTTGGTCTTGTCGACGTAGGTTATCAGCGAGGCCATGCGCTGAAGTTATATGCACAGGCCAGGTTTCCGGACTGAAATGCCTTGGCTGACCAGGGATTGGCAGTTCGGGGTCTCACATGTCCATGGCTAACTGGCCGGGGGCGCGAACCAGACGGAGGTTGCTCGCGCCCACGCCGATGAGCCTCACGGGGTCGCCGTTGGTCCAGTTTGCGCTGAGGAGGCGAAGGGCGTCGGCGACGATGGCTTCGGCGTCGGCGGTCGAACGGTCACGGGAGGTCGACCGTGTGATGGTGAGGAAGTCGGCGTTGCGTAGCTTGAGAGTCACCGTTCGGGCAACAAGGCCGTGGTTAGATAGCGATTCGGCGATACGTCCGGATAAACGTTTGACCTCATCGGTGAGGGTCTGAGCGTCGCTAATGTCCTCTGCGAAGGTCTCTTCCGCGCTCACGGATTGGGTTTCGCGGTCATTGGTGACGGGCGATTGGTCTTCACCACGCGCCCTATGCTGAATCACGGCGCCGTACGGGCCGAGGACGGTCGTGATGGTCTGCAGGGGGGTGTCCGCGATCTGCCCGAGAGTCTCGAAACCGCTGTTGCGGAGCTTCTGGGTGGATCGCGGGCCGATGCCGGGGAGCGCTTGTACCTCAAGCCCTGCCAGGAACGCGGATTCTTCGCCGTGCCTGATGACGACGAATCCCTGGGGTTTGCCGGTCTCGCAGGCGACCTTTGCGACGAGCTTGCTGGGCGCGAGGCCCACGGACGCAGGCAAGCCGAGGTCGAGGCGGATGCGGCCCTGCATACGGTGGGCGAGGCCTTCGGCGTCCTCCATGGTTTCAGCCACGGGGGTTAGGTCGACGTACGCTTCGTCGATGGACACCTGCTCGACGAGCGATGACTCGCGCCGCAGGACGTCCATGACTTGCTGAGAGTACTGACGGTAGAGGGAGAACCGGGGCCTGAGGATGACAGCGATAGGGCATAATTTGACCGCGCGAGCCATCGGCATCGCGGAGTGGCATCCGTACTTGCGGGCTTCGTAGGAGGCTGCGGCGACAACGCCACGCGCTGCGGGCGAGCCGCCGATGAGCAGCGGCTTGCCTGCGAGGCTAGGGTCTTCCAGTGTTTCTACGGATGCGTAGAAAGCGTCGAGGTCGACCAACGCGACGAACCGTTTCTCATCGGCATCCATAAGACCATGTTAAACGAAGAGCGCCGGTATTCCAGAGGCGCCTGGCAGCGAGGCGCCTCAAGCGAACAGCCACCCTCAGGGTGGCTGTGTATGTCGCTCATGGTTCTGCGCCGGGTTGGCCAGCGCCGCTGGCAGACTGCCAGCCCCTAACTGATTACTGTGGCCGGCGGTTGCGCACTGCGGCTGCCAGATACGACCCTGGGGTGAATCCCACGCGGCGGTGCGATGGTACCTTCACTCGCTGGCCTGCCTGTGGGCCGCGGATGGCGCGGACCTCGCGCTCCTTCACTTGACGGGCTTCGAATGCACCGAATCCGGTGAGGACCACGCGGTCGCCCGCTTTTAACGCGTCGTGAACGGCGTCAAGAACCGCATTGAGAGCAGCGTCACCCTGGGATCGAGCACCGCCGAGCTTGAAGGCAATCCTTGAGGCCAGGTCACCTTTTCGTAGAGTCGCCAAATCAACACCTCCTACCATGCTTTAGAGGGAGTACCACGGGCATGCGGCCGGGAGTGTAGCACAGCGAATTTTTGCGTTTCAATGGAAATGAAGCCGTCGATACCAAATCTACGGCGAGCGCAGATCCGGTTGGAGTGATCGCATCATGCGCTCAATGTATGCCGTTCACCTGGGGTTCGAGCGTTGGATGGCGAGTCTGGGCTGAGTCGCGGAGGATGGGTATGGTGACGGCTGGGGCAGGCGGCTCTATTGACACGACCGTCGCCGTATCACTAGCCTTACGCCAATCGAATATGATGCGGGGGAGCTTGGGTAGCCAGGCTGAGAGGACAGCGCAAACGCTGTTGACCCCTAACCTGATCTGGATAATGCCAGCGGAGGGAGAGTGGTTTTCCATGCTTCGTTGGCCGCCTAGATCAGGCGGTTTTTTTGTTGCCCATGTGGCACCGTGGCGAAGTAATAGATGGGAGGCTGGGTATGAGGCAATTAGCAGCGATTGTTTTGATGATGCTCATGACCGCGTTCGCCGTGTCATGTGGGGGCGATGAGGACAGTGAGTTGGTAATCATGACCCACGACAGTTTCAACATCGGTGCGGAACTCATCTCTCAGTTCGAGGCCGAGCACGACGCCACGGTGGTGCTCCAGTCGGCCGGCGACGCTGGTGAGGCGCTGGTAAGGGCGATCCTGGAGAAGGGGAATCCTTCTGCAGACCTACTGTACGGGATAGATAACACGTACCTCGGCCGGGCGCTGGACGAGGAGATCTTCGACGAGTACCGCCCTGATCTGCTGGATGAAGTTCCGGCACAATTCGTCCTTGACGACAGCGGGCATGTGACGTCGATTGCCTACGGTTACGTGAACCTGAACTACGACAAACAGTACCTGATGGATCACGGCCTGACGCCCCCCAGCACGTTGGAAGAGCTGACGGAGGCCGACTGGAAGGGACGTCTAGTGGTGGAGGATCCTGCATCGTCATCGCCGGGTTTAGCGTTTCTGATTTCGACAGTGTCCTACTTCGGTGAAGACGATGACTATGACTACCTGGACTTCTGGCGAGACCTGCGCGCGAATGATGTGCTGGTGAAGGATGGATGGACGGCGGCGTACTACACCGACTTCTCGCAGTACGGTGGGGACCGGCCTTTGGTGGTGAGCTACGCGACGAGCCCCGCTGCGGAATTCCTGTTCTCCGAGACACCGGTGGAGGTGCCGCCGACGGGCAACATCCTCATCGATAAGGCTTCGTTCCTGCAGATCGAGGGTATGGGGGTATTGAAGGGAGCCAACAGCAAGGACTTGGCAAAGAAGTTCATAGACTTCGCGCTGGGGAGGAGCTTCCAGGAAGATTTCCCTGAGAAAATGTTCGTATATCCGGTGAACCGGAACGCCAGCATCCCTGATTCGTTCAGGTTCGCTGAGGTTCCGTCGCAACCGTCCGACATTGGCGCGTTGGAGATTGGCGAGAAGCGGGAGAAGTGGATCCAGGACTGGACCGAGGTCGTCCTTCGGTGATCGCTAGTAGGCTTTTGGTCATTGGACCGGTGACGTTCCTCGCCGCGTTCTTCCTATATCCCCTAGGGGCAATCCTGGGGAGGAGTTTCGGTGGTGAGGTGCTGAGCCTCGACCCGTTCGGGGTGGTGCTAGGCGATTCTTATTACCTTGGCCGCATTTGGTTCACTATGTGGCAGGCGGCCGTTTCCACGGTGTTGACGCTGGTGGTTGGCCTGCCTGCCGCGTACCTGTTCGCCAGGCATGATTTCCCCGGCAAGACGGTGTTGATGGCGCTAACCACACTACCGTTCATCATGCCGACGATTGTCGTGGCGATGGGCTTCGTGGCGTTGCTCGGTCCTCAAGGGCTGATCAACACGGCGCTTACGGGTCTCTTTGGTGCTGAGGCCCCGCAGGTGCGAGTCACGAATACGTTGACCATCATTTTCATGGCACACGCGTTTTACAACTATTCGATCGTGGTGCGCATCGTGTCGGCGTTCTGGTCCAATCTTAGCCCGCTATTCGGCGAGAGCGCGGCCATGTTGGGGGCGGGGCGGATCCGGACGTTCACTCATGTAACGCTGCCACTGCTGCTGCCGTCTTTGTGGTCGTCGGCAGTGCTCGTGTTCGTCTTCTCGTTCACTTCGTTCGGGGTCGTGCTGATCCTAGGTGGACCGCGATTCGCGACACTCGAGGTCGGGATCTATGAGCTGACGGTGAAGTTGTTCCGGTTGGAGGTCGCTGGAGCGCTCGCGCTGGTGCAATTGGTATTCACCTACGTGTTCCTGTTGGTGTACACGAGGCTGCAGGCGCAGAGCGCCGTGCCGATCACGTTCGTCCCGGAGGAGGAGAGTAAGCGTGGCAAGCGTGGCTTCCGGGACGTAGTGGTGATAGTGGCGATCACTGGGGTACTGCTGGTCGTTCTGTCGCCATTGCTGGCGCTGGTCGAGCGAGCGCTCTCATCGGGTGGTGGGTACTCGCTGGTGCATTTCACGGGTCTGTTCTCCGACGATAGCGGGTCGTACTTTCGGCTGTCGCCCCAGGCGGTGATCTGGAACTCGCTACGGTTCGCGTTGGCGTCGATGGCGATCGCGCTCGTGGTCGGCACGGCGGCGGCGTACGTTATCGCACGGCGGGGGCGTGGTCGTTCAGGCGTGGTCGACGCGTTGTTCATGGCGCCGCTGGGCGTATCGGCTGTGACGCTCGGGTTCGGGTTCCTGGTGGCGTTCAACCGTGCACCAATCGACCTGCGCGGGTCGTGGTTGATCCTCGTGATTGCTCACTCTTTGGTGGCATACCCGTTCGTTATCCGGAGCGTACTGCCGGTGCTGCGGGGAATGCCGCCGCACCTGAAGGAGTCTGCGGCCCTGCTGGGCGCGGCGCCGTTGAGCATTTTCATACACATCGAGCTGCCGATTATCGGACGCGCTTTACTGGTGGGTGCGATGTTTGCGTTCGCAGTGTCGATGGGTGAGTTTGGTGCATCGCTATTGCTGGTCCGGCCTGAGTTCACGACGATCCCTGTGGCGATCTTTCGGTTGCTGTCGCAGCCGGGGGAGTCGAACCTCGGGCAGGCGTTAGCGATGAGCACGCTGTTGATGGTCGTAGTGGCCATGGGATTCGTGGCGATAGAACGGTTCCGTTACCGGAACGTGGGTGGTTTCTGATGCCCGCGCTTGAAGTTGTGGGGGTTTCGAAATGGTTTGGTGCTGTGCCGGCCGTGCGGGAAGTGTCACTGATGGCAGAGCACGGCGATCTGGTGTGCCTGCTGGGTCCAAGCGGCTGTGGGAAAAGCACCCTGCTCAGGCTGGTTGCTGGCTTGGAAAAGCTGGACGCAGGATCGGTGCGGTTCGACGGGATGAGACAGGAGATCGTTGCTCCCCACATGCGGGGCTTCGGTCTGATGTTCCAGGACCTGGCGCTATTTCCACACATGGACGTTTTCGGGAACGTGAGCTTCGGCTTGCGGATGCAGCGGCAATCCAACGATGCCGTACAGAAGCGCGTCGAAGGCTTGCTGGAGCTGGTGGGACTGGAAGGGTACGGAACGCGGAAGGTGTATGAGCTCTCAGGCGGTGAGCGCCAGCGAGTCGCGCTGGCACGGTCGCTGGCGCCATCGCCAAAGCTGCTGATGCTGGACGAGCCCCTGGGGTCGCTCGATAGGGTTCTGCGCGAGTCGTTGCAGGGCCAGGTGCGATCGATTATCAAAGAGGTGGGCGTCACTGCGATTTACGTGACACATGACAAAGACGAGGCGTTCGCCATCGCGGATGAGATCGTCTTCATGGACCGTGGCTCGGTGGTGCAGGCTGGAGCCCCGGAAGCGTTGTTCAGGGCGCCTGCCACGGAGTTGGTTGCCCGTACGTTGGGCATGCGGAACATCCTCGCCGGGAGACTTGAACAGGCAGAGGGAATAGCACGCGTCCGGTGCGCGATCGGGACGTTGGCGGTAGGTGAGCCAATCCCGGCAGGGGTGCTGCTCGGAGGAGACGTTCTCGTCCTAATCGACGAAAGGGCGCTGACGGTGGTGCCCGCGCAGGACGGTCCAGTACCAGTCGGTGCGCTGGCGGGGGTCGTGGCTACGCGTGCGTTTCGCGGTGGCGAGTCCGAACTTTGCGTTCGCGTGGGTGCTGGCGAACTCGTTTGCGCGGTCGCACAGCGCGACGCGGGCGCCGACGTGGCGCCTGGAGACGACGTTACCGTGATCCTCCCACCAAACGCCGTCCGCCTGCTGCGGTAGGTCAAGCACCGGCGCAGGCAGCTATCCAGTTGTACCGTGGGAGCGGAGCACTCGCAGGAAAGCGGACGGAGCGTCTTCAAGTAGGGGGAATCGTGGCATTAGGAAGCTTTGGGCAGGGCTAGACAAGGCCGTTGCGGTTAAAGTCGAGTCAAATGTAGGCTTTCATGGCTATGTAAGGCACGCTGCATGTACTATACTGCGCGCCTCCTGCTTGCTGTGAATCTCGTGTCTACACCAAGCGGGCCGGTAGGGTTGACGAAGCTGTACCAGCGCGTTCCGGGGAGTGGCAGGCTCCCAGATGTGCGGTTTTGCTCTATAGAATGGCGGATACAGGAGGCGGGATGTTTACGCGCCGAAAGCTCCAAATCACGATGGCACTCACGTTGTTGTTTGCCATGCTCATGTCGGCGACGGCGGCCAATGCCCAAGCCGTGACGTTGGGTGGTACAGCCACCATCCGCGACGCAGCAGGCTCCGCGCTTGGCGCGAGCAACAGCTTGGTGCTCGCCTTGGCTGCCGTTCCGGTGGCAGGGGTAGGTCTCCGGTATGAAGGCTGGCTCGTTAGCTCAACCGGCGCCAAGATTAGCGTTGGCACGTTCAACGGACCTGACATCAACGGGACATGGGTATCACCCACTAACGAAAACCTTGCGGCCACATACGGGCAGCTTGTGTTGACGAAAGAGCCCTCCCCTGACCCTGACCCCGCGACCTCAGGTGACGCTGCGTTCAGCGCTACGATTACCGCAGGTGTCCTGGGGTCGTTCCGCAGCTTGCTGACTGCTTCCACCGCGACGGGCACGGGTAGTGGCGTTGCGGTGGCGCTCTACGGTCAGGCAAGCGTCGCAGTGGCTCACGCGGGCTTCTCGCAGAGCTCAGACACCCTCGCAAGTATGCAGGGCCACGCTCAGCACGTGCTCAACGCGATCGACGGATTGGGCGCTCCTGGGGACACCGTTGGCATCCTGGCTTACGCTAACGAGGCAAAGGTTCAGGCCGCCGCTGCGAAGGCGAGCGACGCCGGTAACGCCACGGTGGCTGCGGGTGCGGATGCGGTGACCGCTGCTGCGGATCGCGTGATTGACCGCGCAGGCATTGCAAGGACGAACGCGCAGGCGGTGATCGCCGCGTCGTCGACCGGCATCCTGGCGGATGTTGCGGCGGCCAACGTGAGCAGCATGTCAGGCCAGGTCGCCTCGGCTGCCTCAGACCTTTATGCTGCTGCACAGGATATGGGCGCATTCGTCCCTGCCTCTGGCGTAGTTCCGATTCCCCCGTCAGCTGGTGACGAGCTCGTTCCGATGATTGCTCTGCTGGCTCTTGCGGCTGGTGTGATCTTCACGGGCGGTGGGTTGGCAATGTTCCGCCGCCGACGGGACGCCGCCTAACAACGGCTGCTCCTTCACAGAGACGATGAAAAGGCCCCGCTTGAGAGAGCGGGGCCTTTTGTCGTCCAGCTCGGTTGGACAGTGTCATTGGAACCGCGAATCAGGCATATCCGACCTATCGTTAGTCTTTGATATTGAGGATCGCTTTGAGCTCGCGCCATTCGCGAGGCGACATGCTGAGGGACGATGGGTCGATGGTTTCGCCTGCGATGAGCTTGCGGACAACGGCGAGGCCTTCGTCGGTGAGGTGCGCGCCACCGATGCTGTAGGTCATGAACGCGTGATAGGTGAGTGGCGCCCACTTCTCGACGATATCCATGAGTACCTGAGCGTACGCACGAATTTCCCACTGAGCGTGGGCATCCGCCCGTAGCCGAAGAAAGTGCAGCAGGTTGTGGAGGTTCACTTTCCAGTACCACTGAGTATAGGCGCTGAGGGGCAGATTCATCCGAGCCAGTTCTCGAGCAAGGCCGCTGCGACCGGGAACCAACTCATTGTCATCGTCATCGCGGTTGAGCATCTCGTGGTAGTGGTCGAAGGCTTGCTGTGCGTCGGCTCTTAGCAGGCCGAGTACCGCTTGTGCTTCTTCAGGACCGAGTACCTCATCTCGGCCCTGGCGATTGGCGGCAGATTGCGCGGCAAGCTGTTCGGGCGCCGGGACATAGAACTCAGTATCGAGAACGGAGTAGCGTGCGGAGTATTCGTTCACGGATGCGGTGCGGTGGCGTATCCATTGGCGCGCGATGAAGATGGGGAGCTTGACGTGAACTTTGAGTTCGCACATCTCGAAGGGTGATGTGTGCGCGTTACGCATGAGGTAGTTGATGAGCCCCGCATCGTCGCGAGTGCGCTTGGTGCCCTTGCCGTAGGACACCCGCGCCGCCTGTACGATGGCTGCGTCATCACCCATGTAATCGATGACTCTAATGAAGCCGTGATCCAGCACGGGGAGGGCCTGATAGAGGACCTCTTCCAGTGCTGGAACGGTGGTTCGGTGTGTCTGGAAGGTCTCGCCGCGCAGGGCGTTGACCTCGGCTTGTTGCTCGGGGGTAAGTGCCATATCGCCTCCAATCCTACCAGGCGATCCGTGGGGTCGCATGCGCAAGTTGGCGCTCGAAATGCGGATTAGGGTCGATGGCTATGCACTAGTCGCCGAGCAGGGTGGGATTTTCCAGTAGGCGCTTGATCTCAGCGAGGAATTGCGCGCCTTCTGCGCCGTGGGCCGCACGGTGGTCGACCCCGAGAGCGGCCGTCATCATCTGGCGTACCACGACCTCGTTGCTGACTACGATCGGGGTTGGCTTCACGGTGGAGACGCTGAGCACCGCGACCTGTGGCGCGACGATGAGGGCGTGGAACGAGTCGACGCCGAACATGCCCAGGTTGCTGATGCTGAACGTGCCCGAGTATTCCGCCTGTCGAAGGGTGCCATCCTTGGCCCGCTGAGCAACGTCTTTGGCCCCCTGAGCAATCTCACCAAGCGATCGCTCCTCGCATGCGAGGATGGCGGGCACGATGAGGCCTTGTGGCAGCGCGACGGCTATCCCAATGTTCACGTGGGGGTGCACGCTGAGGTGGTCTCCCCTGAACGTTGAGTTGAATACGGGGTACTTGAGCAGCGTGAGCGTTGCGGCCCTGATGATGATGTCGTTGACGCTCACCCGAGCAGGACCAACGTGCGTTCGGTTGACCTGGCGGCGGTACTCCAATGCGGCGGTCATGTCCACGGTGATGTTGACGTAGAAGTGGGGTACGGTTCGGATGGTTGCTTCGGTGCGCCGGGCGATCGCTTCGCCCATGGGGCCTAGGATGATGTTGCCATCTGCGTTGGGCAAGCGCGGAGGAAACCCAATGCGGAGGCCGCCTGCGGGTGGTTCCGTTCCGTCTGTTGCAGCCAGGACGTCTTGCTTGGTTATATGCCCTTGCGCCCCGGTGCCGGTGAGCGTTGCGGTGTCGATGCCGCGTTCGCTGGCAATACGCTGGGTGACCGGCGAAACGAGTGGAGCTTGCGTCGAGGTCGGCAAGGAGAGCGAGGGAGGTGGACGCTCGCCAGGCTCACCGAGGTGAGCAAGGAGACCGTCCACGGGTACGAGAGTGCCCTCTGGGGCCACGATGACAAGCAAGACGCCCTCGGCGGGGGCTTCAAGCTCTACGATAGCTTTGTCAGTCTCTACTTCGGCGATGACTTCGCCGACAGCGACAGAGTCCCCCTCACGTTTGAGCCAGCGGACGATGGTCCCTTCGAGCATGTCGAAGCCCATTTTGGGCATTGTTACGGGTTGGGCCATGGAACGCTCCACAGGTTAGAATCCTGCTGAAAAAGAGACGGGCGCTCTATGAGCGCCCGTCTCGGTTTAGTGGCGACACCGGTCACATTAATCTGCTCTTGATACGGTCCGCTTGTTCACGGGTGAGCTGCAGGGGTCGCTTCGCGATGGGTCCCCCTTCTTTCAAGATAGGATCTAGTTGGGAAAGGGATTCTGACTGGGCCTCAAAGAAAAGGCCTGTGTAAATCATGTCGCCCCATTCCATCGCATACTCGCAAGCAGTTTTCCAGTTGGATGGATCATGGTCAACATCTTCGAGCTTCTTGTTTCTCGCTTTGAAGAAATCGTGCGTGTTTTCCAGATTGAAAGTGACGCAGGGGCTATTGATGTCAATCAGAGAGAACCCCTTGTGGCGGATACCGTCAGCGATGAGCTTGGTGGTTCCACGAATGTCCCCACTGTAACCCCGCGCAACATAGGTTGCACCATTCATGATGGCTGATGTGATTGGGTTATAAGGATATTCAATGTTGCCGTATGGAGTACTTTTTGTGGTAAGGCCGGGACGGCTAGTTGGTGACATTTGACCGGTGGTCAGGCCGTAGATCTGATTGTTCATAACCACATAAGTAAGGTCGACGTTACGCCGGGCAGCGTGAACGAGATGGCCCTGTCCGATGCCGTAGCCGTCACCATCGCCGCCGGTGGCGATGACGGTAAGCTCGTGATTCGCCATTTTTACACCCGTGGCAAAGGGCAATGCGCGACCATGGAGGGTGTGCATACCATAGGTGTTGATGTAGCCGGGGGCGTTTGAAGAGCAGCCAATGCCACTCACTGTGACCACTTCGTGAGGCTGGAGACCGACGTCTGCATAGGCTCGTTGGATGGAATTGAGAACACCGAAGTGGCCACAGCCAGGGCACCAGTCGGGGTCTATAGCCTTGAAATCTTTTGCTGTTAGTTCAATGGTCGTCGTCATTTCGTTACTCCTTAGACCACGATTTCCTGGTAAGGGATGTATTGCTCGTTGGCGTTCTTTATGTGGTCCATCACGCCGTCGGCGATGTGATGGGGCATGAAGGGTTCGCCGTCGTACTTGCGGATGTGCCCGTCGGGGGTCAGGCTGGTTTCGCTTCGTAGGTAGCGAGCAAACTGGCCTGATTGGTTGTTCTCGACAATAATCGTGCGTTTGGCATTGGCAAAAACTTCAGCAATCTTGTCGGTGTGTAAGGGCACAATCCATTTGATCGGTAGGTAATTGGCCCTGATGCCTTGCTCGGCGAGCAACGGTACAGCATCGTGCATCGCGGCGAAGGTTGAGCCCCAGCCTACCAATGTTATGTCTGCATCTGGATCGCCGATCAATTCGGGCGGTGCGATCTGAGCTACAACATTCTCGAATTTGCGCGACCGTTTTTCCACCATAGCCCGACGTTTGTGCGGGTTGGTGAACTCGTCCGAGATGAGCCCGGAATTTTCTTCATGCTCGTCGGTCGCGACCACGTGTATGTAGCCTTCCAGACCGGCGACTGCGCGAGGTGACACTCCGCTTTCGGTGAATTTGTACCGGTGGTACCCCGAACCTCCGATTGACGGTTCGGTGATGGTTTCACCTCGTTCAATGACAGGGAAAAAATCGAGTTCTTCGGGGTCGACCGAGTAGCGACCTTCTGAAATCAACAAATCTGACAAGACAATGCCTGGAACCTGGAACCTATCGGTAAGGTTGAATATTTCCGGTATTAGATCGAAAGCATCTTGAGCGTGGAGCGGAGCGGCTATGAAGCGCTGGAAGTCCCCTTGGCTTGCGCCAAGAGCCTGCCAGAGGTCGCCCTGTTCCGTCTTGGTCGGTACTCCGGTCGAGGGCCCCGCGCGCATCACGTTAATGTAGACGGTGGGAATTTCCATCATCGCAGACGCACCGACAGCTTCGCTCATGAGAGCGAAACCGCCACCGGAAGTTGCACTCATGGTGCGTGCCCCGGTGTGGGCGGCGCCAATGACGATGTTTGAGACGCCGATTTCATCTTCAATCTGGCGAACCATCGCACCGATGTTACGTCCGTTGGCAGCGAACCAGTGCAAAACGCCGGTAGAGGGGCTCATGGGGTAGGCAGCATAGAACTTCACGCCAGCGGCTGCGCCACCCATCGCAAGTGCTTCGTTGCCGGACCACACACCACGTGGTGTGTTAAGCATGGGAATCTCATCAGGTAACTGTTCGAAGTATTGAATTGCGTGGTCGTAACCGGCTTGTGCGACCTTTACGTTTTCAACGACGACAGCCTCGCCTTTACGTTGGAATTGTTGAGTGAGGCTGTCTTTGAGAACCTGAAATTCCAAGCCGAGAATGAAGAGAATTGCGCCCACCGCGACTGTGTTCTGGTTCAGTCCGGCACGAGGGTTGCCTGTCAGTTCACCGATGGGAAGCCCACACAACTGGACACCATCAGCTGCTGTGCCTGGGGTGATGTTGTCACTGTTGTATAGAACTTTGCTCCCAGCCTTCATGAAGTGCAAGTGCTTGTCCATAGTGTCTTGGTTAAGGCACAGCAGAAGGTCAATCTTGTCTCCGTGAGAGTACTTCACCTCCTCTGTTGCACGCATCGTAAGGAAGATGTGACCTCCTCGAACGATTGACTGAAACGCATTGTATGAATTGAAGTACAGACCTCTCCGTACAAATAGTCGTGAAAGGATGTCGCCAGGTGTGGCGATTCCTTGCCCAGCTTCACCGCCGATAGCGATGGCTATGTCGTAGCCACTCATTCATTCCTCCTTGAGCTACCGCTCGGCTTACAGCGGTCTATCCGTGGATCGCTTTTCCATGAGCCGCGAGCGCAGCTTCCTTGACTGCTTCCGATAGCGTGGGGTGAGCGTTTATCACCGCCCCCACCTCCGCGCTTGTTCCTTCCATCAACCGAGTGAGACTTAGTTCACCCAGCAATTCTGTCACTTCATGTCCTACAAGATGAGCACCAAGCAACTCGCCGGTGCTCTCATCTACAATGACTTTCGCGAACCCTTCATAGGCGTCCTGCGTGAGGGCCTTGCCGTTGGCGAGGAATGAGAACTTGCCCACCTTCACATTACGGCCTTGCTCCGCTGCTTCCCGTTCGGACAGGCCCATGCTTGCGACCTGGGGACTCGAGTAGGTTGCTCGGGGTACCGCCATGTAGTCGATGGGGTAAGTTTCTTCACCCGCGAGCGTCTCTACAACGAATACACCCTGGGCCTGTGCGACGTGCGCCAGAGGCATCTTACCTGTTACGTCGCCGATTGCGTATATGCCATCGCCGTTTGCCTTGAGTTGGTCGTCAACTTTGATGAACCCGTTTTCGAGTTCCACACCCGCGGCCTCAAGCCCGAGCTCTTCCGTGTTTGCCATGATTCCGATGCTGACGAGCACTCGGTCCGCCGGTATGCGGACGTCGTCATCGTCCGGGGTTTTGACGTGCACGACGACGCCGCTGTCCGTTTTCTCGACCTGCTTGACCTTAGACGCCGTGAGTATGTTGATCCCGCGCTTGCGGAGGGAGCGTTCGAGGACGCTGGATACCTCGTCATCTTCCTTGGGAACGATGCGGGGGAGGGCTTCCACGATGGTGACGTTGGCCCCGTACGCGTTGTAGACGAATCCGAACTCTACGCCGATGGCACCACCGCCGATGATGACCGCATTGGTTGGGGCGGTGTCCTGCAGGATGGCCTCGCGGTAAGTCACCACGGTTTCGCCATCAATCTCGATTCCAGGGACCGGGCGGGGCCTCGCGCCGGTGGCAACGATGATGTTCGTGGCCTCGATGCGTTCATCGCCTACGGCGATGGTGCGCGGCCCTACCAGTTTCGCCTGTCCTTCCACGTGCTCGACTCCGTACTTCTTGAACAAGGACGCGACCCCTTTGGTGAGGCGTTCGACGATCTTGCGGCTCCGCTGGAGAGCAACCGCGTAGTCTGCCGTCACGCGGCCGGTGACAATTCCGTAATCCGCCGCGCCGTTAACGGTGTTGAGGACGTCGGCGTTGTGGATTAGCGACTTGCTGGGGATACAACCCCAGTTGAGGCACACGCCTCCGAGCGCCTCGCGTTCAATGCAGACAGTTTTCATGCCCAATTGCGCGGCCCTGATCCCGGCTACATAGCCGCCAGGGCCACCACCGATGATGGCTAGGTCGTAATTTGCCATAGACGAAACCTTTGGTAGCCCACGCCGCGCCAGCGACTGCTGCCCCACTACGCCATGCGGATTCACGGCTGGCTCGCGAGTATAGAGGATGCGATGTACCCCGGCAAACGGGTTTTGGCTGCTGCTTGATCAGACGCGGACCGAAATACAAACATAGAAATATTCTATGACTCACCGCCTGCTATAAGGCCGCGCCTTTAGTTCAGGCATACCGCAGACGAGCGGCCGTTGAGCAAGACGGTGGGTCTGCGTGAGGGCTGTGGGTGGGACAGCGTATGGAGCCGCCCCCCCCCCCTCGCCACAGAAACTACGTAGAATGTCCCGGTTCCATCACAGATTCTCAGGTCCCGTTGGGGTTACCCAAGGAGCAATAGTGAACGGCATTGAAGGTAAGGTCGCAATTGTCACCGGCGCCGGAAGGGGCATCGGGCAGGCAGTGGCGCTTGGTCTCGCAGAAGAAGGAGCGCTGATCGTAGCGAATGACCTCGATCAGGAGCCCTTGGACGATACGCTGGGCCAGATTAAGGCGATGGGTGGCAAGGGCATTGGCCTGGCGGCGTCGGTGGGCGATGCGGATATTGGCAAACACTTGGCCGATCTTGCGGTTGAAAATTTCGGTGACGTCCATCTCGTGTTCACAGCTGCGGGTTTCACCTGGGACGGCATGGTTCATCGCATGACCGATGATCAGTGGCAGGCGATTATCGATATCCATCTTACTGGAACTTTCCGGGTCGTTCGCGACGCGTTCAACGTGATGCGCGAAAATGCGAAGGCGGCTATGGACCGCAATGAGACGCCTGTTGCACGCCACATCGTCACGGTATCGTCGCAGTCGGGGTTCGGGAACCTTGGACAGGCGAACTACGCTGCGGCCAAGGCGGGTATCGTGGGGCTGACGCGGACGATTGCGTTGGAAGGCGCGATGTTTAACATCGTCGCCAACTCGGTGGCATACGGGGCGATTGACACTCGGCTGACGCGCGCTCGCGAGTCGCAGGAAGAGCGACTGGGTCAAGCAGTGCTGGGCATCCCGAAGATTCGCCGGGATGAGATGGTCGGGGATCTGCCGATGAAGCGAGTGGGGACGGTCGAGGAGGCCGCTGGACCTGTCATCTTCCTATGCTCTGACCAATCCAACTACGTTTCGGGCGCTTTGCTGGAGATCAACGGCGCGTCCCACATCTCTTAGGCGGAGGATTTTACGAGTGGAAGAGTCTCAGGAAGACCTACGTAGTGTCGGCACGCCGCCTGAAGAGGGCGAGGGGCTGCGGCCGACAGACCCGCCGGAGCCACTGGTTGTGCCGCCGGAAGAGTTGCGTCAGCTGTACCGGGAGGAGTACGACCGGATGCTTGCGGACGAGGGGAACCGGGTCTACATCCATGTGGCGGAGTACCTGAAGGTCAAGTCGTACAAGCAGATGTTCCGGTTCATGGGCTTGCACATGCGAATCTACCAGGACGCGAGGTCGCGTCCTGGATTCGTGGGTGGTGGGATCCGTGGGCAGTGGTGGAAAAAGCGTTTCTGGACCTACACCATCTGGGAATCCCGGGAGGACATGGAGCGATTCACCAAGAGTGGGGAGCACGCGCAGGCGGTGAATCGGGTGCGCGAATTCGCCGCGCCAGGCTCGTGTTACGTCGAGTGGGAGGCTGGTGGAGAGCCCGATTGGTCCGGAGCGATAAGCCGGTTGGAGCACCCCACGCGTTATTTCGTAGACCCATTTTTCGAGTAGCGAGCCTCAGTAGAGGTCGATCAGTCTGGATCGGGAGGCCCGCTGGATCGCGACGAGAATGAGGACGGCCGTCCCGATAAACAGGACCAGATCCCAACTGAATCCGTGGGCAACGATAGCCAGGGCAGTACCCGCTGCAGGTGGATGCTCGGTATTGGTGGCCGCCATCAGAAACATCGTGACTCCCACGCCCAACGCTGCGTAGAGCGCGAAGATTGCGGGTATACCAGCGATCCAATTAACACCGACGCTAGTTTCAGCCATGACGGCTAGCGGGCCCGTCACCAAAACGGCGATGAGATGTCCGCCGATGGCGTGTCGTGGGTCAGCGGAGTCGCTGAAGGGCGAAATGAACAGGACGAATGCGGTCGATGCGATGGCCGCAACGACCACCGCACGAGCTGCCGCTCCGCCAGCCATGATCTCCTCAGCCAACAGCGCCGCGAACAAAGCGAGCGTCGCGATGGACACTTGCAGTAGGTAGCGCTTGAGGTTGCGGTGGATCTTGGCGTCGAAGAGCGGTTGGCGCGTACTCATCGCCCTCGGAACAAGCTGAGGAAGCGGTCTTGGTACTCGTCGAAAAGTCCCCAACGCTCGAGCTCACGGTGCACATCTGCAGGCTCGGCCTGACCCGAGCGCGCCATGTCCATGAGGCGCTCGATGCGGTGGCGCGCTTCGCGGGGTACGCCGTTCTCGACGCCCAGTAGACCATTGCCGCGAAGGTCGTCGAAGTTCGAGCGCGCCGACCGGTGGGTGAGCTCGTAGATGAACTTCATGAGTGAGACGTCCCACATTTCGTCGACGCCGCGAACCACGGCCTCCAGCGCCCGTTCCTCGCGGTCGAGTCGTTCACCGATGCGGGTTGAGACCTCGTCGGGCGTGCCCGTGACGATGCTGGTCTCCATCGCTTCGTTCTTGTAGGTGTACAGGAGGCCAGGAGAGTCACGGCCGTAGGTCTCCATCAGGTAGTCGAGGTACTCCTGCGTGTGGTCGCCGAAACCTTCGTGCCGGGAGAGGAAGTAGGGAGTAACAACCTGGGGTCGCTCGGCCCGTACGACGCCTTCGCGGACGACGGATTCCGGGTCAACGCCTGCGCCAGGAAAGTCGCGGAACGCGGGTTCGGTCACGAGGTAGTAGCGCACTGAAGTAGTGCCAAACGTCGCGAGGGTTTGTCGAGGGGAGCGAACCACCGAGGTCTTCTCGATGGCTTCTGCCAGCTGGGGGTCAATTTCGTCGTGCATACGGCGTTCTATGGTATCAGGGGTATTTTGGTTGCCCAGTGGCTAGACGAAATTGACGGTGACAACCCCGAGGTTAGTGTATGCAGCTGCGACACTGTTTCCGGCTTTCACGAGGGGAGGAGCGACCAGCGATCCAGGGATGACGAATTGCCCGGCGGCGATCCCTCGGCCCTGTTCTCCCAGCTTGTTCGCGAGCCAGGCGATGGCGTTCGCGGGATTCCCGAGCACCTCGGCGCCCGTGCCGCGCCCGGTCTCTACGCCGTCGACCTCCATCACAGCCTCCTCGGCTGCGAGGTCGAGATTGGCCGGTGACAGGTGAGTGCTACCCAGGACTACTAGCGCGGATGCTGTGTTGTCGGCGATCAGGTCCTGTTCCTTGGCTCGCCAACCCTCGAAGCGGGAGTCGATGATTTCAAGGGCAGGGAACACGTAATCAGTTGCCGCTATGACCTGCGCGGCGTCCACACCCGGGCCTTGGAGAGCCGCCTTGAATCGAAACGCGATCTCGGCCTCGATTTTTGGTTGTATCAGGGTCGACATCTTCACGCGGCCGCCGTCGCGCACGGTCATGTTGTCGAGGATGATGCCGTATGCGGGCCCGTCCATGCCAAACGCCTTCATCGCGCCCGCCGTGGTCACCCCTACCTTCATGCCTGCGACTTTGCGCCCGTCGCTGATCTTGTGGCCAATGATGTCGGACGCGATTTCATAGGCGTCGGCCACCTCGATGTCGGGTGCCTCGTCGGTGAACGGTGGGATAGGGGCGAGGGCGTGACCTGCGTCCATCAGGGAGTGCGCGAAGTGGTGGAGACGGTCGTGATCGAGGCTCATTGCGGCTCCTGCTTGGGGTTAGGCTTGGGCTTGGGGTCGGCGTTGGGTTGCGATCTGGAGCGTAGAGCTATTGCGGCAAGGGATTAGGAACAGACCTAGCACGACGAACATCGGCACATTGCTCCAGGAGTGGCCTGCTCCGAGGACGTGCAATGCGTTCATGGCGAGTGCCCCACAAGCGCCTCACGCAGCGTGGCGATGGTCGCGTGGCTGAGCCCGATTTTGCTAACGTACCGTTCGGCGCCGCCGTGTTGGTTATCAAGGTACGCCAGTGATTGTGCCATGGTCTCGGGTCGACATTCCATGAGCCTGGCGAACTGCGCAGGGTCTCGACCATCGGCGAGCGCCATTGCAGCGATCTGCTCGATGCGCTTGCCCGCGTGCTTGGCGGTCAGGGCGTAGTCCTCGATCACATCGTCGCGGTGGACTCCAGCCAACTCCAGCAGGAGCGCCACCATAAGGCCGGTGCGGTCCTTGCCGACAGCGCAGGAGATAACGACGGGGAACGTTCGGTCCTCGGCCATCGAGTGGAGGATCGTGGAGAAGCTGTCATGGCCAGAGTCTAGGAACATGCGGTTGAGCTCGGACAAGTCGTTGGCGCGGGGCGCTCGCGTATCGGAGCCGGTGGCCTTGAGGGGCAGCTGCCGGTACGCGATGGTCTCGCTCGACGCGAACACGCTCGGCGAGGACTGGCTTTCATGCTCGGCCCTCAGATCGATGGACGTTCGGATGCCGAGATCATAGATGGCCTGCTTGCCTGACTCGGTCAGCTCGTGATGACTATCGCTACGAAAGAGGGTTCGCCATCGAACCGAACTGCCGTCACGAGTGGGGTAGCCCCCCGAATCACGGAAGTTGTGCGTACCCTCGATGGGTAGGTGGCGCGTATACGTTGTGGTCATATATCGATTGTAACTTCGGGTCCCGTGGAAATGCATCAGCGACCCTCGTTAATCTGAGTCATAGCTCGCAGGCGCGTTGATGCGCCGCGCGCCCTGCTAAGATTCTTGCGATGGTTGGTACCCCTACGCAAGATCAATGGCTCCTCACGCTCAAGCTCACCGGTCTAGGCCGATTGGGCGAAGCGTTGGCGGAGATCGATGGCAAGGCCGTGTATGTCTTCGGTGGCATCCCCGGCGAGACCGTCGTGGCTGAAGTTATTCGTGAGCGGCGCGGATATTTCGCGGCTCAGGTGGTCGAGGTGCTCGAAGCCTCGCCCCATCGTGTGGAGCCGCCGTGTCCGTACTTCGGTGCGTGCACGGGGTGTCAGTTCCAGCACATCTCGTACGAACGACAGCTTCAGATGAAGCGCGAGGCCATTGCCGACGCGTTGGTTCGCATTGGCGAGCTCGATGGAGGGATTGTCGGCGAAACGTTGCCTAGTCCCCAGCCGTTGGGCTATCGCAATCACGCGCGCTTCACCGTGAGCAAACTGGAACCGCGCCCCGGCCGGCTGGGCTACGTGCATCGAGAGAAACGTCGGCACGTCGAGATCGACCGCTGCCTGCTGATGGCCGATTGGATCAACGAAGCGGTTGGCAAGCTTCAGGGTAACGTCGCCGAGACCACCCAGCTTTCGCTACGTTATGGGGTGAACACGGGAGATTGGTTGCTGCAGCCTCGCTTCAGCGAGATCGGCGTGCCGATGGAGTCTGGGCAGAAGCACTATAAGGAAGAGCTGCTGGGGCACACGTTCCAGGTCTCGTCTCCGTCGTTCTTCCAGGTGAATACGCGCCAGGCTGAACGGATGATAACGAAGGTGATCGATGCGCTGGAGCTGAACGGCGACGAGACCATCGTCGATGCCTACGCGGGCGTTGCGACGTTCGCTGTTTTGCTCGCGGACCACGTGAAGCGCGCAATCGCGGTCGAGGAGTCGGCGTCGGCTCTCACTGACGCTCGTGTGAACGTCGCGGGCATCGCCAACGTCGAGTTGTGGCAGGCGCGCACGGAGGACGTGCTGGCGGAGCTCGTGGAAGAGGGCGTAGATGCGGTTATCCTCGACCCGCCGCGCGCTGGCTGTATGCCGGGCACCATCGAGGCGCTGCTCGACACCCCCCCGCGTCGTATCGTCTACGTGTCGTGCAATCCGGAGACGCTTGCGCGGGACCTCGCGCTGCTCACCGCAGGCCCGTTCACGCTCGATTCTGTGACGCCAGTCGACATGTTTCCACAGACGCACCATATCGAGAGTGTAAGCATCCTGACGTTCGACTCCGAGCGTTATTCGCAGCTTCAGGCACGTGCGATGATCGTGCTCGCATCGGCGTCGCCACGGCGGCATGATATTCTGAGCAGACTGGGCTTGGATTTCAATGCGGCCCCTAATGATGTGGTGGAGCCGCGTGAACGCCCCGATCAGGAACCGCAGGATGTCGCGGTCGAACGCGCACTGATCAAGGCTCGCGCCTCGGCAGCGTTGCGGGACTCAGGGACGATTGTGGGCGCGGACACGGTCGTGGAGATTGATGGCGAAGTGTTGGGCAAGCCGGTGGATGTGGATGACGCTTGGCGGATGCTGAGAGGGCTAAGGGATCGCGAGCATCGAGTCATCACCGGCGTGGCGCTCATCGATGCGGCGACCGGTGATGAGCGGACGGCGTATCGAGCTTCACGTGTGCTCATGCGCGATTACAGCGACGACGAGATCGAGTCTTACATCGCGTCAGGGGACCCGTTTGATAAGGCGGGTGCCTATGCTGTGCAGCACGATGGTTTCTCACCCGCGGCTGAGGTGCGAGGCTGCTACTTGAACGTGGTTGGCCTGCCCGTGTGTACCCTGCTTAAGGAGGCAGAGCGATTCGGCCTGCGGATCAAGCCCGCACCACATCTGCCGTGGGCGGAGCTTTCACATTGCCCAGAATGCGCGAAGCGATCAGGGGCGGCCGTGCCCAACAAGCGGAAGCGGGGCGGATGAACCTCTTCGGCATAGGGAATCTAGAGTTGTTCGCCATCCTTGTGGTGATGCTCATCGTGCTAGGACCGGCAAGGATGGTCGATCTGGCCCGCGAGGCCGGGCATTGGTGGCGAGAGTCCCAGCGGTTCCTGCGGACCATGGCTGACGCGGCGACTGTGAAGCTTGACGAGCAGCCGTCTCCGAGCACGCCACCTCGCGACCCGATTGCCGAGCCCGAGGACGCGGTGGCGCGAGGTTCCTCCGTCGCATCTGACGCAGAGGACGTTGCGCAAAAGCACGCGGACGAAAACGCGGAGGCAGCGGACGGTCCGTCCGCTGATCGCTAGATGGCAAGCGAGGCACTGACGCTCCGGGACCACTTGGACGAGTTGCGCAAGCGGCTTATGTTCACCGTCGTATTCCTGGTGCTAGCGGTGATTGTAGCGTTCGTCTTCCGCGATCTGCTCCTGGACTTCCTACTGGAACCTGGCTACGGCAACGGCGAGGACAGGCCGATTGCCACCGAGGTTCTCGAGACCGTGGGTGTCGTCTTCAAAGTCACGCTCATGGCGGCCTTCGTGGCGGCGCTGCCGGTCATCCTCTACCAGGTCATCATGTTCATCTCGCCAGGCCTGACCGGCCGCGAGAAAGCATACCTATACGTGCTGTTGCCCAGTGTGCTCATTGCCTTTGCCGGTGGGGCGGCATTTGCCTACTTCGTGCTGTTCCCACCTGCTTTTCGGTTCCTTTCCGAGTTCGGTATCGAGCACGTTGACCCGGAGATTCGGATTTCGAGTTACGTGAGCGTAATCGTTTCACTGATGTTCTGGATGGGCGTGGTTTTCCAGATCCCGCTGGTGCTATTCGCGCTGGCCCGCTTCGGGATCGTCACTCCGCGTTCGCTGTCGCGATTCCGTAGGTTTGCCATCGTGTTGGCCTTCGTCGCCGCAGCGATCATCACGCCCACCTTCGATCCGGTGAATCAGGTGTTGGTGGCCGTGCCGATCATCATCCTGTACGAGATGGGCATCATCTTGGCGCGTCTCGGCCAACGGTTGCGGCGCGGCGCGGCAGAGTCAGACACCCGTGAGCACCGGGTGGGCAGGATAGGGCGTCTCTGTAGGCCGTTCCGCTTCTTGAAGCTTTGGCGATCTCGCTTCTGGAATCGTGGAGGCTAGCGCTATCGGTGCGATAGCCCAACGCCTATCACGGGTAACACCTTTCTACTACGGCTGGGTCATCGTCGTCATTGCGGGATTGGCAAATGCGTCGCGAGTGTCGTCGGCAGTTGAGGTCTCCAGCGTCTTTGTGCCCGCGCTCACCGAGGAGTACGGCTGGAGCAAGACGGTGATTGCGAGCGGTACGACCATTGGTGGGATCGGTGTGATGCTGGCGGGGCCGTTCGTGGGACGCATCCTGGACCGCTATGGCTCCCGCGCCGTGGTGCCCATAGGCGCGACGTTGACGGGCCTCGGTTGCTTCGTGCTGGCAGGCGTCACGGTCGCGCCGATGTTCATCGTTGTTTACGCCTTCGTGCGCCTTTCGGGGCAGGCGTTCGTGCAATTCCCCAATCAGGTGACGGTGGCCAAGTGGTTCAGCCGGCGGCGAGGCCGGGCGTCGGCATTGCTGGTTGGTCTGGGGGCGACAGGGCTGATCACTGCGCCGGTGGCCGTCACGGCGATCATTGGGCGGTACGGGATGGGGGAAGCGTGGGTAGCGCTTGGAGTGCTCGCAATCGTGTTGGGAGTGGTGCCGACCTTGGTGCTGGGCGCGCGCCGTCCCGAAGACCTCGGCTTATTGCCAGATGGCGACGAGGCTCCACCAGAGGATGCGAACGGTCAGGCTCCTGGGGGCGTGGAGCCGGATGACTGGACGCTTTCGGAAGCGGTGCGCACCCCAACGCTGTGGTGGGTGGCAATCTCGGGCGGTCTGTACTCGTTATCCTCCACGGGAGTGGGATTTCATCAACTTGCGTACTACGTAGAGCAGGGAATCTCGAGGGGGACTGCGGCTGCGGTCGTGAGCACGTTCGCCATCGGATTAACAACCGGTGGTATCACGTGGGGGATGTTGGCGGACCGGGTTTCCGTTCGAGCGTTGATCACGCTGGGGTACGCACTTGCGACGGGGTTGATGTTGGCGTTGCTTGGCGCCGACACGCCGCCTGAGGCGTTCGCTATCTCGTTCGCGTCCGGCCTGTTGGTGGGTGGAGCGTTGTCGCTGCCAACGCTCTTGTGCGCCAACTACTTCGGTCGTGGGAATCTGGGGGCCATCTCCGGCATCCTGCAGATGACGCGTGGCGTGTCGCTGGGGTCGGGTCCCGTGGTCGCGGCGCTCATCTACGACTTCACGGGCGGGTACGCGCGGGCGTTCATGACCTTCGCGGTGCTATGCGCGGTTGCGTTCGTTATGATGCTGTTCGCGCGGCGGCCGGTTAGGCGGTTGAGTCCGGCAGAGGCCGTGGGCTAAGGCCTATGGCTTGAACCGCGCCTGCCACATGGGTTGTTGGTTACAGGCTTGTTCGAAACCCAACTGGTGGCAGAACTCGATGGTGTTGCCTTCGGCGATGAGGATCTGCTGGTGATAGTCGGCGTACTCGTCCTGAAGAAATTCGGCGATGGTGGCGCCGGTGCCCGCTCGCTGGTAGTCGGGGTGGGCCAGCAGGTGGGAGTAGTAGACGACCAGGTGAGCGTCAGACAGCGTGGAGCCCCGTCCAACGATGATCTCTCCACCCCTAGGCCGTGATGACCGAGTGGGAGTTGGCTAGAGCTTGGCGTAGGGCTGTCGAATCCGCGACTGAGAACCACTAGTTGGTTTTGTAGAGGTACTGAGGTTGTCCTCCGGGATGTCTTTCCCAGAGCTGAATTGAATCATCGCAGTCACCCTGGTGGGACAAGAGTTTAAAGAAAAAGCCGCTCTCCACGGGAAGGGCGGCTTGCCGTTCGCGTGAATTGCGAGAGGAGCGCCTAGGGCTTGGTGGTCGTCTCGGTCTTCTCTTCTTCCGTCTTGGCGGCTTCCTCGTACTTGCCCTCGACCGAGGACTTGAACTCGCGGATGCCCTTACCGAGCGAGCGTCCAATCTCAGGGACGCGCTTGGCGCCAAAGAGTAACAGGATGGCCATGAGAATCAGGCCCAGTTCCCAAGGATTCAGTCCAAACATCGCTTCCACCCTTCTCTGGTCACTAGCCATCTAACGCGTAAATTCTACCACGGTGCGCTTGCTAGCACGGGGGGCTTCGGGGGGGGTCAGCGTGGCCGAGCGGCGGGCCGCGGTGCGACGGGGAGCGCGCCAGCCTGGGCGAGGAGCTGGATGAGCGCCAACTCGTCGGTGGTGTCGCTGGTCTTCATGGCCATGTCTGCTTCGAGGAGTAGCCGGTACAGACCCCTGACGGCCTCTGCGGAGAACCGACGGGCTTGCTCGGATGTCTTGCGGACGACGAAGTCGGACGAGGTTCCGATGCGTTGGGCCCATTCGTTCTGCGGTACCTTGCGGGCCGCGAGGTCCTGAGCGATGGCGACCATGCGGGCTTGCCTGGCGATCATGGAGACTAGGTAGGGACCGGCAGCGCCGGAATTCAGGAGACGTTCAGTGACTTCGAGGGCGGTGTTGGGACGTTTGTCCATGATGGCGTCCACGAGCTCGAAAATGTTCGATTCCCGGTTCCCCGTGACGAGCGCTTGGACATCGGCCAGGGTGATGGGGCGGTCCCCGACGTAGATCGCGAGTTTCTCGATCTCGCCGTCCAACGCCCAGAGATTCGGGCCAACGATCTCGGCAAGCTCCGCCATGCCTTGCGGTTCGACCGTCGCTCCCTTCATGGCGGCGCGGTCGCGGATCCAGCCACCGAGAGAGTCACGGCGCATCAGGGGATATTCACGGGGCTTCACCAGATCAGAGCCGAGGGCCTTCATGGCTGCGAGGATGGGGTTGGCGGCGCTGACCTTGCCGTCGACGAAAATGACGTCTGTGGATGGCAGGAGGTCGGGCAGGAGCTTGGTGAGGCCCGCTGTGGGCCCTTCGTCGTCGGCTTTGGCTCGGCGACCGCGCCTGCCGCCGCGCTGCCCCTCAGCGGTGCCGAGGAGGCCTCGAACTATCACGAGGCGCCGGTCGGCGAGGAACGGCACGACCATGGCCGCAGCGCCGAAGCTGTCGATGGAGAACCGCACGCCGTCAATGACGCTCACGTTGGTGTCACGCATGTCCTCCGGCCCTACGGCCTCTATCAAAGGTTTTATGGCCTCTGCGGAGGAGAAGTCGTCTTCTCCGTAAAACAGGTAGATCAAATGGGTGCCTCGGCGTGCTCGGACTGTCGTTATACGAGGTGGTATAGCAGGGTTGTGGCGTTGGCGATAGCGGGCGCCCAGAGAGGCCAGAGATATACTGACGGCCACAGGGGGATCAAGCGTGGCGTTTTTCTTCTTACTACGGCGGATATTCTCGGTGGCCCACCTGATGCAGCACCCGGCGGTGCCTACTAGGCTGAAGGCACTGCCCGTTATCGCGTTCATCTATCTGATCTTTCCGCGTGATTTGATCCTCGATCTCCGACCGTTCGGTGTGCTGGATGACATGGTGGTGCTGAGCATCCTGTTGGGGATCTTTATCAATAAGGGCAGGCAGTATGTGGGGCTCTACGATAAAGGGAAAAGCGATGCGATCGACGCCGACTTCCAGGTGCTGATGCAAGAGGAGGACCACCCAACGGAGGAGCCGGGAGGCGATCCGCCTTCTGCTACCCCTCCTCCTTCTGCCGGGCCTCCTGCCGCTGCCGCCCCAGGCGACAATGGTGCAGCCGACGACGATACTCCTCATGAGGACCTACGCAATCATCAGTAATGTTGCGAGATGCCTCCTCGCGTATGGAGCTCCCCATTGAGGCCAACGTGATTCACCTGCCGCTGGGTCGATTACGTTGGGTCGAACAGCAATCGTGGTCATGGTGTTACCCCCATTTGGCGATACCCTTTGTTTGCCGGTTCCGGCGACGGACCATTCTTCATAGCGACAGAAATGAGATGATGTTGTGACATATGCAGGCGACAAGGTAGTTGTCCTACCGCTGTTGGAATCCACCGTAGAAATGCAAGAGTCCATCAACGAATGTATCGAAGAGCAATTTGCAGACCCTGATTCTTTTGAATTGATGGCCATCGTCGCGCCCTCGAACGCGGAATACGTGATTCTTTCCTTCTCGTTGGTGGACGAGGACGATTAGCGGGTACGTCGCTTGGTATCGGCGCTAGCGTCGCTGTTCTTTTTGCGTCCCAACTGGCCTTGTCACACCAACGGCCTTCTCGATGTGATGGACTCGCCTGCTGCGTCGCCGTGCAGACGCATACGTGGCGATAGTCCGTATAATCGCGGCCCGTATCCCGTCCCGCTGCCCGTATCCCGACTTGCAAGGAGCGACCGATGTCCACGAATCCCCTAAAGAAGCACTCTGCCGAGATGACCGATGGCCCGTCCCGCGCTCCCGCGCGCGCGATGCTGAAAGCTATCGGTTTCACTGACGAGGACCTGGCGAAGCCAATCATCGGCGTAGCGACCACGTGGATCGAGACGATGCCCTGCAACTACAACCAGCGCGAGTTGGCGAAGTACGTGAAGGAAGGCATCCGCGAGGCGGGTGGCACGCCCATGGAGTTCAACACCATCTCGGTGTCCGATGGCGTGACGATGGGGACCGAGGGCATGCGCGGTTCGCTGGTCAGCCGCGAGGTGATCGCGGACTCGATCGAGGTGGTCGCGCGCGGACATTCCTTCGATGGCCTGGTCGTGTTGGTCGGCTGCGACAAGACGCTACCCGCTGGCGCGATGGCGTTGGCTCGCCTCAACCTGCCGGGCCTGGCGTTCTATAACGGATCCATCGGGCCCGGACACCTGGACGGCAAGGACCTGACGGTCCTCGACGTGTTCGAGGCCGTCGGCGCGCACGGCGCTGGCAAGATCGACGATGCGCGGCTGAAGGCGATCGAGGACGCCGCTTGCCCGGGTGCGGGCGCGTGTGGTGGACAGTTCACCGCGAACACCATGGCGATGGCCCTAGAGTTCCTGGGCATCAGCCCTGCCGGGGCGAACGCCGTACCAGCGCTGGGCAAGTCGAAGGCCGAGGAGGCCCGCAAGGCCGGTCGCTTGGTCATGGAGCTGCTGGAACAGGACGTGAAGCCGCTCGACATCATGACTCGAGATGCGTTCGAGAACGCCATCGCAGGGGTCGCGGCCACCGCTGGCTCGACTAACGCCGTGCTCCACATGATCGCGATTGCTCGTGAGGCGGGCGTCGAGTTGACGATCGACGATTTCGACACCATCTCGTGGAACACACCCATCGTGGCGGACATGAAGCCGGGTGGCCAGTACCTCGCTGAGGACCTGTATAACGCCGGCGGCTACGGGCTGGTGTCGAAGCAGATCCTGGCAGGCGAGCGAGGCCACGCGGACGCGGTGAACGTGGACGGTGGCACCTTTGGGAGCATCGCCTCGGGCGTCGTGGCGACCGCGGATCAGAAGGTTGTGGTAGATATCGAGAAGCCGATCAAGGACAACGGTGGCATCGCGATCCTGCGCGGGAACCTTGCCCCCGACGGCTGCGTGGTGAAACTGGCAGGCCACGACCGCAACTATCACCGTGGTCCGGCGAAGGTCTTCGAGCGCGAGGAGGACTGTTTTGCTGCGGTGCAGTCAGGGCAGGTCAAGCCTGACGATGTGGTGGTGATCCGCTATGAGGGGCCCGTCGGTGGGCCGGGCATGCGCGAGATGCTGGGCGTCACAGCGGCCATCGTCGGCGCGGGCCTCAGCGATGATGTTGTGCTCATCACGGACGGTCGATTTTCCGGCGCCACACATGGGTTCATGGTCGGTCACATGGCGCCCGAGGCGGCGCTTGGCGGCAACATCGCGTTCGTCCAGGATGGCGATCCGATCATCCTGGACGTGGTCGCACGCAGGCTCGACCTCGACATTCCTGAGGATGAGTTGGCGAAGCGTAAAGAGGGCTGGATCCCGCCTGCTCCTCGCTATACGACGGGTGTTTTCGCGAAATACGCTAAGAGTGTGTCGTCGGCGAGCGAGGGGGCCGTCACGAGCCCCGGTCTCCCGGGTTCCGTCTGGTAACTGCAGCTCCGGTGGCAGTTGAGGCTCGTGAGTGGTGATTGCTTGGACCAGGAGTTAGGGTTCGTTTCATCCAGGACTGGCTGTATGTTGCTCAAGATTTCTGTCGCGACCGGCCTGGTGTGGGTGGTGAACAAGATCCGTGGGACGAAGACGGACGCTACGGAGTAGCGCCGTGCCTCGGTAATCGCGACACGCGGGGCTAGCGCGGTCGGGCCGTTGCTCGGTAGGGTCGTGCGGCTATGGAATCGTTACTCGTGGGTTTGGGCGGTCTTGGTTTGGGCCTGATCGGGGGCTTTCTGGTGGCGCGCGTTCGTGCGCGGCCGAGGGCGCCAGCGGACTTTGGATTCCACACAGAGTTGGTTCGCAACGATCTCGCGGTCGTACGCGAGAGCCTGGGGCGCTTGGGCGACCTGGTGCAACGCAACGGCGGCGAGGGTAAAGCGGGGTTCGCCGAGCTCTCGACCGTCCTGCGCAACGTCGACGCACGCACGAACATGATGGCGAGCGCGCTGGGCAACAGTCGAGTGCGCGGTCAGTGGGGCGAGCGTGCGGCGGAGGATATCCTCCGCTCTGCCGGCTTCATCGAGGGCGTGAGCTATTTCAAGCAGCAGTCGCTAGACGGCGGTCGCACCCGCCCCGATTTCACCTTTCCTCTACCCAAGGGTTACACGCTCAACATGGACGTGAAGTTTCCCATCGAAAATTACGCTCGGTTGGTGGAGGCCACCGTCGACGCTGATCGTGATCGCTTCGAAAAAGCCTTCCTCCGCGACGTGCGCAGTCGCGTCAAGGAAGTAGTGGATGGTTCGTACGCAGACCCCGCCAGCGGGACGGTGGATTACGCGCTGCTGTTCATCCCAAGTGAAAGCGTCTACGCGGAGATCAATCGCCTGGATGCCACCTTCGTCGACGCCGCGTTGTCGCAGCGCGTGATTCCGTGCTCTCCGCTGACGCTGTTCGGAGTGCTGGCGGTGGTGCGGAAGGCGGCGGAGAGCTTCGCTTTCAACCAGGCCTCCGACGAGGTTCTGGTGGCGATGGACCACTTCGAGAGCGAGTGGCGCCGATTTATTGACAACTTCGCTGTCCTCGGACGGCAGTTGGCGACGGCACGCGGTACGTACGATCAGCTCGTGGGCGTTCGTGCGACGAAGCTGGAAGCGCCCCTTGCGCAGATCGCAGCATTACGTCGTGAGCGTGGGCTCCTGGCCTGGGCATCTGACATAGATCCCAGCGCGAACGACCCCGACCAATCGTTGGCGGCGGCTGATGTCGAGCCCCGGTGGGGGATGGAAGTCCCGTTCGCTGGACAAGATGTACCGGCTGGTCCTGACCCCCAGGAAGAAGCCGAAAGTCACTGGCGAGATGACACCGGGCCCGCTTCGCGCCGAATGCTAGACGCTCGTCGGGCGGCGAGCGGCCGCGATCGCAGCGGTGACGACCCCCCAGATGGCCCACGCAAACAGGAACGGTAACACGTACGTGCCTCGGATGTTGTGCATCACGCCCAAGACTAATGGTCCCCCTGCGCGCAAGAAGGACGCGGGCATGAGCCATGCGCCTCGGATTGCGCCGATGTGCATGCGCCCGAAGTACTCGGCGCTCAGCAGCGTGTGCAGGTAGTTGTATGAGCCCAGGAATATGCCGTGCCAGACGGCCCAGGCGAAGAGCATGGGCATATTCTGGATTATCAACGCAAATCCCACTCCGATCCCGGCCATGAGCGTGTGCGCGACGAGCAGCGCACGGATCGAGTAGCGCGTCGATAGCCATCCCCAGAGCACACGACTGGCCACGTTGGCCGCCCCGTAGACGCTAACGGCGGCCGCGGCGATTCCCGCACTGAATCCGATCTCCACGAAGTAAGGGATCCAGTGTGCTTGGAACGCGTTTATCCCGAACGCTGAAAGGGCGAACGCGCCTCCAATCAGCCAGAAGGCGGAGGTGTGCATGGCCTCCGGACGGGTGATGCTGACCGTAGGGGATGCAGACCTGGCGCGGTCGGACTCATCGGCAGATGGCTCAGTTCCGTCGGGTATGACGCCCTCGCGCTCGGGCCGCGCACGTACGAGAAGCCCAACGGGCACGAGAACGATGATGGTGAGAATGCCGTACCAGAGCCACGCCTCGCGCCAACCGACATTCAGGATGAGGAACGTCACTAGCAGCGGGAAAATCATAGAGGCCGACGCCGCGCCGAAGCTCGTCCATACCAGCGCTTTGGCGCGCTTCCGGACGAACCATTTCAGGACGACGGCGTCCCACATAGTGGTGTTGATGAGGGCGAAGGCGAGGGCGCCAACGAACCCGTAGGTGAAGAAGAACCAGACGGGGCTGTGCACCCAATAGACGGTCATGAGCGAAAGGCCGAGGAGCAGGCCGCCCAACGGCATGACGATGCGCGGGGCGGTCGGACCGTCGACGAGAGGACCGATCACGGGTCCCAGCAGACCACCGACGAGTTGACGGATGGCGAGAGCACCGAAAAGTACGGAATTACTCCAGCCCAGGTCTTCCTCCATGGGAACGAGGAAGGCCCCGAGAGCGAATTGAGCGCTTCCGAGCACGAACGAACCGTTGAGGGCAGCGCCGAGCACCACGACCCATCCGTAGAAGAAAGGGACGCGCGCGGCGAGCGTGGCGTGTTGTGGGGTCACGGTTGGGGTTCCTGTTCAGAGGCGCTTGCGCGGCTTGGGTTACGCGATAGGAACGTGAGCGATGCCATCAGCGCCCACCCTCCTAGAACCAGGACGAATGCTGCGTCGTAGGAACCTCGCGCGTCGCGCAGTGCGCTGAGCAACAGGGGGCCGCCTGCTCTCGAGAGGCTGGTCGTAGGGAGCATCGCTCCACGAACGGCGCCGATATGGGAGCGGCCAAAGAACTCGGCGGAGATGATGGTGTGCAGGGAGAAAAACACTCCCAGCATGAGGCCCTGGTACACAGCCCAGATGAAAAGGGTTATCGGACCATTGACGACGAACACGAGGAACGCGACCCCACCGCCTGCCGCGAAGGCGTGGGCAACCATGAGGCGCCGGATGGGAAAGCGCGGCACCAGGATGCCCCAGAGGACGCGGCTGGTGATGTTGAGTAGTCCGTATACGGAGACGGCAGTGGCGGCGAGCGTTGCGCTGATGCCGATGTCTCTGAAATGCGGGATCCACTGGGATTGGAATCCGGTGATGACGATTCCGCTGAGCGTGAAGATCAAGAGCAGTATCCAGAAACCCTGGGTGCGCATGGCTTCTTGCCTGGTGAAACTTTCCTCCGCCCTGATTAATGGTCGTGCGCTGGCTTGCTCGCTGGCGCCTGCAGAAGCTGATGCTGGTGGCAGGCCGCCGTCGAGGATTTGGCCAACCTGTTCGGGGCGCGTGCGGACGGCCAGAGCGATGGGCATCAGAATGGCGATCGTGACAACGCCGTACCAGAGCCAGGCGTCGCGCCAGCCGAACCAGGCTATGAAGACGGTGACGAGGAGAGGGAAGAAGAGCGGGCCAGAGCCTTCCCCAATGCCGCCGATGACGAGGGCCCGCGTGCGTTTGCGTGAGAACCACTTGAGGATGATGGCCTCCCACATCGTGAGGTGAAGGATGGCCGAGGCTATAGCACCAACGAAGCCGTAGAGCGCAAAGAAGAGGACAGGGCTCTCGACCCAACGTATCGCGGAGAGGGACCCTCCGAGGAGCAGGACGCCGATGGGCATCAGGTAACGAGGTGCGCGGACCCCGTCGGAGAGAGGCCCGAGGATTGGCCCGAGCATGCCCGACAACAGGAAGCGAACGGACAGGGCACCGAAGAAGACTGTCCGGCTCCAGCCGAGCTCTTCCTCCATAGGAACGAGGAAGGTGCTCAGTGCGAACTGGGCGCTGCCGAGAACGAACGAGGCGTTGATCCCGCCTCCGAGCGCGATGATCCAACCGTAATAGAAGGGAAGTCTTACCGGCACCCAGACTCCGTTTGCGATGGCGTCAGGGCGCCTGTTGCTCCGGGGAGTATACGTGGCTAGCCGATGAGGACGACGTCGCGTTGAACGGGAGTGGTGATCTCGAGGCCGCGTGGGCCGACGTGGAGATCGATTTCGGAACGAACGCCGAACTGGGGGAGGTAGACGCCAGGCTCGATGGTGAAGCCCAGGCCAGGCAAGAACGTGCGCGTGTCGTGCGTCTCAATGCTGTCGAGGTTGACTCCGCCCGCGTGGACCTGCTTGCCGAGGCTGTGGCCCAGCCGATGGACGAAGTAGTCGCCGTAGCCTGCGTCCGTGATGTAGCGGCGGGCGACATGATCGGCTTCCCAGCCCTGCGCGCCTCTAGCGTTTTGGCCAGGGGCTAAGCGTTCTCGTAGGAAATCGGTGGCGGCGTCACGGGCACCCGTGACCACATCGAACACGCGCTGGCGTTCGTCGGGGACTGTCGCGCCGATGTGCGCTGTCCACGTGATGTCGGCGTAGATGGCGTCGGGCCCTTGCTCCTTGGCCCAGAGGTCGATGAGCACCCAGTCGCCGGGGGCGAACCGGACGCCGGCCTCGGGCCTGGGCGCGAAGTGGGGGTCGGAGGCGTGGCCGTTGGCGGCCACGACGGGCCCGTGATCCGTCTCCAGCCCAGCATCGGCGAAGCGGGCCATGATGGACTCGTGGATGTCGTGCTCAGTGACACCCGTGGTAAGGCGGTTGCCGATTTCGGCAAAGGCGTCGAGGACGATGGCACTGATCTGATTGACAGCGCGTCGGTGGGAGGCGAGCCCTGCGTCGGACCAGCGTTGGGTGGAGTACTGCAACAACTCAGCTGACGACACGACCTCGACGCCCAACGATCGCACCAGTTCGACAGTGCCTGCGTCCACTCGCGACGCGCGTGGGAGCTGGCGCAGGGGTGAGTATTCCATCGCGACAGTGCGCAGCGGCGCTACTAGTGTGCCAAGTTTGGCATGGACGTCCTGGAGGCCGACGTATGGCTGGACGGATAGGCCGGCGGTGTGGACTTGGCCGGCGTCGACTGCGCTGACTAGCATCACAGGCTCGTCGCCGGGGTGGATGAGTAGGAAGACGGGCCGCGTGAGGAATCCGGACGTCCGCACCAGGTCGGCGAGCGCAGGGTTCATGCCTTGATAATCGTAAACCAGCCAGGCGTCGATGGCCGACGACAGGAGAAACGCTTCCGCCTGCTGGATGGGGGTGGATTGTTCTGCCAACATCGCTCCTAGAGGTACCCGCGCTCTGTCCAGTAGGCTCATGTAGCTCCGGGGTCCCGGCTGCACCATGGTGTTGCTCCTAGGCTGCGCGGCACCTAACGTGCGTGAGATTGGCTGGATGCTACCACGGTGGCGATGCTCCTCGTCATCCCGGCGTAAGCAGGAATCCAAGGTGGCTACGTTCCGGGGACGCATGCAGTGTGCAGGCAGCGATAAGTGTCGTGTGTGGGTGGGCATACTGACGTTCGAGGACCGGGGACAACTGTGAGGGTCTAGGCGGATAGTCCCTTTATTTGACCACCGTCGACGGCGATGTTCTGAGCGGTGATGAACCCCGCTCGTGCCGACGCAAGGAACGCGATGACGTCGCCGAGCTCGGCTGGGTCGCCGAAGCGGCCAGCGGGGACGCTGGTGAGCCGGAATGCTTCTTGCGCCTCAACAGTGCGGTTGTTCGCTTTGGCCTGGAAGCCGATCACCGACTGGAGTCGGTCGGTGGCGACGGAGCCGGGGAGCACGTTGTTCACGGTGATGCCGTCGGCTGCCACATCCTGCGCCAACAGCTTGGAGTAGGAGGAGAGGGCCGACCGCGCGACCGTGGACAGGCCCAGGCGGTCTTCGGGTTCTTTGATGGTCTTGGAGAGCACGGCGATGATCCTGCCGTGCCGGCGTTCAATCATGCCGGGAAGTACGAGCCGATTCATGCGCATGGCGCTGGAGAAGTTGAGGTCGAACGCCAACTGCCATTGTTCGTCCGTGAATTCCATGATTTGGCCGGGAGGTGGGCCGCCGAGGTTATTGACCACGATGTCCACGCGCCCCCAGCGAGCCATGGTCTCGTCGTACACGCGCTGGATGTCGTCCGGGTTGGCCAGATCACCGACGACTGGGAGGATGGCGTTGGTGGTGGTCTGCGTTCGGAGCTTCGTGGCGGCGGCTTCGAGCTCGTCGCCGTGGCGTGCCACGATAGTGACGTTGCCGCCTTCGTGTGCGATCGATTGGGCTGCGGCGAATCCAATGCCCTTACTTGATCCGCCGACAATGGCTATCTTTCCTGAGATCTCTAGGTCCACGTCAGGTTCCTTCTTGCCTGTGTTGCCTTGGCCGGGCTGCAGGGTCGCGGGGCATGGTACAGCACCCGGCTTGATCGCCTTCTAGATAACAGGCCCGTCCTAAGACGGGCCTGTTATCTAGAAGGCGATCAAGCCGAATCCACTGCGGACGAGTCGGCCTAATTCAGGCCGTAGAACGCGAGCGAATTCGCGTGCAAGATCCCTGCCTTGTCGGCATCGCTCAGCTCGGGATTGTCCCGCAGCTCTTGGATCTCTTCCTTGCACGTCTCGTTGTTCACCTCGTGGGGGAAGTCGGACGAGAAGATGTAGGGCTTGTTGCCGGTCAACCGCACAGCTGACGGCAGGGTCAGCTCATCGCCCTCGACGCCGACGTAGATGCGCCCCTCGTCGATGTGCCGATTGACGTAGTCCACGACGCGCTCGCCCTTCTTCATCTGGAGGAAGCGGCCGTTCGGATCGTACTGCACATGGCTGTCCCACGAACCCGAGAAGCGTTCCATGCAGGCGAGCAGCCACGCGCAACCGGCCTCCAAGAACCCGATCTTCACTCCCGGGTACTTGTCGAACACTCCGTTGAAGATGATGCCCGCAAAGTTGACCATCTGACCCCACGGGTGGCCCAGCGCGTTCACCGGTGCATAGGGGCTCATGTCGTCCATCAGCATGTTGTCGTGCGCTCCACCGTGGATGCCGATAGCCATGCTGAGGTCCTGGGCCGCTTCGTAGATGGGCCAGTAGCGCTCGTTCCCAAGATGCGACTGCATCCCCTGGGCTCCCGTCGACGGAAGCATCGCGCCGCAAAACCCGTAGTCCTGGGAGATGCGTGTCAACTCTTCCACAGCTGCCGGCGTGTCTTGCAGCGGGATCAATCCCATGACCTGGAAGCGTCCGCCCTGGCCCTTGATGTACGTGTCATACATGAAGTCGTTGTAGGCCCGTGCCAACACAATGGCCCAGTCCTTGCTGACAATCTTGCCGAACCCGAGGCCTCGGGTCGTATACAGGACGGTTGAGTCCATCGCCAGATCCTGCATGAAGTCCTTCCAACCGTCCACGCCAACCGGGGCAAACGCCCCTTCGGGCACGGAGTGCTTGTTGGACGAATGGAGGTGGTCGATGGGCGGGAATGGATCGCGGATAGCGCTCCCGTTCCCGCTGCGGTAGGGCTCAGGCAATCGGTCCACAATCGCCTGAACGTTCTCCATCACGTGACCGTCACCATCGATAAGCCGTTCCAAGTCTTGCGTTGTCATTGGTTCCTCCTCGCACTGTGCACCAGCGTTGCGACTCGAGACTATAGTATAGGGCCCAGGCGTGATGAAGCGTCGTCCAGCGATGTTACCGGCTGGAGCGCTGGACGTGCCTCGAGTAGTGGCTGCGTAGACGATGGGTACGGGGGCCGCTAAGCTCCCGGCATGACTACACAAGCCGATTCTTCTGCACGACTTGCAGCGTTGGCTGAGCGGGTGCTCGACGAACGTTGGAAGGCGTCGCCGCCTGAGGCGGCTGGTTCCGGAATCCACGATTACGACGGCCTGCTGCCGCCGGTGACGTCTGCGTCCATCGAGGCTCGCGTCGCCGGATTGCGTGCGGCGCTGGCCGACGGCGTGGCGATCGTCCCCGGCGGGCTGGCCTCGATGGAGTCCTTCGACCTTGACTTGCTGCTTCTGGGCCTGCGTAGCGAGATTTGGGAGCTGACGGAGAATCGCTCTTTCACGCACGATCCGATGGCCCTGATGTGGCCACTGGAGGCGACAGCATACATGGATCGGAGCTATGCGCCCGTTGAGCAAAGGATGGCCTCGATGGTCAACCTCCTGCGGGCCGTGCCTGCGTATTTGGATTCGGTGCGCGACCTGCTGGAGCCGCCGTTCGCCAAGCCGGTGCTGGGCCAAACAATCGAGGCGTACTTAGGCGTGGCGGGTTTTTACCGCGGCGACGTGACCGAGTTCGCGAAAGCGAACCTGGACGCTGATGGTTCCGGCGAGGCGACGCAAGCGGCTGAGAGCGCAGCGGCCGCCATCGACGCGATGGTCGGTTACCTGCGCGCTCACGAAACGACGGCCAACGACGACTTCGCCATCGGCACTGAGCGCTACGCGACGATGCTCAGCCTGGGGGAAATGGTGGACTTCCCGCTGTCCCAGATCGAGGCTGCGGGCGAGCGCGAGCTACGTCGGCACCAGGCGTTGGTTAGAGAGGCGGCGGAGCATATCGCCCCAGGCAAGCCTTTGGCCGAGGCGATCGCGGTGGTGACCAAGGACCATCCGGCCGCCGACCGGCTTATTGACGAGACGCGCGAGATGCTAGAAGAGATCCGCAGTTTCACGATTGACCACAATATCGTGTCGGTGATTTCAGATGTCCGCGTGCAGGTACGCGAGACGCCCGCCTTTATGCGGTGGGCGTTCGCTGCGATGGACGGCCCTGGGCCGTTCGAGCAAGTGGCAACGGAGTCGTTCTACTACGTAACCCCCGTGGAGACGCACTGGACCGCTGAGCAGGCGGAGGAATGGCTTTCGAACTTCAACTACGCCACCCTCAAGATCATCTCCGTCCATGAAGCGTACCCCGGACATTACGTGCACTTTTTGCGCCATGCGCATGCACCGTCGGCGGTGTCGAAGGTCTTCGGTGCATATTCATTCTGGGAGGGCTGGGCGCACTACTGCGAGGAAATGTTCCTAGAGGCAGGTTACGGAGACGGAGACCCGAAGCTGCAGCTTGCGATGGCGCAGGAGGCGCTCGTGCGGGCGTGTCGCTTGCTGTGCTCGCTACGCATGCACACGCAAGGGCAGACGCTGGCTGAGTCCGAGCGTTTCTTCCAGAGGGAGGCGTTCATGGAAGAGCTGCCCGCCACGAAGGAGGCGCTTCGTGGGACGTTTGATCCCGGCTACCTGAACTACACGCTCGGCAAGTTGCTGATCACCAAGCTGCGCGCAGATTGGCAGGCCGAGCAGGGGACCACTTACTCGCTTAAGGCGTTCCACGATGAGCTGCTGAGCCACGGTGGGCCGCCGGTGCCGTTGTTGCGCAAGCACATGCTCCGCAACGACGACGGAGTCCTCCTCTAGCCACCACTGCACGCTCTGGACCCGCGTTCGCCCTCGCCCAACGCCAACGCGAAGCAACAGAGCGTGCCATCCCCCCTAGAACGCCAGACAACGCTTATGGGTACGGGGCGTGCCCTGGCGCAAGCGGCGTGGGCCTCGCGCCCTGCTACCCTTGGTATCTATGGAAGCAGCAATCCTTTTCGGAGTGGTCCTGGCGGTCATGGGAGTCGCGTTCGCCGTGCCCATGGGTTCCCTGCGTGGCGGCATGGTTGCGGATCGCGATGCGAGCGTGCTAGGGGCGTCGATTCTCGTCTTGGGTCTGGGGGCGCTGAATTACGCCTTCGTTGTGTGGTTCGTAGCGACTGGTGAGGTAGAGGGAATGCTGCTGGCCTACGGCTTGGCGCCGCTAGCGGCTGGGCTCCTAGGCCTGGTGGTGGTACGGCAACGAATGGTTGGCGTGAGCAGGGTCGGATCCCTGCTGGCAGCTGGATTCCTCACGCCCGTCGGCCTTCCCGGTTACTTCGCCTTCAACGTGGCTCTTCTCGTCGTCGCAATCGCCGTGATCGCTTTCGTCGGTGGCCTGCTGCCCAACCCACGGTCCCTGTTCAACAAGCTAGATCCGCGTCTTTAGGCTTATAGACGAGCGAGTAGACACGCTGGTGCTGGTGCGACCGTCAACGAGCTCATGTGGCGAGTACCCAAGCGGTGCGTTCGTGGCTGCCGGAGTGATCCCCGGCAGCCACGAACGTTGCCCTTACGACGCTTCAGTCACGATTACCGTTCCCGTCACAGACGGATGGATGGTGCAGATGTAGGGGAATACTCCCGCCCCCAGGAAAGTGAAGTCGAACGACTGCCCCTGAGATAGGTCGTCGCTATCCCACACGCTGGACAATGCGCTCGATGTTCCTCAGGTTGCGGTGTGCGCTATTGCGCGCGCCGTCGCCGCAGAGCGGTAGCCTCTCGTTCACCCGGGACACAGCCGGGCCAGTTAGAATGCGGGCGTTTGATCTGCTGTACGTGAGGTGCCCACTATGTCCGGTCCGCTTGCCGGTTTAACTGTCCTTGATCTGACCCGGATTCTGTCGGGTCCTTTCTGCACCATGCTTCTGGCCGATTTCGGCGCCGATGTGATCAAGGTTGAGCAGCCAGGGATGGGCGATCCAGCCCGTGGCAATGGGCCTTTCCTGACGACGGATGCGGATGGAAACCAGGTGTCTGCGACGGCACAGGGACCCGGGGCGTTTAGTTCTTATTTCATGAGCATCAACCGCAATAAGCGATCGATCGCCATAGACCTCACAAAGCCGAAGGGTGCAGCGCTGCTGTTGGACTTAGTGGAGCAGGCGGACGTGCTGGTGGAGAACTTCCGGCCGGGGACCATGGAGAAATTCGGTCTGGGATACGCCGCGCTGAAAGCCCGTAATCCGCGATTGGTTATGGCATCGATCTCCGGGTTCGGTCAGTCAGGTCCTTATGCGGCGCGGCCCGCGTTGGATGTGATTGTGCAGGGCATGGGTGGGATGCTGAGCATTACCGGTGAGCCTGGTCGTGGCCCAGTCCGGCCCGGTGCGAGCATCGGTGACATCACAGCGGCCCTGTTCACTACGGTGGCGATTCAGGGCGCTCTGTTGGAGCGTGAGAAGTCTGAGGAGGGGCAGTACATAGATATCTCGATGCTTGATTGCCAGGTCGCGATTATGGAGAACGCCTTCACCCGCTACTTCACGCTCGGTGAGATCCCTGAGCGGATCGGTACGCGGCACCCGAGCTCCACGCCGTTCCAGGCATTTCAGGCTTCGGACGGACATCTCGTCGTGGCTATCATGGGCGGTTCCACCGAGCAATGGCCGTTGTTCTGCGCAGGCATCGAGCACCCGGAGCTGATCGACGACGAGCGCTACCAATCGGGGTGGGGGCGTACGCAGCACTATGATGAGTTGATCCCGATCATCGAGGAAGCGATGCTCCAGAAGACCACGAACGAGTGGGTTGAGTTGCTGAGTGGCATGGGGATTCCCGTTGGGCCGGTGCAGAACATCGCCGAGGTGGCGCGCGACCCGCAGGTGAATGAGCGCGGCATGTTCGTGGACATCGACCACCCAGCGCTGGGTTCGGTACGGTTCGCGGGCAACCCGATAAAGCTTTCGCGCACACCTACTGTGAGTGCGAGTAGCCCGCCAGACCTGGGCGAGCATTCGGCCGAGGTCCTGGCACAGCAATTAGGCATGACTGACGCCCAGGTCGACGAGCTCATCGCCAACGGGATTGTGTCTTAATGTTGGGCGTCGCCCTTGCGATCATCTCCTCGATCAGCTTTAGCTTGAATTCGGTGATGGCGCGCCGTGGCCTGGCTCGCGCGACAGCTTCCGCAGGCGCTTTCGTGACAGTGCTACTGGGCGTTCCGCTGTTCTTGGGCGCATCGCTGGTCAGTGGTCAACTGTTCAATGCGGGCGATATCCCGCTACGCGGTTACCTGCTGCTGTCGGCCGCCGGGCTGCTGCATTTCGGCGTAGGTCGCTACTTCAACTACCGGGCCGCCGCAGCCATCGGCGCTACCCGAGCGGGGTCAGTGCAGGCGCTGACAGTGCCCTATGCGATCTTGATCGCATTCGTATTCTTGGGCGAGACTATATCGGCCATCATGGGGTTCGGCATCCTGCTGATCATCGTGGGGCCCACGATCATGGTCCAGCGGGTTTCGAAGTCTCCCGGCAGGACTCCGCCCCCGCCAAGTGGAGGCCCCGCTACTGAGCAGGCTCCGGCCTTCCAGCTTCGGCAGGTGGAAGGCTATCTGTCAGCATTCGCCACGATTGGCGCGTACGGGACGAGCCCCATCCTGATCAGGGCGGCCGTGGGGAACGTCGATGGCGTTGCCATCTTCGGCGGACTGATCGCCTACTCGGCTGCTGCTGCTGTCCTTGTCGCCACGTTGGTTCACCCGGCGCGGCGTGGGCTGATCTCGGCTATGCACCCGTCGACGGTACGTTTATTCTTGAGCGCCGGAACGTTCGTGTTCCTGGCGCAGATGTTCAGGTTCATGGCTTTGGCGGTTGCTCCCGTCGCGGTGGTCACTCCATTGATGCGCACGGGGGCCGTATTCACTCTCATCTTTTCCTGGACGCTGAATCGACACCTAGAGGTTATCAACCGGCGAGTGGTGGCAGGCATTCTGCTGTCGGTGACCGGCGCGGTGATCCTCGCGGTATTCGGCTCCTAGGCTTCGTGGCGGACCAAGGCGTACACGAGTTCGTCGATGATCCGATCGTCTTTGGTGATGCTCGCGACGAGCGTGCCTTCGTAGGTGTAGCCGGCCTTCTCCAGTACTCGGATCGAAGAGGCATTGCCATCGAAGACGTAGGCGTGGAGCCGGAGCAGGTCGAATTGGGCGAACGCATATTCGCTGAACGCTTGTAAGACTCGCGTGGCGATGCCTCGGCCCCAGTGGTCCTCCGCGATCCAGAAGCCGACCTCCGCAGATCGTCGACGTGCGCCTCGCTGGAGAGTGAGACCGATGCTCCCCATGACCTGATCGCCGTCCGCAATGGCAAAATTGACGGGGTCGGCTTCCAAAGCGCACAGGTCGATCCAGGCCTTGGCGTGCTCCTTGGTGTACGTGCGAGGTTGGCGTGCGGCCAGGGTGCGGGTGATGTTCGGGTTGTTGATGTTGCTGGCAAGCGTCGCTTCGTCGCCTGGCTTCCATGAGCGGATGAGGTAGGGGCCTGCGGGGATCTTCATGCTTGGCCTTTGGCGATCCGGAGTGCCGTTTCGTAGTCTTCTCGCGTGTTTAGGTTCGTCAGAGTGAGAGGGTCGTCGACATTCACGAACAGACGGTTGTCGGCGAAGTGACGGATGACTTGCCGCAAGCCCTGCTCCTCTTCCGTGACCCGTAAGACTTCCGCGATGAGACCACTGGCGAACAGCGGCGGATGGCCACTGTGGTGCTGATAGGAGGGCATTGCGATGGACGGCTGCTCGCGCTCCCAGGCCTCGCGGAGCGTGCGCAGCATCTCGACCGAACGGGGCTGATCTACGCTGGCAACGACGAACGCATCGCTGTCTGACGCGGCGACCTGGAGGACGCCGCCGACGATGGAGGAGGAGCGACCGTTCTGGTAGTGCTCGTTGACGACGATCGTGACTTCGGCGTCGGCGGGGATGGCGCGGCTGATCTCCTCGGGAGCATGGCCGAGCACCACGACGATGGGCGAGTAACCAGCCTGCTGTAATGCGCGGATGTGGTAGGCAATCAGGGGTTCGCCGGTGGTCCAGGGCATCAGGGCCTTGCTCTCACCCATGCGAGAGGACTCGCCGCCTGCCAGGAGGACTGCGGCGACGCGGAACTGATGAGGTGCGTCGCTGGCCATGTTCAGACGGGGAGCACCGGCGCGTTGAGCTTGCCCGGGAGTGTGACGTCGAAGGCAGCGACGAGCATGGCATTCTGGGCGTAGTGACCCATGAGAGCCGTCAGCTCAACGAGAGCTTTGGTGCCGAAGACATCGTGGGCTGCTTTATAGGTTCCGTCGCCGACCTTGTGGGCCCGGATGAGCTCCAGGCCGAAGTTGGTAAGCGCAGCTTGCGCAACAGGTTCAGCGGGCAGCGCCTGGTCGTCCCGCAGGGCATCGATGAGCGCCTGGCTGACGCCAGCTTCGGCAGCGACAACGACGTGGGCGTTCCAGACGTAGGCGCAGTCGAGGGCGCGCGCGGCGATGAGGATGGCGAGCTCAGTGTACTGGGGGTCTACGTCCATGTTCCAGCGGACGTAGCTGCTAACCGGGAGCCTCAAGCGGGCGAGCTCAGGGCTGTGGATAGTGATTGAGCCAGGTCCGATCGGCTTGCCATTGGCGTGGACGGCGTCGAAGGCGGACTGGAGATCTTCTGGGAAATCCTCGCGTTGGGCTTCGGGTAGTCGTGTCATCGTCGTGCGCCTCCGTTTGCCTCGATGGTGGTACCGGTGATGTAGCCGGCGTAGTCGGACGCTAGCCAGACGACCGTGCCCGCGTGCTCCTCCTGCTTGCCGAGCCGGCCCAGAGCTGAAGAGCTGCCGGGGCCGTAGGCGGCAGTAGAGTTCTCGTTCCACCGTGGCCGATGGGGAGTTTCGATCCCACCAACGGCGATGGCGTTGACACGCACCTCGGGGCCCCATGCCGCTGCCATGCTCATGGTCATGTTGATGACGCCCGCCTTGGCGGCACCGTAGGCGGGGGAGTCGATGCTGGGTGATTGTCCAGCGACGGATGCGATGTTGATGATCACGCCTTTGCCCTGGCGCTTCATGATGGGGACCACGGCGGTGCTGCACTGGAACATGGTGACAACGTTGACGCGGTAGGCCTCGATGAGGTCGTGGGCGGTAAGTTCCATGATGGGGCCTGCCTTGAAGGTCTCACCCCAGCTGCCTCCGACCACGTTGACCAGAACGTCGACGCGGCCGAATTCGGCTAGCACCTCTTGCACCATGCTTTCGACCTGGGCGTTGTCGCGGACATCGGCCGTGATGCCGATTGCCTGGCGGCCGAGGGCTTTAATGTCGCCGACGACTTCCTGGACAGGGGCATGGGGACGGCTGCGGCCGAACGTGACGTCCTCGGGTTCGCGTGCGACGGCTACGATGTTGGCGCCCGCTTTGGCGAGCTCCATCGCGCTGGTTTTACCGAGGCCTTGTGATGCGCCTGTGACGATGGCTACGCGGTCTGTCAGGTCAAAGTTCATTTGTCTCCCCTCCCCCGGGCTCATTGATGGGCGACCGTTGTCGGTGGCGGGGGAAGGATAGCCGATTGCGGGTGCGAGCATTCGGGCGTGGTGTCCGAACGAGGCGAGTCAGCCCAAGGGGCTAGGCCTTGGCTTGCTTGGCTTTGCCAAGCTTGGTGAGGAGACGGTTGACCTGGGCCTCTTCGATCTTCATGGATCCACCGGGGCGGTTGTGGCGGAAGGCGATGATCTCGGCCATGATGCTGACGGCGATCTCCTCAGGGGTGCGGCCACCTAGGTCGAGGCCGATGGGCGAGTGGACCTGCTTGAGGCGCTCGGGGCTGATGCCGCGCTTGAGGAGCGCTTCGTAGATCATCACGGTCTTGCGCTTGCTACCAAGAAGGCCAACGTAGGTGGCGGGCGTGCGGACGGCGGCCTCGGTAGCAAGGTCGTCGTAGTGGTGGCCCCTAGAGCCAATGACGATGGCGGTGTTCTTGGTGATATGGAAGGCGTCAAGGCCCTTGTCGTAGGGCGCGACGCCGGTTTCCTCCGCCATGGGGAAGCGCTCGCGGTTGGCGAATTCGGGGCGGTCGTCGGTGACGAAGACGCGGAAGCCAAGCATTTGCGCGACCTTGGCGACCTGGAGGTTCACGTGGCCTCCTCCGACTAGGACAAGCGTTGCCGGCGAGGTGAAGCCTGCGACGAAGATCTCGTCGCCCTCTGCGGTGCGGACGTGCTCGGCCTTGCCCATGGGCATGACGGCGTTGGCTGTCGCGATGGCAACAGCGTCGGCTTCGGCGGTGCCCAGCGAGCCGACGGTGGTGCCGTCTTCGTGGACGACGATGCGCGCGCCAGTCTTGAGAGTGGTCGGGTTGACGACCGTGGCCATTGCGAGGGAGTCGCCGCCTTCGAAGGCTTGCTCAATCTCATCCGAGAGCGGGCTGACGTCGGTCGAGTGCTCGAAGGGCTCGATGTAAAAGAACATCGAGCCGCCGCAGACGAGGCCATCGCGCGCAGCGATGTCTTCGTTGAGGTAGTAGTTCTTGAAGATGGGGCCGGTGTGTTCCCGTAGCGCTTCTTTAGCGGCGAACCAAATGTCGCCTTCGACGCAGCCACCGCCGAGGGTTCCCACGGTGGAGCCGTCGGAGCGCACGAGTAGGGCCGCGCCGGGTTTCTGGGGTGTGGAGCCCTTGGTGTTGACGACGGTGGCGAGGACGAACTCGCGGTTCTGGCGGGCTAGGTTGGCTGCTTCGTTGTATACGGCTTTCATGACCATATTCTACTCCCCCCTCGTCGAGGAGGGTGACGAAGTCGGGATTGTGCTTCCCCACGAGCGCTGCCCGCCGCTGCTGCGCTCAGGAAACAGGGGGATCCGTTTTGATTCTCCGTTGATTACTTTTGATCAGTCGCTGGCTGTGGGTGGGTTGGATAGAGGCGGCTTGCTCGCCTCGTTTTGCTTCTGGGACGTGGACTGTTGACTTACAGGCAGCCTCGAGCCTTTCCTGGCGGTGGCCTCAAATGGGTCAAAAGTGGCCTCATTAGCTCCTGAAATGGGGACGGTGAGGGGGCCCTTCGTGTGACTCAGGGCCGGCTCTTGGACTCCGCTTGCGCTGCGCTACGCTCAGGGAATTAGGGAATAGGGGTTGTCCGGGAACAGCGTAACGCCGGGTGCGACGATTGCATTATGGACATTTGTTATAAGCAAGGCTGTCGGGGGAGGATGGCTTCGCGGAGCGTCGCGCCTCGGTTGTGGGGCGTTGAACGGGGAGGGATCGCTGGTAGAATCTGGGAGTGATGCGCGTTTTGTGGACGACTAGGATCACGTTCTTGACGACAGGGGCCACTACGAGGGCCACGACTGAATAAGGCGCGCGTTTCGCTGAGATAGACCTGAGGGGCGCCTGGTGCGCCCCTTTTTCTGTTCGTAAACTAACGGCGACGGGCGAGTGCCTGAGTCGCTGAACCAAGGGAAGAAGATATGCCAGTAAAAGAACAATCGCAGGCTGAGCGGGATCTGGACGATTTACGGTTCCGGATCAGGCATTCGGCGGCGCATGTGATGGCGGAGGCAGTCCTCAGCATGTTCCCGGGTGCGCAGTTCGCGGTGGGGCCTGCGATCGAGGACGGCTTCTACTACGACTTCCACGTGGAGCGTCCGTTCACGCCGGAGGACCTTGAGCAGATCGAGGCGCGGATGCAGGAGTCCATCGCGGCGGATGCGCCGTTCGTGCAAACGGAGTTCTCGCGGGACGACGCGAAGGCGCGATTCGCAGGGCAGCCGTTCAAGCTGGAGATCATCGATGGCATCCCCGAGGGCGAGATGTTGACCACGTATGGGCATCGTGATTTCGTGGACCTGTGCCGTGGACCGCACGTGCCGTCGACCGGCGATGTCAAGGCGATCAAGTTGATGAACGTCGCCGGTGCGTACTGGCGTGGGGACGAGCGCAACGAGATGCTCCAGCGCATCTACGGCACGGCGTGGGAGTCGCAGGAGTCGCTGGACGCTCATTTGGAGCGTTTGGAGCAGGCGGCGCTGCGCGATCACCGGAAGCTGGGCCGGGAGCTTGACTTGTTTTCGACCTCAGAACAGGTGGGGCCCGGGCTGGTGATCTGGCACCCCAAGGGCGGCCGGATCAGGTCGCTCATGGAGCAGGAGTGGCGCGAGCAGCACGATAAACGTGGGTACGACTTCGTGTACTCGCCACACATTGGAAAGTCGACGCTGTGGGAGACGTCCGGTCACTTGGGTTTCTACCGCGAGAACATGTATGACTCGATGGATGTGGATGGGAACGAGTACTTCGCCAAGCCGATGAACTGCCCATTCCACATCCAGGTCTTCACGTCATCGAAGCGTTCGTACCGCGAGTTGCCTATGCGGCTGACGGAACTGGGGACGGTGTACCGCTACGAGCGCAGTGGCGTGCTTCAGGGGTTGCTCCGCGTCCGGGGCTTCACGCAGGATGACGCGCACATCTTTTGCCGGCCTGACCAGGTTGAGGACGAGGTCGTGGGCGTGCTGGACTTCGCGTTCGACCTGCTGGGCACGTTCGGGTTCACGGACTACGACGTATTCCTGAGCACCAAGCCCGAGAAGGCGGTGGGACGCGACGAGGACTGGGACCACGCGACGGAGTCGTTACGCCGCGCGCTGGATCGGATGAACGTCGACTATGAGGTCGACGACGGTGGCGGTGCGTTCTACGGCCCGAAGCTAGACATCAAGGTGAAGGATGCTATCGGCCGGTCGTGGCAGTGCACGACAGTGCAGTTTGACTTCAACCTGCCAGAGCGGTTCGACCTCACCTTCGTGGGTCAGGACGGCGCTGAGCACCGGCCCTACATGGTGCACCGGGCGCTGTTCGGCTCGTTGGAGCGCTTTTTCGGCGTGCTGGTGGAGCACTACGGCGGTGCGTTCCCCCTCTGGCTCGCCCCTATCCAGGCCGAGGTGATCCCCATTGCCGATCGCCACATCGAGTACGCGGAGCAGATCCGCGACGAGCTGGCTGCTGCTGGCCTGCGCGTCCACGTCGACGCCCGCAACGAGCGCATGGGTGCCAAGATTCGCGACGCGCAGATGCAAAAGGTTCCGTACATGCTGGTCGTGGGCGACAAGGAGGCGGAGGCCAATGGAGCTGCCGTCCGCCTGCGGTCAGGGGGGGACCTGGGGATTGTGTCGACGGGGGATATCGCTGAGAGGATGCTGCGAGAGGCGGCTGCTAGGAGTTAGTGGTAGCTGGCGAAGCGCACGCGTCGGGCGAGGCTGATTTTCTGCGTCGGTTCGCTCAAGTGAAGGTTGTGGCCGATCAATACGATGCGCCATGAGGCGGAGCTCAGCATCTGGGCGCTGCCCCGTGGCGGTGCCGTTCGCCTAGAGCCAAGCCGCTACCTTGCGCCTAATGCCACGGCGGAATAGCATCGGCGCACGAGGGCGGCTGCCCGCTATCGAATATGCCAGGAGTATTCAACATGGATCTGAGTGGGCTGATTGACGCAGATACGCATGTGGACGAGACAGATGCCACCTGGGAGTACATGGGGCCCGGGGAGCAGCAGTTTAAGCCAGTGACGGAGATTCGATCTAACCCGAATGCGACTACCGCACGCGCAGAGTTGAGGGAGTGGGTCGTTGAAGGTGTTCGAACGCGTCGTCCGGTCCGAAACGACTCGAAGAGCGGGACCAAGGTAGGCGCACGTGAGCTGCTCGATGTCGAGTCCCGCTTGCGTCACATGGACGAGCTTGGGACCGAGATACAGATCATCTACCCTACTTTCTTCCTGCACGTCCCGGCGTCGAGCCGCGAAGGACAGATCGCGGTTGCTCGTAGCTACAACCGATGGCTTGCGGATCGCTGTTCCGTCTCAAAGGGTCGATTACGCTGGGTCTGCATCCCCCCGTTGGTGGACATCGACGCGTCGATCAAAGAGTTGCAGATAGCTAAGGAGCATGGGGCTTGTGGCGTTTTCAAGAAGGGCGACCAGGAGGCGGGCCACGAGCCCAATGACCCCTATTTTTTCCCGCTATACGAGGAAGCAGAGCGACTCGATATGCCGATCTGTTTCCACACCGGGGGCGGCACTAACGAGGTGCGCGGCGGGCTGTTGAGCTCGAAAGTCCCTGCCATCAACGGCATCTACTCGTTTCTTGAGAACAACGTTCCTGCGCAATTTCCCAACCTCCGTATCGGCTGCGTGGAGGCGGGCGCATCGTGGGTGCCCTTCGCCGACTACCAACTCCGCAGACTTCATGACCGACACGCGATGTCGAGCAACGAAGCGGGTCGGGAGCTGGGCTTCGAGGTAACGAATGACCTATTCAAAAGCAACCGTACGTATGTCGCTTGCCAGGTGGACGAGGATATCTCGATGATTCTCAACTACATCAGCGAGGACAACCTGCTGATGGGTTCGGACTACACGCACCAGGACACGTCGCACGAGCTGGAATTTCGGCTGATGCTGGAGGAGCGCGTGGATCGCGAAGAGGTTCCTGCGTCAGTGGCTCACAAAATGACCCACGACAATCCGAGGGCGTTCTACGGCTTGTAAACAGAGTTAGGATGAGAAGGGGAGGGGCACCGGGTCGGTGCCCCTTTCTATTTGCGTGGCACGGGGGTGAATTTTCGTGACATGGCTGGTCGCTGTGCTCTTGAGCACGATGCTTTTCGCTTGGGTTTCTGTCCTCGATAAAAAGCTGGTGACGGACCTGTTCGCCGACGTAAGAGACTTCTATCTCGTGTTCGGATTGATGCAACTCGTTATCGGCCCGGCGTTCATGGCGGTCGCGTGGGCGACCGGCGGCTTCGGTGGCCTGGAGGGCATCACATGGTCGATCGCGACGGGTGTAGCGTTTGTTGGCGGGCTGATGCTGTTCTTTTATGGGCTGAGTTTGGAGGAGGTTTCCCGGGCGACGCCGGTGCAGTCGCTGGCGCCGGTATTCGCGACGCTGATTGCCGTGACGCTGCTGGGCGAGTCGCTGACGCTGGTCCAGGGAACGGCTGTGTTGGTGGTGGTGACGGGCGCCGTGCTGGTGTCGCTACGCCGTGAGGGTGGGGTACTCCGGTTAGCTCGCATGCCTGCATTCGGTGTGTTGTTGATGTCGGCGATGGTCCTTGGCGTAGCGTTCGTAGTGACGGACCAGGCGACGGGCGTGGCGAGCGTATGGGCGGTGCAGGGGGTGAGCACGATGGCGCTGGGCGTACTCGTGTTGGTGACTGTGGCGAGTCGAGAGCGTTTGGCGAGGGTGCCGAGGATGCTACGCGAACGGCATGTGGCTGGGGTGATGCTGCTGACGGAGGGAGCGCTGGCGCCAGCAGCGGTGTTCACACTGATGCTGGCCTTCTCGCTGGGCTCGGTGTCGCTGGTGAGCGTCGTCGCCGCGTCACGACCGCTGTTGGTGCTGGTGATTAGCGTTGCGCTGAGTACGCAGGCGTGGGATGTGCTGCACGAGCCGTTAGACCGCGAGACGCTAGGTCTGAAGGCATTTGCGACGGTGTTGATCGTCGGCGGAGTGGTGGCGCTGGCGATTTAGGGGCTCGTGGTTCCCTCGTCTCACTCACCTTCGCTTTGCCCGCTTGTGCATTCTTGGCGGTGAGGTCGGCCCGGGGGCACTGCCTAGTTGGCGGGGAAGTAGCGCTGGACGTGGTTCCAGAGGGCGACGAGACCCTCCATGCGGAGGCGGTCGCGAGGGCCGAACGCCTGGAGGAGAGTTGAGTTTACGGTCTTGATGTAGGCGGTGCGCCTGACACGAACGTCCGGGGTTTCGCCGGGCCAGCGCTTGTAGGCATGTTTCTTAATCCAGCGTGAGATGCGATCTCGGTACTTCTGCTCGCTGTCGGACGGTCGCAGCCCCGCCGGTGCGGTGGGTGTGGGCTTGGTGGTGGCATTCTTGGCGTAGCGCTGTTGCATCTTGCGGAGTTGGTCGCTGGTAATGCCCGTCGCGTAAGGTAGTTGACCCTCGCTGATGAGGGCCTGGATCTGGATGGGGGCGAGGCCGAAGACGCCCGCTTCGTAGGCGATGCTGGCGAAGCGGTCGGTCTCCTCAGCGGTGAGCGTGGCGCCAGTGAGATCGGAGTTGGTTTCGGCGCCTACGCTGGCGTCGAGTGGGGTTATGGCGAGGCCTGCGGGGACGGCAGTTATCTCCGCAGGCAGTTGGAGGGCCCAAGTGAGCATGGGGGCTTCCTCTGGCTCAGGGGGGACGTAGGCGCCTCGGTTCTGCTCATCGACGATCTGCTCGTAAACGTTGCGGAACAGCGGATCGTCGGGTACCCAGATGTAGCCGTGACTCTTGCCGCCGTAGATGCGGGCTGCTCGGGCGAAGCATTGCTCAAGCCAGGGTTTGCTGCGGATACCGGTGAGACAGACGACGTGGCTGATCTGGGGTACGTCCATGCCTTCGTAAGCCATCTGAACGGTGACGAGGGCGTCGAGTCGCGGCCTGCGTAGGCCTTTGAATCGGTCGATGGCTTTGGTGGCGGCGGGCGAGTCGTTGCTGATGGCGATGTCTGACGTGACACCCATCTCGACGAGGTGAGCGTTGAGCTCTTCGGCACGGGCCTGGCTGTGGGCGACCACGAGTAGCTTTGCCCATTTGTTGTGCTGCCGGAAGCCGAGCCAGCTATCGAGGCCGCGCGCAAGGAGGTCGAAGGCGTACTTCTGAGTCAGCGCGGTCCAGAGAGCGGCTTTGGCGTCTTTGCCGACGGTATCAGTGAAGGATCCGAACGATTTCTGCTCGCCCTCAGCGGTCTCCCAGGCGAGCCCGCCTGCATCGTGGCGCCGGAAGATGAGGTTGGCGATGGAGCCCTCGGCGATGGCCCGCTCCCGGCCATACTCGATGTAGGCGGAGGTGCCAGCGGTGTCGCTGTCGAGGTCGGGGTAATCGCCCGTGGAGGTTTTTTTATAGGGGAGGAAGGCGATGCGGCGCCGGTCGTGGCGCTCGAAGGTGCCGCTCATGAAGATGCGGAGCGTGGCGTTTTCAATCAGCGGGGCAAGTCGCTCCGGCCATTGGGCCTCATCGGCGATGTGGTGGGGCTCGTCGAGGATGAGGATGTAGCGGTGCTGCTGGAACTCCCGGGCGTGCTGGCCGTTGGCGTCCATGCCGATGGCCTGGTAGGTGCTGACATAGCCGGAGAGCCCCCGCGTGGGGTCGACTTCGTTACGGGCCATCCGGATGAGGTGGTTATGGGCGAGGAGTTCTTGAATGGCGCTGTTGTTGGCGAAGACATCCTCGGCCTGGCGAGCGAGGTTCGTGCGGGGCACGACCCAGCAGATCTTGTCGGCGATTGTGGGGATGAGCTCTCTAGCGGCGATGACCGGCAGCCAACTCTTGCCAGCGCCTGGAGTGACTGCCGCGTAGATGTCCCTGATGGGGGCGCCCGCTTTGATGCGCCGCACGATGTCGAGCATGTCCTGCTGGTGGCTGCGCAACTGCATCGGTCGAGTGTCGTCCTAACGTCACCCTGGGTCAGGGTGGTTGTGGGGTGTCCGGAGATGCCTTCTTGCCTGGCCACGCAGGTTCATATTATGGCAGGTAGGCGTGCTTGCCGAGCGCGGGAGGTAGACACTTTTTGGGGCGTTTAGGTGTTGCCTTTTGTTGTTCACTGACACAAAGAGGCCCTCCCGACACCGGAGGGCTCTTGGGTTCTCTACTGGCAGAATCAGTCCAGCCGAATGCTGCTTAGTTGCGGCGTTCTTTGGGCTGGGACTCGTTGACGGTCAGCTTGCGGTCGTCGAGGTCTTGGCCGTTGAGGCCGTTTATGGCAGCCACTGCCTGGCCGTTGTCAGGCATGTCCACGAAGCCGAAGCCTCGGGAGCGATCCGTGTAGCGGTCGACGACGACGTTCGCCTCGGTGACATCACCAAAGGGCTCGAACGCGGCGCGGAGGCCGTTGTCATCGGTTTGGTAGTTCAGGTTTCCAACGAAGATACGCATAAGTAGTTGCTCCTATAAAGAGTGGTATTAGGACCCAGATCTTACGGAAGCACCGCTGCATGCGTGGTGTCTGACCGACAAACGAGGAAACGACCGGGACGATTAGGGCTGGAGCCATTGTAACAGACCAGGCTTGTGAGCCAGGGACGCCGTGCGCGTGAGCGTCTGGCGCGCCGGTGGTATTCTGAGCGCCTATGGCTAGAGAGACACATCCGCAGGGTCCGGTGGCAGTGGTTGGTACGACGACGTGGGGCACCACGTTGGCAGTGATCATGGCGCGCCGTGGTATTGAGGTCCGATTGTTGGCGCGGACGCCGGATGAGGTGCGGACGTTGGCGGCGGCGCGGGAACATGAGCGCTTGCCGGGCGTGACGTTTCCAGACTCGTTGTCGGTGACGGACGATTGGGGTGATGGCCTCCAAGACGTCGCAGCGGTGCTGTTCGCAGTGCCGAGCCGGACGTTGCGCGAGAACGCTCGCCGCGCGAGGCCGTACCTAGGCCACAGGCCCTTGGTGATTTGCGCGACGAAGGGGTTAGAGACGGGGTCTGGCGTGCCGATGATGCAGTTGTTGGTCGAAGAGCTGCCAGAGATTTCTGGACGCTTGGTGGTGCTTTCAGGGCCGAACCTGGCGCGCGAGGTGGTTCGCGATCTGCCGACTTCGACGGTGGTTGCGTCGGCAGACGAGAGGGTTGCCCGCGAGGCACAGGCGCTGATGAACTCGATGACGTTTCGTGTGTACACGAACACGGATGTCATCGGTGTGGAGCTCGGCGGTGCGCTGAAGAACATCATCGCGATAGGCGCGGGGGTGGTCGATGGAATGGGTCTTGGTGACAACGCGAAGGCGGGATTCCTGACCCGTGGGCTGGCCGAGATGACACGGCTTGGCGTCGCTGCAGGAGCGCAGCCGATGACGTTCATGGGCAACGCAGGCTTGGGTGATCTGATGGCAACTGCGGCCAGTGGGTTGTCGCGCAACCATCGCATAGGGATCGCGCTGGCCGAGGGTAAGACGCTTGAGCAGGCGATCGATGCGCTTGGCGGCGAGGTCGCGGAGGGCGTGACGACAGCTGCCGCGGCCCTCCAGATGGCGCGAGCCTACGGCGTGGAGATGCCTATCACGGAGTTGACCTGCCACGTGCTGTTCGACGGCCTGTCGCCGCGTGACGCGCTGGCAGCGCTGATGGTGCGTGAGCCGAGGCCCGAGTAGGGCGGTTTAACTATTCGCTAGCCACGGCCCGCTTCAGCCCGTACGCTGCGCGCGCCCCTACGCTCCTTTTGCCAACGTCAACGTCTTGGCCGCCATCGGCTCCACCAACTTTCGACGCGTCCCCAAGATCCAGTCCGCTAGCGGTAGTACCACGTTGAGGTTGGTGTTGGCCTTCTGGTGGTGCTGGTAGTGATGCTCGTTCATGAACTTGAAGATGCGGTTCTGCTCAAACCAGCGGCCCTTGGGCACGTGCATGCAGAAGTGAAAGTATTCATAGGTGGCCTGATACACGATGAAGGCCACAAAGGGGCCAATAGCAGCAGGGATGCTTATCCAGATTCCGATGGCAATCAGGTATGGGGCGTGAAATAGGGCGGGGAAGGGCATAGCCCACGGGGCGAATGTGAGGTCTACCGCGGGACGGTCACCGAGCCAGTAGGCCGCGTTTGCTTGGTACTTGGCGTGGTGAACCTGGGCGTGGGCCACGTAGAAGTGGCTGTACCCGAAAATCGGCCGATGCATCATGTATTTGTGGATGACCCACTCTGCGAAGCTGGCGTAAACAATTCCCAGGAGGAACGTAGTCAATCCGATTCCGATGGCTTCAAACATTTTGAGGTGTTCCTGACATGTGGTTGAGTATACGGCCGAGGCCGGTAATGATAACGGTAATGGTTGCGGTTGTATCGGTGACAGGTAGCGTTGTTTCGCTGCTGCCGCACGCCCTCCCTTAATTGGTAAATGGCCTGAGCGGTGGTTTCAAGAGGCTCCACGCGTTTTCTTAAATGAATCTATGTTATCGCAGTACGGGCTTGCTCTTTGACGCGCGGGCTGCACCCAGCGGAGCCAAACGTGCCAAAACTGAAAGAAGGCGCACCACAGTTCTGTGGTGCGCCTTCTTTTTGTTGAACTGCAGTTCGAGGTGGCGCTGGGTCCCCGCCAGCTAGGTGTCGAGGAGGTTCGGGGCGTAGACCTCTTCAGGGGTGAGGACTCGTGGCGTTAGACCTTGCTCGGTGGAGTACTCCATGGCTTTTTCAATGACCATTCGGTTGGCCGCGAGCCCGTACGGGAAAATGTCAGTGTCCAGGCTCTTTCTGCTTTCCGACGCCATGACGCCGGTTTCGAGCCAGGGCTGAGTGGCTTCACGCCGCTCGGCGTAGTGGAGCTGCTTGGCGCTGTCGAACGCTTCAAGAAGGTTGCGACCGATCCAGGGGTTGGCTTCGTAGATAGACCGGCGAACAATGACGGTGTGATTGAAGGGGAAGATACCAGTCTTGTTGTAGTACCTGGTGGCCTCAGCCTGGGGGTCGCCGAAGATGTAGTGCATCTCAGGTTGTTTGGCGAGATCGATGGTGCTTCGGTTGATGCCGCCCCCGCCCCAGAAGTAGTGCTGGATAGCGTCGAGCTCACCATCCATCATCATCTGGCCCATGCTCTTGTTTTCGGGGATGAATTTGAGCGTGACGCCCGGGGGTACTTGGAACCCGACGGCGCCAGCGTGCGAGTACTCGGGCGTTCGCTCCATCCACCATTCGACGTCTTGGGCAGCGACGTTGTACTCATGGTGAAAGAAGCCGCGAGACCACAGCGCCGCGGTCTGTTGGTACTCGTTGACCCCCACACGTTTGCCCTTGAGCTGGTCGCCGGTCTCGATGCCCGCGGCGTTGCGTGCGATGGCCTGCGTGCCAAAGAAGTGACGCGTGGTGAAGATGGGCAACGCAACCCAGTCACGATTGCCCTGGGCGGTGATCATCAGGAGGGATGAAATGGACATCTCTGAGACGTCGAATTCCTGGTGCGTCAGTTGTCGGTGAAAGAGTTCACCCGGTGGTACGCGCGAGCAGAAGAGGTCGATGCCTTCCGGCTCGACGATGCCGTCGAGGATGGGTTTGCTGCGAGGGTTCGGGCTGAACGCGAGACTGAGCTGGAGCTTGGCCATGAGATGCCTCCGCGATGGTTAGTGCCGCGCATGTTACGCCCCCGTCCTAGCGATAAGCGAAACGCATTCTTGCATTGAGCACTCTTGATTCCTAGCCGTCCCGCGCCGCGCGCGACTGGTCCTAGCTGCTGGTGCAGATGAGGGCGACCCAATCGTCGTCGTAGATGCGTTCGGGGATGGCGAGGCCTGCAGCGGCGAAGGCGTCTTCGACACCTTGCTGGCGCTCGGTGAGGATGCCTGCGGCGACGACCCAGCCGCCGGGCTTGCTGGCACGGGCGAGCTCTGGGGCGAGCTTGGCGAGGGCGACGGAGTTGACGTTGGCGAGCACCAAGTCGGCCCAACCTTCGGGGACGTGGTCGTTGGGCAGGGTGCCGGCGTAGAAGCGGGCGACGCCGGAAACGCCATTTGCGCGCAGGTTGGCGCGACCCGCTTTGAGGGCAATATTGTCGATCTCGACGCCGATGATCTTCCCTGCGCCGAGTTTGGCGGCGCCGACCGTGAGGATGCCGGAGCCTGCGCCGACGTCCAGGACGTTCTGCCCCGGCTCCAGTAGACGCTCCATGGCTTCCAGGACCCGATGGGTGGTGGGGTGGTGTCCGGTGCCGAATGCAAGGCCCGGGTCGATCTCGATGACGACGTCGTCAGGACGCTCTTCGCCGCGTCGCCAGGGAGGCTGAACGATGAGTCGTTTGCCGATGCGGAGGGGCGTGAAGTGGGCCTTCCAGGCGTCCTCCCATTCCTGCTCTGCGATATCGCGCTCTTCCAGGGGCGAGACGTCGGTGAGCTTGGAGATGAGTTCGATCCCTATATGGACCATCTCGCGGTTCGAGCGGAACGCTGGCGTTTGGGGCATGTACGTGCGGAGGATGGCATTCGGGCGTTCAGGACGAGCCTCGCCTTCGTCGGGGTTCCATCCGCCTGCTTCTTCAATGGCAACGCCGCCTTTGCCGAACCGGCGGAACAGTTCGGCAACGGGCTCCACGAACTCGAAGGGGACTTCGACTTTGAATTCGATCCAGTTTTTTGTAGAAGGCATGCCTTCTAGGCTACACGGAGAGTGCCTCGTTGCGCGCGGGCCCCGTGAGGGAGATGCGTTTTGCATTACCGGATGTGGGATGATTGCGGGCATGGACAAGCTCAAGGGGATTCTGACGTCAGCGGCCACATGGAGCGTGGGTGTGCTTTTGCCCGCTTTCCTGGTGATCTCAGGGCGTCGGGCGCTGGCTGTCGCGGTGCTGGCCGCGTTCGCCGTGGCGTTGCTCGTGGGCTGGCGCTGGCGAGCGTTCTTGTGGTGGGCGATAGTGGGGATAACTGGTGGAGCTGCTTTGGGCTTGTTCGCGGGTTGGCTGTTTGTCTTGGCCGGTCGGAGTGAAATGGGCGACCAAGCCGCCGTGATCTTTCTGCTGACGATACCGGTTGGTATCGGAGTGGGGATCATGCTTGCGGGCGTGGCGTTCTACCGTAGGGATCCTCGAGCCCGGTGAGCGGCGAGGTGTGTTCCCCGCAGCGCGCGCTGCCTAAGCTGGGGGAGGTGGCAGCTTCTGTTTCACTTCAACCCATAGGCGTGTCAGTAAGAATCCGATGATAAGGCCACCCACGGTAAGGGTCAGCGGTAGCAGCCAGGGATAGCGCTCGGTGAACGGTTTTGTGGGGGTAGGCGGGCGGCTATACGACGGATTGGCTGATTGGGTGCCCATTTGCGCGCGAGGCAGGTTTTCCGTGACGAGGTACGGCAGGAGATGCTCAAGTTCGTATGAGGGTGTCCGTGCCAAGGGGTTGCCGTAGTAGAGGCGATAGCGGGCGCCTGGGTGCGGTTGGAAGATGAGGTTGTGGGCGGGTCCGTACACCGTTCCCAACAGTGGGTCTAGCGGTGGGTTGTCTGCGTTGAAAACAGAGAGCCGGTAGAACCGGAACGCAGAGTCTGCGAAGCCCAGAGAAAGCGCATTACCTCGGAAACGAGGAGTATCGGACGCGTAAATGTTGGCTGACGTGCGAAGTGAGATCCACCAGGTGCCGTCGTCGCTTCCTGCGAGGTTGACGTCGCGGTAGAAATTGATTTGATTGGTCTGGAGGTCGAGCCGATTGGCTGGACGGCCGTGGCCGCCCAGGTCGAACACGGTATGCGAGATTCCCCGTTCGCTGTCCAGCGCGCGATTTGATACTGTGGCCGGCCATTCGATCTCGCGGACGCCGATATCGTCAATGAAGAACCCTGTTGCCCCCTGCACGTCAAGGGGCGGCTCGTTCTCATCGATGATGGTGATCCTGATCTGTGGCGCGGTGGAGACGGGGTAGCGGACGTGATTGTCGCGGGTGGTGACGCTGCGGTCGGCGATGGTGAAGTCGTAGATCTCAGCGTTGTCTTTGAGCATCGCCCAGGTGGTGCCGTCCGTGCTGGATTCGACCGTGACCCGACGTTGGAAATTGCGCGAGCTGGTGAGGATCTCGACCTCGTTGTGGAGATTCCCGGGTTGGCTGAGGGTCAGCACGAATTGTGTGTGCGAGCGCTGTACGGAACCCAAGTCACGCATGTTGAGAGAGACGGCGCTGCGCCGGCGCTCGGCGCGTTCGATGACGAGCTTGTACTGTGTTTCGTCGCCAGCGCCAGAGCTTGACGCTACGATTCTGACATCGGCCAGTCCACGCGAAGAGCCTTCGAACGTTTGGGCGTCGATGGGTACTTCTACGAGACCGTCGCGATCGGCTCCGAGGGGAAGCTCGATGGCCTTGAAATACTGCCAGTCGGACTTGGCGTAGTCTGCCGCGACCGGCGCGGCGATCAGCGCCAGAGCGACGGCTGTCACGAGCAGGGTTATTCTGCTGAGCCTACTCATCCGCTTCTTCTTTGGTCTCGGTTTCTGCTTGGGGCTGGCGGCCGCTCTGTTCACCCATGAAGAAGCCTCTGAAGATTCCGCTGTAGCGTTGGTAGGCGAGGCCGAGCGCCAGCAGCATAACGCCTAGAGATATGAACGCCGCGGCGCGGTATCCCCTCACCAGGAGGAAGACATCGAACGCAAACAGCTTTGCGATGGGCAATAGGATGAGAGCGATCCCGGCGAGCCGTAGGGTTCTTGAGCGCCTGACGACTCCGACTGCGATGAGGCCGATGGCGTACACCGTCCACAGGACGGTAAGTGTTAGGTGCTTCGCGCTTTCGAGATTTTGGGTACCGTCTCGCTCGACGCCGCTGAGGTAGCGCCACGACTCTACCGACAGCCCCCAGAGGGCGATGACGTTGGCGAGTATGACGAGGCCCGTGAATAGCTGCCGGTTGCTGGGCAGCAGTTGGTCACGATGCCGGGAGGTCATGAATGCCGCGAACATGACCAAGGCGACAACGGCGATGGCGGAGATGAAGTAGAAGTTGGCGACGAGCAGGAGCGAGGATCGTGGACTGCCCAGGAGGAAGGTGTCGTAGAGGACGAACTTGGCGGCTACCACGCCGATCAAACCGAGCCCCAACCAACGTAACACGGGCACGCCTCGCGCGAAGGCGATGGCCACGAGGCCCATGGCGTACAGAGCGCACGTGACCGTGATGGCTGAGATCTGGGCGTTGCGGGCGTCGTCCCGGTATTCGGAAGCCAGAGCTTCGAGGGCGCGGCGTTCGAAGTAGCTGAAGACTTCAGCAGTTAACACCCAGACTGTGAGCAGATTGGCACCGACGATCAGGACGCTTTCGACGTCGCGTTCCCACTCCGAGGAGGATGCACGCCGGCTTCGGTAGAGGAATGCGGCGACATAGAGTGCGGCGATGCTGACAACGAAGGTTGGGAATCGGTCGTTGACGAAGAGTTCGAATTCGCGAGCGTTCAGCCAGAAGGTGTCGAATGCCAAGAGCCGGAAGACGGCGATAGCGAAGACACCCAGCGCAAATATGCGAACGCGGTTGCTGACCACAGTGAAGCCGATCCAAACGAGGATGGCTCCTTCAGCGGCCCAAGCGACAGTGATCCAGGCCCCAGTGAGTTGCAGTGGCGCGGCGATGGTTAGGAACAGCAGCGCGGTGGCCAGCGAGTACAGCGCCACCTCGGGAGGTGCGCCCGAGCGCTTGATTGAGGCGTAACCGACGCCGCCGTAGAACACCGCTAGCAGGAGCGAGATCAATCCGAACCAGACGTCATATTCAGCCCAGAGCAATCCGAAGGTGCTTCCGTAGTAGGCGACCGCGTTGAGGGTCATGAGCGCCATGTCGAATAGCTGCGGGGGGCGGCGCCACACAACGTGGAACAGGGTCGTGGCGCCGACGAAGATCAGGAATGCGGTGGAGATCCCTGCCTGGGCGATCAGTAGCTCGTCGCGCGGGATGATATCGATCCAGAGTGCAAGCAGGATGTACGTGCCAAGCATGCCCAACAGCGTGAACCAGCGCCAGTTCCGGAAGGTGGAGACGCCCAAGACCCCAAGGTCGACGACGAGGAGATAGCCAAGTAGGACGAAACGTTGGTCCTCCATGTCGCGCCCTAGGAGTAGGGGCGTCAGGAATGCGCCGCCGATGCCCATGAGGGCAATGATCGTCGACTCATATCGGATTGCCAGCAGGCCGGCAATGGCGACAACGAGGAGGAGGAACGCGAGGGCCGCAATGGGTGAGATTAGCGAGTAGAAGCCGCAAGCGGCGTAGATGGAAAGGTAGAGGATCGAGATTCCGCCTCCCGTGACAGGCTGAGACCAGTGGGGGATGCGACGCGCGGTGTACTCGCCCGCGGCCAGAAGGATGAAGCCACCAGCCAGACCCAAAACGACGCGGCCGGTCTCACCGATCCAGTTGTTCTCGAAGGCAAGCCGCAGGAAGAATGCAGCGCCGACGGCGAGCGCAGTGGCACCGATGATTGCGAACCAGTTGCGGCCCATGACCGCCTCCCAGTCAATGGAGGAAAAGCGGCCGGGCAGTGGTGGGTAGTGCGAGGGTGGCACTGGCGCTTGGCTGTAGTCTTGCCCACTCCCTGCCTCGATTGCGTTGAGGGCTTCTCGTCCTGCCGCGGTGACGCTAGTGGTCTGTGCGGCAGGACGAGAAGCCGTGTCCTGGGCGGGAACCTGGACGGGTTGAGCTTCGGCGAGCGTTGTCACTCGGAGTCCCAAGCGTGCTTCGAGCGCGTCGACGCGGGTCGACAGCCGCGTGAACTCGCGTTGTAATGCGCCGATGTCTGTCGGCAGTTCGAGTGCTGGAGGGATGGCAGTCTCGGGCGCTGGCGCCAAGGGCGAGCCGCAGAAGATGCAGAAGTTTGAGGTCGCGGCGTTCAGGTGTCCGCAGGAGGTACATTCGATCATGTTGGGGGCCTCAGTAGTCATCGGATCCTCTGGATCACCGGATTGATCAGAACTGCTGGTGTCACGAAGAGGGCCGCGAACACCACGGCTGCGGCCTGCGCCAAACAGTCGCCGGTGGTGGATGCGGTCATTGCGTCGAACACTACCTCAGCCACGCCTATGGCGACCAGCACTCCCAGCATCGTGAAATGATTGGCTAGCATTTGTCGCCAGAACGTCAGCGGCAAGAGCATGCCGATCTTGATACCGATCAACGCCAACCAACCTTGTCCCAAAGGTTCGTTGGAAACGATCGATCCTAAGATCATTGCTGGGACGCCAGTACCGCAGCTCGGCCCGTGCTGAGGCTGGCGGTGAGGATCCAGGCGGCGATCGCGATGCCTGTGACCAGAAAGACGACGCCGATGAAAGCGCTTGGTTCGAAGTATCTGTACCAGAGGTAGACCATCATGAGAGCTACGTTGCCGCCGACGATGAACCCTGCCGGAATCATCACGACAACGGCTGTGCAGCGAGAGACTTGGGTTGCGGCCTGCCGAAATTCCCGAGGGGTGGGCTGGACCAATAGTTCGCCGCAGTTTGTGCAGAAATTTGCCTCTGAGACGTTAGCGGTTCCACATGCGCGACAGAACACTGCGACCTCCCTCGGTCGGTGTCCACACTCTATACCTTCCCATTGAAAGGTGCCGCTAGATCACGGGTTGCAATACCTAACCTTCATACTCGCTCGATGTTGGTGAGGGGAGAGTGATGTGGCGGAGCGGGGGCGTCTCACGCCCGTGAGGATTGGGTGACGCGGTTCGCTACTCGGCGTCGGTGCCTACTCGGTGTCGGTGAACGTAAGCTGGAGTTCCTCGAGGAGCTCGCGCTGGCGGCTCGAGAGCTTCTCGGGCGTAGCTACCCGCACCGTGATGATCTCGTCGCCACGGCGGTCTTCGCGGCCCAGGTGGGGGACGCCCTGGCCTTTGATCCGAAACACTTGGTCGGTTTGTGTACCTGCCGGGATTTTGAGCGTCCTTGGTCCTTCCAGCGTGGGGATATCGAGCTCGGCGCCGAGGGCAGCCTGCGGGAAGCTGACATCGAGGGTGTAGAGAATGTAGGTGTCGTCGCGCTCAAAGAAAGCGTGGGGTTCGACGTGCATGCCTACGTAGAGGTCGCCCGCTGGACCGCCGAGTTCTCCGCTGTCGCCCTGGCCTCGGAGATTGAGATTGGCGCCGTGCGGGACGCCTGCGGGAACCTGAACCTGGATCTTGCGCTTGGTGCGCTCTTGGCCTGCGCCTTTGCATTGGGTGCAGGGATGACTGATGGTGAGCCCACTGCCGTTGCACGCGTTGCATTCGACCTCGGTCATGAATTGGCCGAACATACTGCGCTGAGCGCGGCGTACGCGGCCGCTGCCCTTGCAGTTGGAGCAAGCCTGAGGTTGGTGCCCAGGTTCGCTTCGGGCTCCTTCGCACCGTGTGCATCTCTCAGTGCGGTTGACTTCAATCTCTTTGGTCGCGCCGAAGACGGCCTCCTCGAAGGTGACGATGAGGTTGGTTTGGAGGTCTCGGCCAGCGCGGGCACGCGCTCGGCCTCCACGTGATCCGCCGCCGCCAAAGAAGGCGTCGAAGATATCGCCGAATCCGCCGAACCCTTCGAACCCGCCTGCACCACCGCCGCCATTGGTGGCACCGGCATGGCCGAATCGGTCGTACCGCTCCCGGCGTTCGGAATCGGTGAGGACCTGGTAGGCCTCGTTGACCTCTTTGAACTTGTCAGGGGCGCCTGGGTCCTTGTTGCGGTCCGGGTGGAACTCTAGAGCCTTCTTGCGGAAAGCTTTGCGAATGTCCTCTTCGGAGGCGTCGCGCCCAACTTCAAGGATGTTGTAGTAATCGCGTTTGGTGGTCATGCAGGCTAGGGTCGTTCTTCGCCCAACGCCGTCAGCAGCTCGCTGAGGAAGTCGGCTAGATAGCGAACGCTGGAGATAGCCCTAGTGTAGTCCATGCGGGTTGGCCCCACGGTGCCAACGACCCCGGTTGCCTCTCCAGGGATGCCGTAACGGGCGAGGACCACGGAGTAGGGTCGCAGTGTTTCCTGGGGGTTCTCGTCCCCGATGATGACGTCGATGCCAGACTCTTTGCCGGTGTCGATGATGACGCGTTTGAGCGCCACGCCGTCCTCGAGTACCTCTACCGCTTCCCGGGCCGAGTGGGTGCTCTCGAACTCGGGTTGGTTGAGGATATGGTGGAGGCCTTGGGTGTACTGACGCACGCTCTTCGCCTCCTCTTCTTCGGCCAGCGCCTTGAGGACTTCGACCACGACAATGTCATCGGCGGGGTGGGGCAGGTAATCGGCGTCCCAGGCCGTTCTGATCTGGTCTGCGGTTTTGCCGTGGAGGAAGGTGTTAAGGCGGATCGCAGCTTCCGTGAGGTCTTCCTGGGAGAAGACGGCTTCCAGATTGACCATGCGCTGGCGGACGGTGGCGTCTTGCAGAACCATAACGAGGAGCGCCTGGGTCTCTTGCAGCTGCACGAGCTGGAGTTGCTTGAGCCTGGCCGTAGCGATCTGCGGTGGCGTGGCAATGGCCACGTTCCGGACGCTGTTGGAGAGGAGGGCGGCGGCATGGCGCGCCCACGCATCGGGGTCGCCGGAGTCCGCCAATAGCGATCCGCGTACCAAAATCTCGAACTGTCGTGACGGGCGTGCGGTGCGGGCGTAGCGCTCGACGAAGAAGCGATAGGCGAGGTCGCCGGGGATGCCACCAGCAGAGGTGTGTGGGCGGGTGATGTAGCCCATTTCCTCAAGTTCGGCCATATCGTTGCGTATCGTCGCCGAACTCACGCTGAGCTCGTGCTTGCGCGCAATCTGCTGTGACGCGACAGGTACCGCAGTCTCGATGTAGTCGGCGACGATGATTTCCAGCAGGTGCTGGCGCCGTTTGTTGAGAGATGGAGCTGGATCCATGGCGCACCGTGGTATTCCTGAATTAGCAGTCGAACAACGAGAGTGCTAATTCGACTCTTCAAAATGTAGCACATGTTCAGGGGCGCGAGTCAATGGAGAATTCTGAGTTCTGCGGCGTGTCTGGGACGTGCGCGGCCCACGCGGTGCGAGCACATCGTAGTGGAAATTAGAGAGTGCGGCGGACGCGCGTGACGACATCCGTCATAACTCGTTTTGGCTTATCCGTGCTTGCCAATGACCACAGGGCAATCTACGGTCAGGGGAAAGAGTGTTTTGGAGTGAGGTTTTTGAGGTTTGACCATCCCCCCATGCTTTGATACGGTGGTTCTAATAACCACAACGCCTAGGGGGTCAGAGTCATGGTGCTACCGCGTGTTCAGATTAAGGAACTTCGGAGGACGTATGGCTTCGAAGAGGTCGCCATTGTTCCCGGCGATGTGACGACGAACCCTGAGCTCTCCGTTCCCACGTTTGAAGTGGGCCCCTACCAATTCACGATTCCCATCATGGCGTCTGCAATGGATGCCATTGTTAGTCCTGCTTTCGCTGGTCTTATGGCCAGGGCGGGTGGCGTTGGCGTGATGAACCTCGAAGGCGTGTACGGTCGCTACGAGGATCCGCAGACGGCGATCGAAGAGGTGCGCGCGGCGCCTCGCGAGACGGTCACCGAAGTTCTGCAGAAGGTCTACACTGCTCCGCTTCGGGACAACCTGGTGCAGGAGCGGGTAAGGGATCTCAAGGAAGCGGGCGGCGTTGTTGCGGTTTCTGTCACCCCCCAGAACGCGAAGCGCCTCGCCCCACTGGCGGTCGAGGCGGGTGCGCAGATCATCGTGGTGCAATCTACGGTGACCACGGCGCGCCACATCTCCAACAGTTACACGGGCCTGAGCTTCTCCGACCTGGTCAACGAGGTGAGGGTGCCCGTGTTGATCGGCAACACAGTGACAGCCAGTGCAACGCTGGAGATTATGGAGCAGGGCATCGATGGTATCTTCGTCGGCGTCGGCCCGGGCGCCGCTTGCACGACACGTGATGTGACGGGTATGGGCGTTCCGCAGGTCTCTGCGACGATGGAGTGTGCTGCTGCGCGGGATGAGTTCTTCGCACGCACCGGCAAGTACGTGCAGATCATCACAGACGGTGGCATCCGCACAGGTGGCGACGTGAACAAGGCGTTGGCCGCTGGCGCCGACGCGGTGATGATCGGCACGCCGTTCGCGCAGACGTTCGAGGCACCAGGCCAGGGCTTCAACTGGGGCATGGCCACCCCACACCCTGCGCTCCCCCGCGGTACGCGGATCAACGTTGGTGCTTCTGCAAGCCTGGATCAGGTGCTGTTCGGCCCGAGCCGCCGCACGGACGGGACCCACAACTTGGTTGGTGCCATCAAGGTGAGTATGAGCATGGTGGGCGCACAGACGATCAAGGAGTTCCACGAGAAAGCTGAGCTGGTCGCGGCCCCGACCATCGCGACGGAAGGCAAAATCTTCCAGCGCGCCGGGCAAATCTAGCAGGGCGAGCCTTGCACCCACGTGCCTGGCCGACCATTGGTCGAGGGTTGAGGTGGGATGATTTTCCGGCCTTGACGTAGAGGGCGGGAAGACGAGAGATATTCAGAAGGGGCGGATCACGGAAATGGTCCGCCTCTTCTGCGTTAAGCGCGCCGGGGGGCACGGGCCATGGCGATGAACAGCGTGGCGATCAGATTGACGCCGATGAAGACGGTGAAGATGAGCCTGTAGCTGTTGGTGCTGTCGTAGACGGCGGCGGCGACGAGAGGGCCCGCGGCTTGCGCGATGTTCTGGATGGCGCGCGAGACACCTTCGATGGAGCCGAGGTGCCGCCTGCCGAAGTAGTCGGCGAACATGAGCCGTTGGAGTGGGTTGGCGGCGCCGTGGATCACGCCGTAGAGGATGGCCCAAACCATAACAAGAAAGGTGGTGTCGGCGGCGAGCAAGAGTACGAACGCGGCAGCGGTGAGAGCGTAGTCACCAGTTATGATCCAACGGATGGCGAACCGATCTCGAAGGTATCCCGCCAGGAATGTGCCAGGCACGGCGGCGAGGGAGTGGACGACGAGAGCCGTGACTGCGAATTCGGCGCTGAGGCCTCGGTCGGTGAAGTACGGGATGGTGTGGAGAATGACGCCGGTGCGCCCGAACCACCACAGCGATCCCGCGGCCTGGATGAAGTAGAAGGTGGGCATACGCATCGCGGAGCGCAGGCTGAGCGCGGGCTCCTCGGAGCCTTTACGCATATCGGCGATTGGCGTGGCGGTGCCGTCGTCTTGTTCTGGTGGCTCCGCTCCGTCTGGTAGCAGACCGATATCTTCGGGGCTGCGCTTGAGCAGGAGCGATGCCGGAATGAGTGAGATGATCCAAATGAGGATGCCTGCGCCCACGGTGGCGGTGCGCCACCCCCAGAGGCTGGTGAGGCCTTGGACGAAGAGGGGCATGACGGCCGCTCCGATGGGAAAGCCGATGGCACCAAGGGATAGCGCCTTGCCGCGCTTGGCGATGAACCAGTTGGGGATGATGACGGCCGTCGCGACGGCGAGGACGCCTGTGTTCATGCTACGGGCGACGATCTGGATCCCGTAGTACTCCCAGAGGCTGCCCATGATGGACATGAGAACGAACGAGAGGCCAAGCAGGCCGAAGGCGATGCTCAGGGCCCAACGCGAGCCGTACCGGTCGACCAAGGGGCCGATCAAAAGCGCTAGCACTCCACCCAGGAGGCCGCCGATGGACACCGGTGCGGTGAACGCAGCGCGCGACCAGCCGAGGTCCTCGGTGATGGGCTTGAGGAACACACCGAGGACGGGGAAGCTTTCGGTGCTGGAGCTGAATCCGCCCGCTGCGACCACGGCAACGATGACCCACCCGTAGAAGAAGTGAGGTTTGCGAAGACGAGGTGGTGTGCTCAAGGGCCGTCCAGAATCTGCCAAGTTCTACTGACGTGAAAGCGTGGGGATGATAGCGCACGACCGATTCTGCGATTGACCGTGCCCTGACCCGGGCCTATTCTGTACTCGCAGCCCATTCCACCAGGGAAGGGTGAGCGGTCTAGCACAATCGAACGAGTCCCGCAGCCGCTCGCATCCAAGGCGACCGAGATGGCATAGGGCAGATACTTTCGTTTTCGTGACTTTCGTCAGTAATGCCCGCCTTGAGCGGGCATCTTTCGTCTGAGCCGCGAGGGCGCGCAGGAGATCAATTATCAACGGAACGCTTACTGACGTCATGGGCCTGGAGGTCGGACATCACACTGATCTTATCGCTGGGACCGGATGTACGGTTGTGGTTGCTCGCGGGGGCGCTGTGGGCGGCGTAGACGTGCGCGGTGCTGCGCCGGGAACCCGAGAGACGGACCTGTTGCGCGCGGAGAACATGGTCGAGCGGATACATGCCGTGACCCTGGCAGGCGGCTCGGCCTACGGGCTGGCGGCTGCCACCGGGGTTATGCGCTACTTGGAAAGCCAGGGTATCGGCCACAAGGTCCGCGATTGGGTCGTGCCGATAGTTCCTGCCGCAATCATCTTTGACCTGGGGATTGGAGATAGCGCCGTTCGGCCCACTGATGCCGACGGTTATTCAGCAGCCGAGGCTGCAACGGACGCGCCGGTCGACCAGGGCACGGTTGGCGCCGGCACGGGCGCGACTGTGGGCAAGGCACTGGGGGCAGGACTGTCCATGAAGGGCGGCGTTGGCTCGGCGAGCATGGATCTGGGCGATGGCGTCGTGCTGGGCGCGCTGGCTGTCGTTAATGCTGTGGGTGGCGTGCATGAGCCGGACACGGGCGAGCTTCTGGCAGGCCCGCTCGCCGACGGTAAGCCGGTGGATAGCGTGAGTATCTACGCGAACTCTGAGTTCGGGCGCCAACCCCAACGGCAGACGACCGCTCCGGAGCCCCTAAGCAACACGACTATCGCCGTGATCGGGACGTCGCTGAAGCTGTCGAAATCCCAGGCGAATCGATTGGCGACCGTCGCTCACGATGGGCTCGCGCTGGCGATCAGGCCGACGCACACGTTGCATGATGGCGACACGGTATTCGCGCTAGCAACCGGAGTTGTAGACGCAATCGAGGAGTATCCACGCATCTGCGGGCTCGCGCCGACGGTGATGGCGATGGCGATCGTGAATGCGATACGCAATGCGACCGGGTTGCATGGGCATGCTTCCTACTCAGAGGTGACGAATGGCTGATCGATCGATGGTCGCGATTATCGGGGCGGGGCGTGCGGCCCATGTTTTGGGTGTGGCGCTGGCGCGTGCCGGTTACGAGATTGTGGCGGTGGCCAGCCGGACACAAGCGTCCGCAGAATCGGCTGCGAGCGCAATCCGCGATGCGGGCCAGGATCGCCGCGCCAGGACGTGTGCTGTGATGTCCACCCAGGGTGCTGCCGATGCGGCCGAGTTGGTACTGATAACCACCAATGATGGCGCGATCGCCGAGGTAGCGAGCCAGGTTCGCTGGAAGCCAGGGCAGGGGGTCGTCCACGTGAGCGGCGCGCTGGGCACCGACGTGCTGGCGCCCGCCGTAGCAAGTGGTGCGCGGACCGCATCGTGGCACCCGTTCCAGACGTTGGCAGGGTCCGCGAGGTTGGACGGCGTGACGTTTGGGATTGAAGCTGGCGATGATCTCTACGCAGAGCTAGCGGCGATGGCGGAGGCTGTCGGCGGGGAGCCGCTGGCGGTGCCCGCCGAGGCACGGGCGCTCTATCACGCCGCGTCGGTGCTGGCGTGTGGCTACCTGACGACGCTGCTGCGTGAGGCGCGCCGCGTTTGGGAGGCTGCCGGACTGCCCGAAGAGGCGGGGCGTAGAGCCATCGGTGCGGTTGCGGCGGCGACGCTTGAGAATGTGCGGACGTTTGGCGAAGGTGCGACCGTGACGGGCCCAGTGTCGCGCGGCGACGTGGGCACGGTGCGATTGCATCTCGAAGAGATTGATCGTGCCGCGCCAGAACTCATTCCGCTCTACACGGCGATAAGCAGGAGGTCGGCGGTGCTCGCCAGTGAAGCGGGCCGGCCGACAGGACCTTTGGACACGTGGGATGCACTCTACGGCGAGTTTCTAGAGCCACCCAAGCCCGAGGTATGAGGCGTAAGGAACAGCGATGCCAGTGCGGATAACCAAATTCGAAGAGATGAAGCAGGCAGGGGAGCGCATACCCTGCATCACTGCATACGATTACCCAACCGCGAAGCTGGCTGACTCTGCTGGGGTCCCGTTGATTCTGGTCGGGGACAGCCTGGGCAATGTGGTGCTCGGGTTTGATTCGACCGTCCATGTGACGATGGATGACATGATTCGCCACACGCAGGCCGTGGTACGCGGTGCCCACGTGGCGCTCATCGTGGCAGATATGCCATTCATGAGCTATCAGGTGAGCGTCGAGGAAGCGGTCCGCAATGCGGGGCGCTTGGTTCAAGAGGCCGGCGCGCATGCGGTGAAACTGGAGGGCGGCAAGTCTGTCGCGGAGGCCGTCGATCGTATAACCAGTGCCGGTATCCCTGTCCTGGGTCACCTCGGCCTGACGCCTCAATCGGTCAATCAACTCGGCGGGTACCGGGTACAGGGCCGAACGTTGCTGCAAGCCCAGGAGTTGCTGGAGGAGGCTGAGGCGTTGGAGGCTGCGGGTGTGTTCGGCGTGGTGCTGGAGTCGGTGCCGGGCCAGCTAGCGGAGGAGGTGACAAAGCGTCTCCGGATACCCACGATCGGAATCGGCGCCGGTGCCGGCTGCGATGGTCAGATCCAAGTCCTGCACGATGTGCTGGGCCTGGGCGACAGGCTTCCGAAGCACGCGAAGCAGTACGCGAACCTCAATCAGATTATCGAGGAAGCGATCGCGTCGTATGCAATCGACGTCCGCGATAGGAGCTTCCCGACGGATGAGCACACCACGATGATCGATGACGCAGTGCTGCGCGATCTTACGGGCGGCGTGCCTCAGGATCGCTGATGCAGCAGGTGTCGACAGTGGCCGAACTCCGAGCTGCGCAACGGGGCATGCCGCGCCCGGTTGGCCTGGTGCCAACGATGGGCGCCATCCACGAGGGGCACCTGAGCCTTGCGAGGCAGGCTAGGGCCGATAGCGCCACTGTGGTTGCGACGATCTTCGTGAACCCCCGACAGTTCGGCGAGGCCCAAGATCTGGGCCGCTATCCACGCCCCATCGAGCAGGACTTAGCGCTTCTGGAACAAGCCGGGGTGGACCTGGTGTTCACTCCCCAGGTTAATGAGATGTATGGCCCTGGTTTCACGACGACGATTCACCTGGACGGCCCCGCGCTGGGCTTTGAGGGCGACGCTCGCCCAGGGCACTTCGACGGCGTGGCGACGGTGGTAGCGAAGCTGCTGTTGCAGTCGCTGCCGGATGTTGCGTACTTCGGTCGGAAGGACGCGCAGCAAGTGGCAGTCGTGCGTCGGCTGGTGAGCGACCTCGACATCCCGGTGGCGATCGTGGTGATGCCGACGACCCGCGAGCACGACGGACTTGCGATAAGCAGTCGCAATGTGACGTTGAGCGCGGAGCAGCGGCAGGCCGCACCTACGTTCTTCCGTGCGCTGTCAGCAATGCGCGACCGCTATCGGTCGGGGATGCAGGATGCGACGCGGCTCGAGCAGAATTGCAGAACGCTGCTGGCGCGCGAGCCGTTATTCAATGTGGTGGATTATGTTGCGCTGGTGGACGAGGAGACGTTCGCCCTTTGGAGTGGGCTTGGCCCTTGTTTGCTCATCGGCGCAGTGCGCGTGGGAGGCGTGCGGCTGATTGACAACGTCGTTCTTGACTAGGAGATCGGTCGCTCCCGGGTGGTACACTGAGGGTCGATATGAGTAGGGCTGGACGAGTGATGCGATGGCGTTTCTGAGCTACAACAAACCGCCGACGGACCTTCGCGATCCGACGTTGCTGTTCGCGTTCGCCGGTTGGGCGGACGCCGCGGATTCGGCTACGCACGCCCTGCGCTATGTGGTGCGCCATCTGAAGGGTGAGAAGTTCGCCGAGGTGGACCCTGAGGAGTTTTACAACTTCACGCGGGTGCGCCCGAAGACGAAATTCGACGACGATGGTGAACGTTACATCGAGTGGCCCGCCAACAACTTCTACGCAATCCGCCGAGAGGACGCGAACACAGATCTCGTGGTGCTGGTCGGTATCGAGCCCAACGTGAAGTGGCGGACGTTCTGCCAGTCCATGGTGGAGGAGATGCAATCCCTGGGCGTTATCAAGGTAATCCAGGTTGGGGCGCTGCTGGATGCGGTTCCTCACACGCGGGACGTTCGCATCACAGGCACGGCGACCAGCCCTGATTTGCGGGGGATGCTACGAGGCATCCACGTGCGTCGATCGCGCTACACCGGTCCGACGGGGATCGCGGGAGTGCTAACGGATACGTTGCGCCGCGCAGGCATACCGACGGTGAGCCTGTGGGGCCATACGCCCCACTACTTGCAGGTGACGCCGAACCCGAAGGTAAGCCTGGGTTTGGTGCATGGGCTGGAGAAGCTGGTGGATATCAGCGTGCCGGTCGATGCACTCAAGTCTCAGGGCCTGAACTTCGAGCGCCGCGTTGAGCAGGCGCTCGACGGTGAGTCTGATGTGATGGCGTACGTGGAGAAGCTTGAAGCGCAATGGGATGCCAGGACAGAGGAGACGTCGTCGTCGACGACGTCCGAACCTGGGCCTGCCGGAATTGGTGCGGAGCCGGACGAGATTCCGGACGCTGATCAGGCGGTCGCGAGCATAGAAGAATTCTTACGTCAGGAGAGACAAGGGGACGGAGGCTCGCAAGATTAGGCCGGAAACGGTTCTGTCAGCCTTGACACTCTTTTAATAGTCTCTCTAGAATCGCGTAGATGTTGGGGACGCACCGCTCGAAGCACCGGGAAGGGATTCGACGGGGAAGTGTCCCCATTTTTGTGGCTTGGATTCCCCTGCAGTTAAGGATCGAAAGACCGCTCGATTCACCGTGCCCCCAGTGAGACCAGTGAACGAATCCTTGAAGGAACCGGCGGTTCAAGTTGACTAAGTATGTGTTTGTGACAGGCGGGGTGGTCAGCTCTGTCGGTAAAGGAATCAGCGCCGCTTCCCTCGGCCGGATCCTCAAGAGCCGCGGCTTGTCCGTAGCGATTCAGAAGCTCGACCCGTACCTGAACGTCGATCCAGGGACGATGTCACCGTACCAACACGGTGAGGTTTTCGTGACCAAGGATGGTTGTGAGACTGACCTTGACCTGGGCCACTACGAGCGGTTCATTGACATCGAACTCACGAAGAATTCGAACATCACGGCTGGACAGATCTATACGCAGGTGATCGCCAAGGAACGCCGTGGCGACTATCTGGGTGGGACGATCCAGACGATCCCTCATGTGACGAACGCCATCAAGGAGTTCATGCTCCGGGCCGCAGAGGAGCAGAAGCCGGATGTGATGCTCGTCGAGGTTGGTGGAACGGTCGGCGACATAGAGGGCCAGCCGTTCCTTGAGGCGATTCGCCAGATGCGTAGCGTCGTAGGGCGCGACAACACCTACTACATCCACGTCACGTTGTTGCCGCACATCGGCGCGACGGGTGAGCTGAAGACAAAGCCTACGCAGCACAGCGTGAGGGAATTGCGCGCCATTGGTATCCAGCCCGACGCCATCGTGTGCCGTGCCGACTTCGAGATCACAGAAGACATCAAGGACAAGATTGCGTTGTTCTGCGACGTGCGGCGCGACGCGGTGATCCCGATGTTGACCGTGAACAACATCTACGAGGTCCCTTTGGTGTTGGAGGACAGCGGCATCGGCGACCTGGTCATCGATGGACTGCACCTCGACGCGACACCACGGAACCTAGGCGAGTGGCGGGCGCTGGTGGAGCGCATGGCAAACACGAGGAAGAGTTTGCCCATAGCGGTCGTAGGGAAATATGCCGATCTGCCCGATGCCTACCTTTCCGTCAAAGAGGCACTGCGCCATGCGGGCCTTTTCCATGAACGCGATGTGGAAATCACGTGGGTTCAGTCTGAGGACATCGAACGTGACGGTCCCGAAGAATGGCTAGAGCACACTTCGGGGATCGTGGTGCCTGGTGGGTTCGGCGCTCGCGGCGTGGAGGGCATGGTCGACGCCGTGGCATACGCACGCGAGCAAGGCGTCCCTTACCTGGGCCTATGCCTAGGGATGCAAGTGATGGTGGTGGAGCACTCCCGTAGTCAGCTCGGGTTGGCCAGCGCCAACTCCACCGAGTTCAACCAGGAGACGCTGGACCCGGTGATCGACCTGATGCCAGACCAACGCGAGGTGAGTGAGATGGGTGGCACGATGCGGTTGGGGAACTACCCCTGCGAGTTGATGCCAGGGACGAAGGCGGCCAAATCGTATGGGATGCACTCGATCGTAGAGCGCCACCGGCACCGGTTCGAGTTCAACAACGCGTACCGCGAGATGCTCCAAGAGGCTGGGGTGCTGGCCAGTGGGCTCTCCCCCGACGGCCGCTTGGTTGAAATAGTTGAGAACGTCGACCACCCGTTCATGATCGGAGTGCAGTTCCACCCGGAGTTCCGGTCGCGTCCACAGGAGCCGCACCCGTTGTTCCGTGATTTCGTGGAGGCGGCATCATTGGTGCTCCGTCCTGGCACGCAGCAAGTGCTGCCATTGCCAGAAGAAGCGCAGCGCTGATCTCCTGCGGGTTTCGTCCGCCAAGAAGATTGACGCAAGGCCAATCCGTATTTTGCTGTGCGCTTGGTGGATACCTGCCACGTAGCATATCGGGAGGTTGCAAAGTTCGGCGGGAAGTTGTATGATGCCTCCGCTGCGTTCCTGC
>CAUZFB010000004.1:0-93424 GCA_963579135.1 Dehalococcoidia bacterium | reverse complement strand
GCGCTCGCCGGCGTGATGCGCGATCACGCCATTGACGCGGTGTTCCTGAACGCGGGACTGATCGGCGGCAAAGCCGAACAGCGGCCGTTTCTCACCCTCGATATCAACATTAACGGAGCTATCAACGCTGCCGAAGCTGCCGGACTGAGCGGCGTGAAGAGATTCGTCTTCGCTAGTACCTTCGGTGTCTACGACTACGATTTGGAACCAGTCGAGCCGATCGCAGAAGACTTCCCCATGGGGGGCGACAACTTCTATCACGCGAGCAAGACATCATGTGAGCGCATACTGGGGGCCTATTCCAAGCGATACGGATTCGACTTGGCGTGCCTTCGTTTTGCTCGGGTCTATGGATTGGGTCACTATGCTGGTGGTTCAGGTGGAGGCCAAGCGATGCACAACGCTGTGGCTGCTGCCGTCGCAGGGAAACCAGCGCGGATAGACCCCAAGATTCTCGCAAAAAGCGAGTACGTCTACGCCAAGGATGTGGCGTATGGTGTGGCGCTCGCTTGCGAGAAACCCCTCAAGAATCGTGCCTTCAACATCGGTACGGGGGTCATGGTCACACCTGAAGACATGGTGGGTGCGATCAAGGAAGCAGTACCGGGAGCTGATGTAGAAATCGTTGGCGAAGCTGGGCTTCATCATGGTGATCAGCCCCTAGACATCAGCCGCGCTAGCAGTGAACTCGGGTATGAACCTCGGTTCCAACTGTTTGCGGGGGTAGCTGACTTTGTCTCCGAGTTGCGGCGAAGCTGACGGCCTGAGATGCCGGTGTACCCGTGGAGGCTGACTCGAAAACCGTTCTAGGTGTTTCCTCTATTAAGGGTTCGAATCCCTTTGCCCCTGTCATTTTACTCGGTAACAGCCTGGTATACGGGCTTCCCCACTCTGCCCGCTAGCGGCTAAAGCCCCTGATCAGTCATAAGTTCCGTGTAGATGACAAAAGGTACTCAGCGGTCTTCTGAATTGCGTCCCAATGCTCAAGAGTTGGTTTGAATTTCCTGTCGACTTCAATGGTGAATCCCGGAAATCGGCCAGGATCAGTTCTGACCTGTAAATTACGGACTTCCTTCACAACCTGGTTTACGGTGGCGTCGTTTGAAAAATCGGTGATGAGCGGCAGGAGAACTGCGTCGCCTTTTCAATCAATGTCGACAACTTTCCCGAAAAGCGGGAATGACTTCTTTCTCACAGTCGAGAGCTTGAGTGGATGATGTTTTTCTGGGAGATTGTTATCCGGTACTCCGAAGACAACCCTATGGATCGGGGGACCACTCCTGTCTCGGCGCTTCAGCCTCACTACGTTGATCTATTTGACCGGCCCTTCTCCAATGTCAATCACGCCTAGCGAAGCCTGAAATAGCCATTTGGAACCGGATCGTATTTTTTCTTGTTCCCGTCCACGTGCTCCAATCTCCGCCTTGATCCCGAGGGCGGAAAGGTCATGAGCGAGCTTATCTCTCGATTTATCGCGAAGCCTGTTCAGCATAATCATCCTGCTCGATGTATTGAGCCCGGGTCTGAAGTTATTCGAATCCTTGAATCGTTATTCCGCTGTCCCCAGATCACTTAAAGCAATTATAGGCAAGCCACGCTCCATTAACATTTAGTATTTCCAATCTACCTACTACTCTATCGCGGGAGAGCGACGATGGGTGCGAACCTGAGGACTTCGTGGCCGTACACTCGCTCAGTTCCATTGGCGGTCTCACCTACAGCGCTTGCCAGTACCTGCGGCCGTTAGTGCGGTCGAGCCTGCCAACCCCTGGCGCGGGGAAGTGTCCGGCGAGCACCAACGCGCCGCTGCGCTCGGCGTCGTCCAGCAGCTTTTCACGGGTCGCGATCGTCATCGCTCCGTCACGATCGCCGCGGCAGACCCAGTCGGTCTCGTGGACCTCGTGCGGTAGATGCGCGGCGTCGGCAATGATGATGCCCCTCTCTCCCTGTGACTCGATCATCACGCACATATGACCCGGTGTGTGGCCGGGCGAGGGTAAGGTCGTGATGTCCGGCGTGACGCTGTGCGCGCCTTCGTATAGGTCGAGGCATCCAAAGGTCTGTAGCGGCTGGACCTTCTGGATGAATGCCTCCACGCGACGCAGCCTGACAGCTTCATCTTCGGGCGACGCAATCGTGTTGCTGCTCATCGCAAGCGAATCGTCCCAATCAATCTTTGGCGCGAGGTAGCGGGCCTTGGGGAAGCCCAGCCTGCGATCATCGCCCTCGCCCACGATATTCCAGCCAACGTGGTCGCCGTGAAGGTGGGTTAGTAGAACGATATCGACCTCTTCGGGCGGCACCCCCGCGTCGCGCATCTCGCCGGGTAAACGTCCACAGTCGGCCATGAATCGGCCAGGCGTCGGGCCGAGCCCCGTGTCGACCAGAATGTTCCTGCCCGCAGAATGCAGCACGAACGAGCCGAGGTTCATCAGCAGACGTCCGTCAGGTTGGCCTTGGCTGGAATACTCTGCCCAGCGGTCATCGGAGATCCCATGGTAGAACGACTTCTCCAGAAACAGATCGCCGTCCGAGACAGGAGTCACCTGCACGCCGCCCACGAACGTCCGGTAAGTGCTCATGGCGCCCTCCTCGGTCGAGTTGCCGCATAGCCTAGCCCTGCCCCGCCGTTTCTGCTACTTCGGTAGCCCTTACCCACTGACACCTGCCCCTCGCGCCACCGCCGCCACAAACCGCAAGAGCACAGTGTTCCAACGAGCCAAGTGAGGCCGGTACTCGCTGCGATGTCAGCACCCTGCGTGGACTGCGATACACTCGCCCTCGATGATTTATCTGACCTTTGACCCCGAAGCCTTCCCTCTTGGCCGCTGACGACGCTACCGAGCCTACGTACACCGTGACAGAGCGGTCAGCCAGCCGTTGGGGCGCGCTGGCGTACTCGGACTTCCGTTGGTTTTGGGCCCACGGGTTGCTCCAGGGCATTGCCCGCAACATGCGGGAGATGCTGACCTTCCTGCTCGTTTATCAACTGTCAGGATCAGCCTTGCAGCTCGGCCTCACCGGGTTGTTCCAGGCCGTGCCATCCCTCATCTTCGGGCTCATCGGTGGCGCGCTTGCCGACTCTGTTGACCGCAAGAAATTGCTCATCTACACCCAAGCCGCGAACGTTGGCTCAGGAGCCCTCCTGGCAGCGCTTGTCCTTACTAACAATGCCGAGGTGTGGCACCTCTGGGGCTTCACGAGTTTCTGGTCTGCCGTGAGCGTCCTCGGTAGACCCGCCCAGCGCGCCTACATCCCCCGGTTGGTGCCGCAGAGCCAGGTGCTTAACGCCATCACCTGGCACAGCTCTCTCAGTCAGGGCACGTTATTTGCAGGCCCACTCGCCGCTGGATTTCTCGCCGCGTCCCTGGGCATCGGCTGGGCGTACGCTGCCAACTCACTTGTGCTCGCCGGTGCGTTGCTGTCCGTGTTCGCCATCCGGGCATCCGGAGCCCCTGAGGGACCACCAAGGAAGGTATCTGCGCGCACCATCCTCGAAGGCATCCAGTTTGTCCGCATGCAAGAGGTGCTTCTGGCTGCCATGGTCATGGACCTAGGCGTGATGTCCGTCGGGTTCTTGCGCCCCATCCTCCCGATCCTCGCGCTGGACGTATACGAGGTAGGAGAGATTGGACTGGGCGTGCTCGGCGCCGCTCCTGCCATTGGGGCCGTGACTGGCTCGCTGATGCTGCTGATGGTCGGGGACTTCAAGCGCAAAGGCGCGGTCATCGTACTGGCTTACGCCAGCTACGCCCTGGCCATGGTCATGCTCGGGCTCACGCCCTGGATAGGACTGGCGCTAGTGGCTCTGGCCGTAACCGGCTTCATGGACGTTGTAGCGTTCACGGTCAAGCAGGCGCTGATTCAGATCGTCGCGCCCGACCAGTTCAGAGGTCGCGCCGCCAGCCTCTCGTCGATCTTGTCGGTCACGGGCAACGCCACGGGAGCGATGGAGATGGGTACCCTAGTCGCAGCCTTCGGTGCTCCAGGAGCGCTGCTTATCAATAGCGGGCTTGCGTTGGGCATGACAGGCGTCATCACCCTTCGCTGGATGGGCCTATGGCGCCACGAGTCGTGACCAGCGCCACCCTCTGGGACTCGCTGGCTGATCCTAGCCCCACTTAGCCCCGCCGTAGATGTCGAGCGCAGTGCCACTCACCCACGTTGCTGCGTCCGACGCCAGGTAAACAGCCGCATTGGCCACATCCTGAGGGGTTCCGTAGCGCTCCACGCCGATGGTCATGCGCAGATTGTCGAGTTGCTCATCGGTACGGCCTGCCCGAATCACCGGTGAGTCAATGAACCCGGGATTGATGCAGTTGACCCGGACCAGGGGCGCCCATTGGGTCGCCATCGCCTTCGTCAGGTGGATCACGGCGTCCTTAGTCATGTTGTAGATCGTCATGTGCGGGGGACCCCAACCGCCCCAGCCACGTCCAATGCCACCCATCGACCCCATGTTGATGATGGTCCCGCCGCCCTGCGCCTGCATCTTCGGCACCGCGATGGCGGACGCTCGGATCAAGCTCTTTACGTTCAGGTCGAAGCAACCCATGATGTCCTCGTCTGTCAGCTCTAGCAGAGGGGCGCGTTTGAAATCGTCCGCCACCGCACCGCCAGCGTTGTTCACCAGAATGTCCAGGCGCCCGAAATGCTCGGTCGTCTGGTTAATCATGGCCTCCAGTTGCTCAGAGTCCCGAATGTTGGTCGGAATCGTCAGGCATGTTCCGCCCTCTGACTCGATCTCCGCCTTGATATCGTCGAGCTTAGATTGCGTCCGCGCGGCAACAACTACCCGTGCGCCGCTGCGTGCGTACTCCAGCGCGATACCACGTCCAATCGTCTCGCTGCCACCCGTGATGATGGCGACCTTATCTTGCAGGGAAAAGCTAACAGCGTTGCTCAAGCGGAGCCTCCGTTCCAGGTACTCGCCACCAGGTTATCAGCCACAAACCATCTGGCCTGACACTCACGTCCCCGTGCCCCGGTCGAGTTCAGAGCCGTAGCACGCGTCGGTGCAGGAGTATCGCGAGTCCATTGAGCATGAGGCTGGCTCCCCCGATTACCGTCATCGCGATCGATACGCTGGTCGCCTCCGCGATTGCCCCGGCAATCGCGATTGCGATCGGTGCGATACCAGGGTTGATCCCGTTGATGCTCATCACACGCCCGCGCATATGGGGTGGCGTGTTGCCTAGCAGAAGACTGTTGCTTGCTGATCGGAACACTGTGGAGGTACCTCCGATGCTCATCGAGATCAACGCTGCAATCGCGATCCAGGGCATCCAACCCAACACCATGATGGCCACTGCGTTGATCGCCGAGAACATCATCATCATGAGGCCTCTGCGCCTCCCGAGACCAACGGACGCGAGCACCAGGCCAAACAGGACCGCACCCGCACCGTCCGCAGACAGGAGCACACCGTACGCCCCTGGCCCTGCTCCCAGCTTCTCCGCAGCAAACACGGGAATCAACGCCCGGCTGGCGAACCCGATGCCCTGAAGGCCGACCGCCACCACCAGCACCGAGAGGACATCGGCGTTACTCCCCGCGAACCGAAGCCCCTCCCACAATTCCGCCAGCATGGAGCGCCCATGCTCCCTGCCGTGGACTGCAGGCAGATGCAGTTTTGCTGTCAGGATCTGGTTGCCCACGAAGATCAGCGCCAACGCCGCATAAGCCCAGCCAGGGCTCGTGATGCCCAACGCCACGCCAACACCCGCAGGCAGCAGCAATCGTGTGCCATTAATGGCGATCCCGTTCAGCGATAGCGCATTGATCAGGCGTTGCTGGGGCACAAGCGTTGGGATCGTCGATGTCCGTAGCGGACCGTCCATCGCCATCCCGACCGCAACGGCAAACGAACTGGCATACAGGTGCCAAAGCTGAAGGTTGCCCGAGAGCACCACCCAGGCCATCACCGTATACAGCACCATGTTCCAAGCCTGGATCCCGAGTAGCAGCCGACGCTTGTCGAATCTGTCGGTCAGCACCCCTCCCCATAGGCCCAGCACCACTATGGGTAGCGCCTGCATGAGATTCACCAGACCGAGCTGCAGCGCCGAGCCGGTCATCTCGTAGGTGAGCCAGTTTCGGGCGACCTGCTCCGTCCACATCGCAGACGCCGATCCAGCCTGACTCAGCCACAGCAGCCGGTAATCACGAAAGGCAAGCGATGCGAACGGACGCAGCGGTAGTGGCAATGGGGCAAGCGGACCTCCAGGCGTGTTGCTCATCGGTCAGCCCAGCAACTCGCGTAGCACAGTTATGAGGACGGTCAGCGTGCCGATGCTCGCCAGGGTGCTCATCACCACCGCGCTAGTCACGAACTTCGGCTCGGCGTCGAATTCTGTGGCCAGGATTGTCGTGAACACCGCCGTCGGCATCGCCGCCACGATGATGACTGTCTGTTGCGCTACACCCTCGAGACCGACGACCACCGTGACCAGATAGGCCACGGCGGCGCTGGCTATCAGACGAGCGAACCCCGAGGATGCGAGGCTCCTCCAACGCGCCCAGTCCATACCCTGGCTGAGCTGGAACCCTAGCACGATGAGCATCACCGGGATTGTCGCGTCGGCGAGCATCTCTATCGGCCGTGAGAGAGTTAACGGCATGTCCCAGCTGGTGACGCGGATGATCAGTGCCACCGGAACAGCGTAGAGCGTGGGTACTTTCAACGAGGCCTTGAGCGGCGCCAGGCCATGCGCGTTCCCTCGCGCGGCCACGTAGATGCCAACGGGCCAACTCAGTGAGCCCTGCACGACGAAGATGATGATGGCGACTGCCAGCCCATCATCGCCGAACGCAAGGAACGCTATGGGTATGCCCATGTTGCCCGCGTTGGGGAATCCGGTTGCGAGCGTGAACCCACTCTGTAGCGAGCGTGGCAGACGTATAGCGGCGGAGAGAAGTGCTGCGAGACCTAGCATCAGCATCATCGCGAGGAATGCAGAGGCGACCACCCTCAAGGAGATGGAGGCTGGTAGTTCCGTAGTCAGAAGCCCGTTCAGTACCAGGGCCGGGCTGAGGAGGTACATCGCCACGGGACCGAGTGCGCCAACCCCCAGCGCCTTCCAACGCTGAAGGCCAGCGCCGAAGGCTGCCACCAGGAAAGTGGGCAGGATGACAGTGAGGAAAACGTCGAGCATGTGGCAGAGGACAGTTTAGCTCTGTGGCAGGGGGGCTGCCAAAGCACGAGGTAAATCGCCAAATAATTCGAACAAAACCCGCGCAAATCGATAGTCGAGATGTTTCATTCTGTAACACGTTCGTAACTTTTGTGAAACACGACCGAAAAACGCGCGAGCGAAGATAACCCCTGTCCGATCTCACTGGATGGAAGGAGTAAGGGTATGGAAACGGGAAATATTGCATGGATGCTCACGGCATCAGCGCTTGTGCTGCTGATGACACCGGGGTTGGCCTTTTTCTATGGAGGCCTCGTCCGCGGACGCAACATCGTGAACACGATTATGTACAGTTTCATGGCTATGGCCGTGGCGAGTGTGGTTTGGGTGCTCTGGGGGTACAGCCTCGTAGCTAGCGACGGCGGTGGGTTGAACGCCTTCATAGGAGGCTTCGGCCACTTGGGCCTGAAGGGCATTGACGGTATTGCCAACCCCGGTGACATGATTGACGTTATTTTCCAAGGCATGTTTGCGATTATCACGCCAGCATTGATTACTGGCGCGATCGTAGAACGATTCAAATTCACTACATATCTGGTCTTCTTAGTTCTCTGGTTGACGCTTGTGTATGCACCCATAGCCCATTGGGTTTGGTACGGCGGCTGGATCGGTGATCTCAGTGGCGGCAATGGTGCCCTCGACTTTGCCGGTGGAACGGTAGTGCATATCAACGCCGCAGTCGCTGCAGTGGCGGCAGCAGTGATGCTAGGTAAGCGGCGCAACCCCGGGCTTGAGCCCAGCAACGTACCGTACGTGGTCCTGGGAGCAGGAATCCTGTGGTTCGGATGGTTTGGTTTCAACGCAGGTTCTGGGTACGCCGCCGATGGGCGCGGTGTTAATGCGTTTTTGGTGACCAACGTGGCGGCAGCAACAGCTGCACTAACGTGGGGTCTTATCTCGCAGTTCCAGTACAAGAAAATGAGTGCGGCGGGTGTTGCGACCGGTGCGGTGGGAGGGCTCGTTGCCATCACTCCTGCGGCTGGATTCGTCGGTGTGATGGGCGCGCTTGCTATCGGCTTGGGCGCAGGGATTCTCTGCTACATAGCCGTACAGATGCGCCCGAAGATTGGCCTCGATGACGCGTTGGACGTGTTTGCGGTGCATGGAATCGGTGGTATCTGGGGCGCGCTCGCTACTGGCATCTTCGCGGTTGCCGCAATCGGCGGCACGAGTGGCTTGATCGAGGATGGCAACGTCGACCAAATGCTGACGCAGATTATCGCGGTGGTGGCGACGCTTCTGTACTCGGGGATCGTATCGCTGGTGATCCTTAAGGTGTTGGACGTGATTCCTGGACTGGGATTACGGGTGTCTGAGGCTGACGAAGACCAGGGCCTCGATGTTAGCGCGCACGGAGAGCGCGCATTTGTGACCGACGGCGCAGACTAGGCGAGGCGGGTTTCAGTTTCCAAAGCAGCTCCTCCCCATAAGCGAGGAGCCTGAAAGGGATCAAGAAATGATCAGCATTGAAGCAATCGTAAGGCCCGAGCGCGTCAGCCAGGTGACCGCAGCGCTCGTGGAGGCTGGTAGCCCGGGGTTTTACTACTACAACATCACCGGCCAAGGCCGGCAGCACGGAGTTGAGGTATTCGTGGGTCGTGGTGGCCAGATGGCCACGCGGTCGACGGTGCCGAAGACATTGATCAGAACAGTCGTGAACGACGACCAGAAGGACGCCATCGTGGCAGCCATTGTCGCTTCGGCTAAGGGCGCTGGCGAAGGAGCGATCGGAGACGGAAAGATCTTCGTTTCGCAGGTTGAAGATGCCGTACGCGTCAGGACCGGCGATCACGGGTTGGCCGCGATCTAGAACGCGCAGACCGAGCGCTAATAAAAAGCGGGGCCCCGAAAGAGGCCCCGCTTTTCGTTACTGTCGAGGGAATCTTACTCTTGGTACTCCTTGAGCGCGTCCCACTTGGGTTCGAGGCCGAGGCCGGGGCGCTCAGATAGCGTCACCGTGCCCTTATCCGGCCCTATGGTGCCATCAAACAGGATGTCGCCAGCCTTCCACATTACGTAGTGGTACTCCACTCGCCAGCCGTTGGCCATGGCGGCCTGCAGGTGCATGTTGTGATGCGGCCAGCCACCTCCGTTGGCGATGGGTAGATTGAACGCCTGTGCCATCGCCGCTATTTTCGCCCCCTCCGTGTACCCGCCGCAGTACACGACGTTCGGTTGGAGCAGATCGACGGAGTTGTGGACAAGCAACTCACGAATCCGGAACTTGTGGCCTTCGTTCTGCCCCGCCGAGATGGGGATGGATGTGCGCATGCGCAAGTCGTGGAGCATAGGCGCATCGTTGCCCCAGATCGGCTCCTCGAACCACTCGATGTCGCACTCTTCGATCATCTTCGCCAGCTTGAGAGCGTTGTTGAATTGGAACATGTAGTTCGCGTCGATGGAGAGTTGTACGTTGGGTCCGATCGCGTCGCGTACGGCGTGTACCCGCGCTGAGTCCTCACGTACTGCCTGATGGTTGCCTGCGACTCCAACTACCATCTTGAGCTTGTCCTCTCCCTGCGCTACGAACGATTTGGCGACCTCGACGAGTTGTTCGACTGAGTACTCCGGCAGGCCAAAGGTGATGTATGCCGGAACCGTCTTCTGCGCGCCACCAAGCAACCGCCACACAGGTTGGCCCGTCTTCTTGCCCTTGATATCCCAGAGTGCGATGTCGAGAGCGCTGACCGCGGAACTCCAGGCGCCGGTTTGCGAGCGCGGGTTGAGCTCGATGTACAGGTCTTGCCAGATGCGCTCGGTCTCGAACGGATCTGCGCCAATAACGCGTGGTGCAATCTCGCGATTGATGAGCTCACGCACTGCGTGGCGTTGGATGGGGCCTGATATGCCATAGCCGGTGATTCCTTCGTCGGTTTCGACGGAACAGAACACCAGCGGTCGCATCACGGGCTCGTCCATCAGGGGGACGGGCACGGCGACGTTGTGTGTGGTGGCTTCCACGCGGACGATCTTCATGAGTAGGGCCTCCGTTCGAGATGCGGCGCACTGTACGGCAACGAGTAGGGGTGCGCAACGCGGCGAATCCTGTCACCGGAGGCTGTGGCCCATCGAACCTCCAAATAGCCAGCGAAGGCACGAGCCCGAAACTAGTTGCCGGACACCGTCAAGCTACCAGCGCCTAACACGGACGTTCCATCGACCGAGCCCGAAATTGAAGCCTCCATCTGAAACTCTCCTACGGCAAGTACCTCAACAGTCCATGACGCGCTACTGGCGTCTGCTGTCCAGTCGATGAGCTCGACCATCTGTGTTTGCGCCTCACGAATTAGAGCCCCATCGAAGCGTGTGATGCCGACGACCACACCATTGACCGTCAACGTGTACTGAGCACGAGACACTCCCGCAGCGGTCGCGGTGTAGGTCACTCGATCCCCGACCTGTACGTTCGTGGCGGACGAGATCATCTGTACATCGAGGTTACTGGCCGTCGGAATCGCCTTGGCTACCAGCGTCAAGAGGTAGTCGTCGGGGGACCTTACCTGCTCAGCAGGAGGGGCCAGCGCGAGTACTTGGATTGTGAATGGTCCTACGATTGTCTCGGACGGTCCCGAGTCGAAGAACAACAGGTGCGTCACAGGATCAGCGTTGGTCCCTAGGTCTGTCAGGGTGACCTCGACGATCGCAACGTCAGGCCGCAGGCATTCGGTGCCAACGGGGCACCGGGAGTCAGACACGATGTTCGTGAAGTCGAGGCGGTAGGGCTGGTCGTTCGTGGACAGCAATGCCGAATTCGTCAGAGGCAGATTAAACGGATTGCCGAGCTCGAGGTACATGTCAACGAATGAACTAGGCGTTGGGCTGGGCGTGGCACCGTCCGCGCACCCCGCGACTGTGGTGATAACGACGGTGGTGAGCATGAGGAGGCGGAGTTTCATCGTGGATCGTGTGTCCCAAGGATTAGTGAGTCATGCGGCGGGCCATAAGGATAGACGTTCAGCGCGCTTGGCTTGCCTTTACCGCGGCCATTGCCGCCGTCGCCTTTGACCTTGTCACCGCCGGGAACTGGGCGTATATCGTCTCAAGTTGTTCCGCGTCCTGGAGGTTCGGAGTGATCTTCGCGTCGGTCATAGTGGATGTGTAGTCCATGCAAGAATCGAGATTCGCGCGGATGAAGTTCTTGTCCTGGTGTCCCAGACCGAAGATGTGATTAACCCCTTGGCACACCACGAAGAGCCGCCAGCGGTCGTCTTGCCTGCAGATGCGCGTCGGGTCATCGTATTAGAAATTGTTCAACTGAACGCACCTACGGGTGACATGACCGTCTTTTCCGCGCTTGACGCTGATGCTCGCGATGCCGAGCCATCCGTGATCGCCATAATCCGAATCACAGGATTCCACCGCTGCGGTCGTAGGTAGGCAGTCAGTTGTAAGGTATTGACGCTCGGGCACGTGAATGATCAGGGTTCATTAGATTTGATTTTCGACGACCTCCGCGAGAAATGCCGATTCCGCGTGAGTGGTTGGTAGTTGCTACCGACGTCCTTGCTCAAAGCTACCCGCCACCGCCTAGTGAACGAAGTCCTTCCAGCACGTCGTTCTTGTGCTGGCCGAAGGCGAGCTCGTGATGGTAAGCGCCACTGATCACGGCGGCTTTGCTCACGATGTAGGTAGCGCGCTTGTTGGGAAGCAGTGGCAGGCTTCGTTTGACGTCGTAAAGTCGACTCACGCGTTTGTCGGGATCGGACAGCAATGGATAGGGCAAGCCGAGGGATTCGCGGAAACGGCGATGGCTATCCACGGAGTCTGGGCTGATCCCGACGATCATCCCGTCCAGCGACACGATGGCTTCATGTATATCACGGAAGCCACTCGATTCAATGGTTCACCCCTTGGTGAAATCCTTGAGGTAAAAGTAGAGAATTACGTGCTTGAAGCCGACCCAGTCCGACAGGTTGAACGTCGACCCATCATCAAGGTGGCCGGTGAAATCGGGTGCGATCGCGCCAATTTGTAGCATGAGGCCTTGATTATACGTTGCTGATGCCGTGTCAAAGAGGACTAAGGCCGCTTCACTGACGCGGCTGATATTGTGTATACTTACCTGTGAAATAAGAGAGAGCGGAAGAACACAGTAGGCCGCGAAAAGAGAAGAATGCTAGACACCGCGACCAAGCAGCGAATAATCGGAGAGTACCAGGCCAAGCCGGATGACACCGGTTCCACCGAAGTACAGGTGGCTCTCCTGTCCGAACGTATCCGCGGGCTGACTGATCACCTCCGCAGCAATCACAAGGACCAGGCAACGCGCAGAGGTCTGTTGAAGCTGGTAGGCCAGAGGCGTCGCCTGCTTCGTTACTTAGCTAACGAAGACGTGGCGCGCTACCGTACGGTGATCAGTAGGCTCGGCCTCCGCAGGTAGCTCGATATAATGTAGCACCCACTGGGTGCTACATTGCTATACCCGGAAGCTCCTAAAGCATCGAACGTGCCAGCTTCTCCTCGCCGCCATGGCAAAAGAAGAGGAGTAGTTTGATATGCCCACAAAGCATGAGATAGAGATCGGTGGAAGAACGCTGTCCATCGAAACCGGTTTGCTCGCCCCGCAGGCGCACGGCGCCGCCGTGATCCGCTACGGCGACACCGTCGTTCTGGTCACCGCCGTTATGGGCGGTGTCCGTGAAGGTATGGACTTCTTCCCGCTCACCATTGAGTACGAAGAACGCCTGTACGCCGTTGGCCGCATCCCCGGAAGCTTCTTCCGGCGTGAAGGCCGCCCCACCACCGAAGCCACGCTTGCGGCGCGGCTCACCGACCGCCCACTTCGCCCGCGCTTCCCCAAAGGCATGCGCAACGAGGTGCAGGTGATCTCAACGATCCTGTCGGTGGATCACGTTAACCAGCCAGACATCATGACGATCATCGGTGCATCTGCTGCGTTGTCGATCTCGCAGATCCCGTTCAATGGTCCCGTCGCCGCGACGCGCATGGGCTATATTGACGGGGAGCTCGTGGTCAACCCCACGTTCGAGGAGCTTACGCGCTCCAAGCTGGACCTGACGATTGCCGGCGCCCGCGACGCAATCATCATGATTGAGTCAGGTGCCAAAGAGATCACGGAAGACGTGGTTCTCGATGCCCTTCGCGTCGGGCAGGAAACCAACGTCAAGATCATTGAGCTCCAGGACAAGCTGGTGGCTGAGATCGGCAAAGCGAAGGTCGAGGTCAAGGTTGCTGAACCCACGGACGCTGACCTGTTGGCGAAGGTCGAGGCCATCGCCAAGGCCGGTCTCGAAGGCATGGTTGATCGTGGCGAGGGCCGCGGTGAGCGCAACGATGAGATCAAGGCAGTCGAGGCCAAGGCATTCGACGAGTTAGCCGAAGAGTGGGGTCGGCCCGTCGTTGCGAAGGCGTTCGACGACGTTCTCAAGAAGGTCATTCGCTCCAAAATCCTTTACGAGAAGAAGCGCCCCGACGGGCGCAGCCTGACTGAGATTAGGCCGCTGTCGAGTCAAGTTGGCCTGCTACCGAGGACCCACGGTTCGGCATTGTTCCAGCGTGGCGAGACGCAGATCCTCACGGTGGCCACGCTCGGTCCCAGGAATATGGAGCAGAGGCTCGATGGACTGAGTCCTGAAGACACCAAGCGCTACATGCACAATTACAACTTCCCGCCGTACTCGACCGGTGAGGCCCGCCGTATAAACACCGGCCGTCGCGAGATAGGTCACGGCGCGCTTGCAGAGCGCGCGCTCGCTCCGGTCATCCCGGACGAGTCTGAATTTCCCTACGCGTTCCGTTTGGTATCCGAGGCCCTCAGCTCCAACGGCAGCACGTCCATGGGTAGCGTGTGCGGTAGCACCCTGTCGCTCATGGATGCTGGCGTGCCGATCAAGGCTCCCGTGTCCGGTGTGGCCATGGGGTTGATGACCGACGACGATGGCACCTTCCAGGTTCTGACGGATATCCAGGGCGTCGAAGACTTCATGGGTGACATGGACTTCAAGGTCGCGGGAACTGCGGACGGCATCACTGCCCTCCAGATGGACATCAAGGCCTCGGGTATCAGCATGGACGTGTTCAGGACGGCCCTGGCGCAGGCCAAGGAAGGCCGGTTGTTCATCCTCAGGCACATGCTGGAGACAATCTCTGCGCCGCGGCCCGAGCTCAACGAGAATGCGCCGCGTATGACCCGTATCCAAATCCCGGTCGATAAGATCGGCGCGGTGATCGGGCCTGGTGGTAAGACCATTCGCGGCATCGTCGAGGCCACGGGTGCGACGGTAGACATCGACAACGACGGTACTGTCACCATCGGCTCTTCCGACGCCGAGTCTGCCGACGCCGCAATCAGGATGGTCGAAGGTCTGACGAAGGACGTCGAGGTCGGTCAACGCTACACCGGAAAGGTGACGCGGCTGATGAACTTCGGCGCTTTCGTCGAAATGCTTCCCGGCAAGGAAGGACTCGTGCACATCAGCGAGCTCGCCACGACCCGGGTGGGAAGCGTTGAGGAAGTGGTCAAGATGGGCGATGAGCTCGAGGTTATGGTGATTGAGGTCGATCGCATGGGCAGGGTGAACCTGTCGCACCGAGCGATCCTCGAAGGCGCCGACCCTGAGAAGGTTAGGGCCTCTGCTGGTGGCAACGGTGGTGGTGGTGGCGGTGACCGCGATCGCAGGCCCTCGCGACCCCGCTAGTCGACTCACGCCAAGCGCGGGAGTGCGCATCTTAAACGGGGCTCCCCAGTTTGGATCAAGCAAGAACGTAGAGACGCGACATGTCGCGTCTCTACGTATATCTAGGAAGAATGCTCCAGGGAGATACCCGTGTCGTTCACCAAGAGATTCGTACTGTGGCTGGTGCTGTCGTTGCCAGTAGGAATGGCGGCTGGCGCAGCGTTGTCCGCGTTCTTCGGTGACGGCGCCGACCTCGACAGGTTCACCTCGGCGGGGAACGGGGCTATCGCCGGAGCTTGGACGGCGCTGGTGGGCGCCGTGGTTGCCGCCGCGACGACCAGCGTGGCACGCGCCAGACTGAAGGAAGCGGGCGGGTCAGAGTTCCTGACAGGGCTATCTGTGTCCTATGGCCTGATCATCATTGCCTTGGCACTGCTCTGGCTGTTGGGTTAGCGCTCGTCGGCTAGATCGACCACGATGGCCGCGTGGTCGCTGACAGCATCACGGCGACTCGTGGAGTCGGCCGCCCAGTGGTACTCGACGCTGGCAACACTGGGCAAAAGTGATCGATGGATGAACGCTTCGTCGAGGCGGAAGCCGTTGCCTCGGTTGGGTGAGTACCACGTGTAGGCTTGCCGGTCCCCGTGGAAATGCCTGAAGGAATCGGGCCAGCCCGTTTCGGCCATGCCGTCCATCCACGCATCATCGCGAGCGTCGAACACGGGCGATTCTTCGTCGATGCCTCGCTTCCCCGTGTTGGTGTCACCGATGAGCATGCCTGGCGCGCGCTTCCAATTGCGCAACTGCGTGAGAATCGTCGCGTTGAACGGGCGTCGCACTCCCGTCGCACCCAGAGGCCCGTGGACCGCGAGGATGCTGATTGGCGAAGGGGCGGCGACGTGAACAGGGAGAATGCGCTCGCGGGGATGCGGGAGCGATCGGATGGGGATAACGGTCGCTGGCCAATGGCTTGCAACGAGGAGCGCGTTGCAAGCAGGTAGGCTGGCGCGGGCAGTCGTGAGCTGGTAGAGGAGGCCGACGTCCGCTAGGGTTTGCGCGAGCCACTCGCTGGGCGCAGTGCCACGGAATTCGGAGAGGGCAATGATGTCAGGACGCCAGTCCCACAGCTGGGACGCGATCTGCTTGATGCGGCGCCCACCTCCGGCGCGGATGTTCCATCCGACGATTCGCATCTGCACCAGCTACCAGGGTTTGTGAGGCTATGGCCCGCCGGATAGAATCCGCGCCGCAGCGGCTTCCAATACTATCTGAACGCACTTTGCAGAAGGATCCCATGGCTCAGAGCGATTCCGCTGGTTCCAATGGTGGGTTGCTGAGCCTCGCGGCCTTGCCTGTGTTTTCCGTATTCTTCCTGTGGGGCTTCGGCACCGGTGCGCTGTGGATGGTGCGCCCGCTATACGCGTACTCGTTCGGTGGCTCCATCTTCCTGGTCGGGCTCGTGTCGGCGTTCAGCGCTGCGCCGAGAATGTTCGGTGCGCCGTTCGCGGGGGTGCTGGCCGACCGCATTGGTAGGCGGCCGGTCGTCGCCGCAGGCGCGATCCTGCACGGAGGTGCGCTGGCCGCACAGGCGTACACCACCAGCTATCCCCCTTTCCTGGCGCTGGAGCTGATTTCCGGCTTCGGTGTTGCCGTTTGGGTCACGGGGTCGTCGGTGTTGCTTGCCGACTTCACGCGCGTCGCGAACCGAGGGCGAGGTGTGGCGCTGCGTAACACTTCGATGCGCATCGGCATCCTGGCAGGGCCTGCGGCGGGCGGACTCGTAGCGGAGCTGTTTGATTTGGCCTCGGTCTTCCTGTTCATAGCCGCGACCAAAGTGGTGATCGTCGTCATCGTAATCTTGCTTATCAAGGAGACACGGTCGCCCTCCGAGGCGCCGACAGTGCAGCCAGCGGCTCCAGGGCGGCGCGCGAGGCTACTGCCGGACTTGTCGGTGTTCCGAACCCGGGATTTTATGGCGTTGGGGATGATTACGTTGGCTTTGGGTCTGGTGACGCAGGGGCCCGGTGCATTCAGGACATTCTTTCCGGTGCAGGCGGAGGCAGCGGGCCTCAGTCTCACCGTTGTGGGGAACCTAATCAGCGCGTCAGGCGTTGCAGCGATGCTCGTGGCTCTGCCGGTCGGAGCGCTGGTGGACTGGCGGGGCCGCAAGCCGATGCTGGTGGTCGGGTTGCTAGTTATCGGGCTGTCATTGTTCCTAGTGGCGGGCATGACAGGCCTGATGATCGCTTTGGCGGCAGCGGTGGCGTTCGGTGTAGGGGAGGCTGTCGGGAGCAATACAGTGCAGACCTACGCGATGGATCTAGCGCCTGTGGAGCGGCGAGGGTACTTCTTGGGCACGTGGCAGGCGACTATGAACCTGGGTCAACTGATCGGGCCGCTGGTGGTGGGCGCGTTGGCGGTGCCGTTTGGTATACCGGTGGCATTCGTGGTCATCGGAGGGGTAATCCTGGCGGCGGGCGTCGCGACGGCGTTCCTAGGACGCGAGACGGTCGCCTAATTCGACAACACGTTGACTGCGGCATCGGGGGTGGGCAGGTCTACCTGGTAACCGGCCATGAGATTGTCCAGGAACGCTGCCGTGGCTGGGTCGGCGTCCAGCAGGGGTAGGCGGAGGCCGCCGACGTTGAAGCCCGCTCTGTTGATGCAGTACTTGATGGGAATCGGGCTGGTGATCACGAAGAGGCCCTTGAAGAGAGGCAGGAGGCGTCGGTGTTCCGCTGCGGCAGCGGCCAGGTCACCGGCGACCGTGAGGTCAATCATGCGTTTGATCTGGTTGCCCACGAGGTGGGATGCGACGCTGACGACGCCGTAACCTCCAACGCACATCTGGGCGAAGGTGTCGCTGTCGTTGCCGCTCCAGACTCGGAAGCCGTTGGGGGCGCCCCGGATGATGGCGCCGACCTGCGAGAGGTCATCGGCGGCTTCTTTGATGCCGATGATATTGGCAACCTGCGAGAGGCGCAATGTCGTCTCAGCGGTCATGTTGGTGGAGGTCCGAGAAGGGACGTTGTAGAGAATGTTCGGCAGCGGAGTGGCCTCGGCGAGGGCAGTGAAGTGCCGGAAGAGCCCTTCTTGCGTGGGCTTGTTGTAGTACGGCACGACCTGGAGCAGGGCATCGACGCCGGCGCGTGCAGCGTCCTGGGAGAGTTTGATCGCTTCTCCCGTACCGTTGGTGCCTGAGCCCGCGACGACCGTCGCGGTATCCCCAACGGCCTCTTTGACTTCAGACCAAAGCCGGTAATTCTCCTCGTGGAAAAGGGAGGGATTTTCACCAGTGGTTCCGGTGACAACGAGCCCATTGCTGCCGGATGCGACGAGCGCTTTGGCGAGGAGCCTGGCCTGGGCGTAGTCAACCTCACCGCTTGCGTCGAACGGAGTGACCATCGCTGTCAGCAGTCTTCCAATGCTCGCCATCCAGGGACTCCTTGCGCTGTTCGAGAAACTCTAACGTTGACCAGGGGCACCCGCAAGCGCCCAGAGGCCTATGACGGGGGCGAAGCCCCCGTCATAGGCCTCTCCCTCATGGAGCACAGGTTGCGAGAACTGAGCGCGGGGGCTAGACGTGCTCGCGGAGCCATGCACCGCGCTTGACGACCTCTTCGGCAATCTGGATCGCATTGGTCGCCGCGCCTTTGCGCAGATTGTCGGACACGATCCAGAGGGCCAGCCCGTTCGGGTGGGAGGAGTCTTGGCGGATCCGGCCGACGTACGTCTCGTCGGTGCCGGACGCATCGATGGGCATGGGGTACTTTGCGTTGGCCGGGTCGTCGACGACGATGATCCCAGGGAACGCTGCAAGTAACGAGCGTGCTTCGTCTGGGTCAAACGGGCGATCGAACTCGATGTTGACCGTTTCGCTGTGGCAGATGGGCACCGGCACACGGACGCAGGTGGTGGAGATGGCGATGTCAGGTTGGTGCAGGATCTTCTGCGTTTCCTGCCGCATCTTCACCTCTTCGGAGTAGTAGCCGTCCTCTTTGAGTGAGCCAATGTGGGGGAGCACGTTGAACGCTATCTGGTGAGGGTACGCCGCCGCTGTGGTGGGCTTGCCTGCGAGAACCTGCGCGGCTTGCGTGTTCAATTCCGCCACTGCGGCTGAGCCGGTACCGGATACCGATTGGTACGTCGACGCGATCACGCGCTTGACCGGGTTGTTTGCACCAAGGGCCGCAAGGGTCATGGCGAGGGGCGTGGTTGAGCAGTTGGGGATGGCAAGAACACCCTTGTGGCCGTCCACGTCGTCCGCATTGATCTCAGGCACCACGAGGGGCACGGATGGGTCCATGCGCCAGACACCGCTGTCATCGATGACTACGCAGCCCTGCTGAGGGCCTAGGAGGCCGATTTGCTGGGAGATGTCGTCGTTGGCAGACACGAAAGCGATGTCGCATTCCGCAAGGAGGTCGGCTGTGGTCGCCTCGATGGTGACCTCCTGGCCCCCATATGTCATAGTCTTACCGATGGAGCGAGGCGACGCGGTGAGCCGCAGGGCGTCCATGGCGAATCCGCGCTCTTCTAGGATCTGCAGGGCTATTCGGCCCACGGCGCCGGTGGCGCCAACAATGGCTACTCGCGGGTTACTCACGGTGCACTCCAGGCCGATTCCGGGACGCTTCGGCTCATTGCGGGCCTCTATCAGTACAAGAACGGGATCGTTTCGGCGCACCTAGTGTAACCGTGGCTAGAGGCCGGAGCCATCAGTTGTTCTCGCGACTATGACGTTAGTGGTCGGGACGCAACATGGCGAGCATGACCATTAGCGTGAGGCGACAAGGTTGCCGTGATACAGCCCCAGCGGTGCGAGAACCTAGCCCGCTAACCCCATGAGCTTGTCCAACCCAACCGTTAGCCCTCTGAGGCCCATGACTTTGCGGACGGCGAGCAGCACTCCGGGCATGTAGCACTCACGGTTGTTCGTGTCGTGCCGGAGCGTCAGTGTCTGCCCAGGGCCGCCGAACGTGACCTGGTGGTGGGCCATGCGCCCGGGCATGCGAGAGCTGTGGATGCTGATGCCGTTGTAGTTTCCGCCGCGAGTTCCTTCGAGAGGTTCGCGTTCGGGGTCGTTGTGCTGGAATGCCTCCGGGTGGGCGTCGGCGATGGATTTGGCGAGGCCGAGGGCCGTGCCCGAGGGCGCGTCTACCTTCATCTCGTGGTGCTCTTCATAGACGTCGACGTACTCAAAGTACGGTGCGGCCATGGCGGCAAGCGTGCCGAGGAGGACAGCGCCGATGGTGAAATTGGGGGCGAGTAGGCCGCCAAGATTGTGTTCCTGACACTGCGCGCCGAGGTACGCGATCTGATCCTGCGTAAAGCCAGTGGTGCCAATGACGGGCCGCGTGCCTGCCGCGAGCGCTAACGGGATCATAGGGAAGCTGGCGGCCGCGACGGAGAAGTCCACGACCACGTCCGCCTCGGCAGCGATGTAGCCCGTGCGAGCATCGGTATAGTAAGGAACGTTGGTTGGCAGGGGCTCGAGCTCGTTCTGGGGTATGCGGTCGATGGCCGCGACGAGGGTCATATCGGGCGCAGCGTCCACCGCGCGCAGCACCTCTCGCCCCACGCGACCTGCCGCACCGTGCACCACGACCTTGATGTTTTGAGCGTTTGTCATAGTCCTGGGATTATAGTGGTGAATGAAGTCTTGACTAACGCGTCGCTTTGGAGCGACGTGTAGCGCATGGACCAGCGATACCAACGCATAGTCGCGGCCCAGCAGATGGCTGGCCCGCTTGGCAGGCGCTAGCAAACGTTTAGCGCCACCACTACGGCTTCTTCAGCAGCGTCGAAGCAGGTCCGGACATCCGCCAGTGGTGCCGGCCTTGTCGCAGGCTACGGTTGCAATCTCTGCGAGGATCCCCCGTGCTCCGATTGCTACTGCTGGCATCAGGCATCCCCTTGAGTCGTCTGCTAGGCCGCTGCGGTGTCCTGCATTCAGTGGGATGCGAGTCAGTTGGGATTGGGTGCAGTCGAGAAGATCCGGTGCGAGAAAAAGGGCCCGCCGATCATCGGCGGGCCCTTTTGTGTAGCTTGTGCCCGGCGACTAGGCTGTCGCGTTGCGTGCGCGGGCTGCCATCTCTTCGTCGACTCCGCGATCCCACTCTCGGTTCAGCGCGTCAGTGACGTTTAGCGTTATCGAGCCAACGTTGCTGACCTCGAATTTGAGCGTGTCGCCGTTCTGGAGGGCGCCGAGGCCCTGGTGGTTGGTGCCGGTGCTGATGATGTCCCCCGCGTGAAGCGGGAACTGCCGGGTGGCGAACTCGATGCACTCCGCAACCGGGTGCGCCATGTCCGACGTGTTGAATGATTGGCGGCCAGCATCGTTGACCGTGATGGCCAGGTCGATGTTCTGGGGGTCGTCGATCTCGTCCTTGGTGATGATGAAGGGGCCCATGGGTCCGAACGTACGCCACGATTTCGTCTGAAAGAAGCTCGGGCGGCCCTCGGGGCCGATGTTGCGGGCTGAAACGTCGATGAAACCGGTGTAGCCGAAGACGTAGTCCAAAGCATCCTTCTGGTCGACTTTGTTCTCAGCGTCCTGGCCGATGATGACGGCGAGCTCAGCTTCGTGGTGGAAGATCGTTGCGGGTGCCTCGGCATCAAGGATAATGGTGTCGCCGTCGCCAATCACGCAATCGGAGTCCTTGAGGAAGGCGTCAATGTGGGGCATCGGGCGCTGGCCGTACTCAAGGTAATTCACTGCCATGCAGACAATCTTGTCAGGCCTCGGAATGGGGGGGCGCATCTTAACCTCGCTGAGAGGTTTGCCCTCGGAGACGTTAGCCAGGTTCTGGAAAGCGTCCTTCACCTGATCCCAGTTGGCGATGATGAGCTTGATGAGTTCCTGTGGGCCGTGGGCGTGCACGCCCTCTAGCGCCTCTGACACGTCCACGATGTGGGTGTCGTTCTTGACCACACCGAGGGTCCAGTCGTCGAAGAATCCGATCTTCATCTGTTGCTCCCCTTTTCGCTAGTTCGCTTGTTGCGCCGTTGATTGGATCATAGCGTCCGTGATCCTGCGGGCCTTACGCCACGGGCGCGTCTGGCACGATGGCCCGGACGGTGATGCTCTCATGTCTCTTTGGGCCTGTCGAGATGAGGTCGATTGGACACCCGATAATCTCTTGGATGCGATCGACGTAGGCCCGCGCTTCTGACGGTAGTTCATTGATGTCGGTCACGCCTGCCGTCGGCGTGCTCCATCCGGGCATCTCTTCAAGGACGGGCTTCGCCCGCGCTAGCAGGCCAGGGAGGCTGGGGAAGCGATCGTAGCGCTTGCCGTCTGCCTCGTAGGCGATGCAAATCTGGATGCTGGGCATGCCGTCGAGAACGTCGAGGCGGGTAAGGACAGCGGAAGTGAAGCCGTTGATGGCCGCGCTGTGAGCTGCCGCTATGGCGTCGAACCAGCCGACACGGCGGGCGCGGCCGGTCGTGGCCCCGTACTCTTGTGCGACCTCGCGGATATGTTCTCCGGTGGCGTCATTGAGCTCGGAGGTCATCGGGCCCGCACCCACGCGAGTGGAGTAAGCCTTGAACACGCCGATGATGCTCTCGATCTTCTGCGGCGGTATCCCAAGGCCGGTGCACGCGCCTCCGATCGACACCGACGATGAGGTGACGTACGGGTAGGTGCCGTGATCCAGGTCCAGGAGCGCGCCCTGTGCGCCTTCGAGAACGACCCGCTCGCCTCGCACCAGTGCGTCGCTCACCCGTTGCTCGACGGAAGTAACGTAGCGCTCTAGCTTAGCGCCGAATGCTATGCACCGCTCGTACAGGGCGTCGAGATCGATTGGGTCAGAGTCGTAGACCTTGGTGAGCACCAGATTCTTGGCGGCGACGACACTGGTCAATCGTTCTTTTAGATAGGGAGGGTCGAGGAGGTCGCCGATGCGGATGCCCGCACGGGCTGTCTTGTCGACATATGCGGGACCGATGCCACGGCCGGTCGTGCCGATGGCGTGCTCGCCCCGCGCGGCCTCTTCCAGCCGGTCTAGCTGGACGTGGTAGGGCATGACGACGTGAGCGTGATCGCTGATTAGGAGGCCACTAGTGTCTACGCTGCGAGATTCGAGATTATCGATCTCATCCAGCAGCGCTTGGGGATCGATGACGACGCCGGGGCCGATGACCGAAAAACAATGTGGCCAGAAGATACCAGCGGGTACGAGGTGGAGCGCGAACTCCCCCTTATCGTTGATGACGGTGTGGCCAGCGTTGTTGCCACCTGAGAAACGAACGACAAAGTCCGCGCGCTCAGACAGGAAATCGACGACCTTGCCTTTGCCTTCGTCGCCCCATTGGGCTCCGATGATTCCGTATGCGGGCAAGAAAATCCCTCTCACCGTGGGGGGTATGCTCGTTGATCACGAAACACGGCGTACAAACTCTGGCCCACGCTAGAGATAGGCGCAGGCGGCGCCCCGATTATACCAGGGTGGGCGCGTGGCGGTTGCAGCACGGAAGGAACAATCTAAGGGTACCGCGTGGAACGGGTAACGCTCGGGGCATTTGCGCCCGTTCCTTTGACCGTGATCTCTAGAGGCCCAGGACGCGATGTCAGATGGTCGATGGAGGTCGAGTAGCCACCGAAATACAGACTCACATAAGCAGTAACCAGTTCCGTTGCCTGGCCAGTGATCTGGATGGTCAACCCGTCGCCGGTGGGCCAGCCTTGTCCTGAGATGGTGATCACGTCCGATGTGCCGATGGCCTCCGGGATCACGAGGGGCTCCACCGGTGGCATGATTATGGTGAGCTGCCGCCACCAGGCCGATAGGTGGGATGAGTCGATTGCGGTGGTAGGGCTGGTCTGGGTGCCGTTCTGATTCACATGTGAAAGGGTCCAGCGATTGTCACTGCAGACGGTCGTTGGTGTAACCACGCCGCAGTCCCCGGCGAAGTGCAGCAACGTCTCGGTGCCGTCCGCGTGGCCGATGTGCAAGGAGCTGGTGTGGTCGACGTCGGTCGATGGTGCGTCAACCTTCGCGGCGTCATTGATAGTTGAGAGCAATCTTAGGATGGAGTCATGGTGTTCCGGTCTGCCAACCCAGAGAGGAGCGCCGGCGGGGAGGGGCGATGGGCCGTCGGTCGCGTAGACCACGTGGACCTGGCGACCGTCGACCGCAAAGGCGGCGGGTACGCGCACGGCGATTCTCTTGGTCTCCGGGCGGCGCTCGAAGGTTGCTGGATGCTTCACGCTGGCTCGGAACTCCCTGAGGCCCGGTTGAACGCCCTCGGGCACAGGGCCTTCCCATTCCCAACCGCCTTGGGCGGTTCTAGCCTCGCCGAACTCTACTTTATGCCCGTCAACATCGGTGCTGAGGACGACTATTTCGTCAGGCCATCCCTGGCCGGAGAAGCGCGCGGGTTCGTCGAGGGCCAGGCTGTCAGGCCAGACGACGACGACTACGGTTGCGAAGTGGTCGTCGATCGCGGACCACCAACTGGTGAGCTTCGCAGAGCGAACCACGATGGGAGAGGGCGCGCCGAGGAACCAGTGGTCCGCAACTCGTGTATCCGTGGCTTTACGGGCGGCCTGACTCACGGTGAAACGGCTGCCATCGGTGAAGTGAACTGTAAGAACGCGGCCCGTCGTCTGGAAATCGTCATGATGAATCGCTGTCCCCGTTGAGAGGGCCTTGGCCAGAACGCTCACTGTCGGTGCATCGGTGCCTGAGAAGGGCCTGAGCGACACCGTCGCGAAGCTGGGATCATCCTCGACCAGCCGTATGGTCTTACGCTCTAGCCACTCGAGAGGGTCGATGGTGTCGTTGGCGACAGGTTGTGGGATGGCCAGCGCTTCGTCGTGACTCGTGAAACCCCACGCTTGCTTTGATTCACCAGAGGTAAGAACGACCGTCAGTAGGGCGCTGGAGTCTCGTTTGATGTGCACCCATGTGGCCTGGTCTGACCCGCGAGTAACGATGATCTGGTAGGAGGGAGTGCCATCGACGTTCCCTTCGCTCACGAAGACCTCTCCGGTAAAGTCGATGGTGTTAAGCAAGTGTTGAGCGGGTGAGAGTTCTTCGTTGAGGAATCCGAGGTCGAAGCGGCTGAGTTCGCTTCCGGAGGCCCACTCGCCGTCCGAATCTGTGGGAGGTCGACCATAGACGATACCCTCGCTCTTGAGTTCACGATAGACAGGCAGGAACAGACAATCACTGGGGCTTGGGGCACCCGGAACTGAGGGAGGGCAGACCGGCAGCGAGATAGAGACGTCGTAGGAGCCCGGGGCGATCCAGATGCCTGAGGCATCCATCTGCGGCGCGTTCGCTTGAGTCACGCTGAGCGAAAAGCGGTGCGCGTCGAGCTCGGCCAGCGCCGCGCTGGCGTTGGCGAGGGCTTCGCTTACTGATGGTGGTTGAGGCGTCGGGGTGGGTGTCGGCGGAGATAGAGTTGGCGTCGCAGTAGGCGGCCCGATGGTAGGCGTGGGGGAGGGGGTTGCGGGCGAGTTGCTGCAAGCCGCAAGCATGAGGAGGGCGGCGAGGAGTACCAAGGCGATACGGGCCTGTTTGAACACGGGTCAGGCGTGGCTCGCTGCAAGGGCGATAGCTCCGAGGGCGCCCGCGTCGACCCCAAGGTCAGGTGGAACGACTCGCGTTTGCTTACCCATATCCGCGAAACTCAGCCCGCGCATCCGCTCCACAGAGGGAGCGATATAGGCTTCCCACTCGTTGGAGAGCCCGCCGCCGATTACGATGATCTCGGGGTCGAGGAGATTGACGATGCTAGTGAGGGCAGTGCCCATATGCTCAATGGCGTCGGTTACGACCGACGAGGCGAGGGCATCGCCTGCGCGAAGGGCGTCGAAGATGGCGATGGCGTCCAGGTCTTCGCCTTGCGATTCGAGCGATGAGTGCTCACCGGCGGCGATGCGCTCGTTGGTGATTCTGGCGAGCGCGGTGCCGGAACAGTGGGACTCCCAGGCACCTGGCGTGCGGCTGCGGCCGTAGGGGCCATGCGTGTCGACAGTGATGTGGCCAATCTCACCAGCGAAGCCCGACGTGCCGGTGAAGACCTCGCCGTTCAGGACGACCCCGCCGCCGATGCCAGTACTAATCGTGATAAAGAGGAAATTCTGGGCACCTTTTCCCGCGCCGAATCGCTGCTCGGCGAGACCCGCGAGGTTGGCGTCGTTGCCTATGACCGTTGGGATATCCCATCGTTCGCGGAACATCGAAACGAAGGGAGCGCTCGCTACGTGGGGCATCTGAGGGCACGAGACCACGATCCCGCGACGAGCGTCGATCGCGCCTGCGGAGGCGATGCCCGCTGCTCTGATGGACGCCAGATCAACGCTGGCGTCTGTTGTGGCTTCGTGTGCTGTCTGCGCGATGACATCGAGGATGACGTCAGCTGTTTGGTCAGCTCGCGAAGGGTTGACGGCGCGGCCCAGTATGCGGCTGCTGGCATCGCCGACGACCGCTAGAGTCTTGGTTCCGCCGACGTCGATGCCTACGTATAGTGAGGTGAGGGAGGTCACTTAAGCTTTGGCCCCTCGCTTCCGGGTGGCAGGACTTTTGCCGTTGCGCTGCAAGCCGTCAGGCCCGGCCAGGAGGTTCATGAGGCGCAAGTGGTCTTCAAGGAGCCGCGTCGTGAGAAAGTTCTCTCGGACGTGCTCACGGCCCGCATGTCCGAGAGCGGCCCGCACGGGTGGATCGTCCAGGAGCTCGCCGATGCACCGGGCAAATTCCTCCGTACTCTCCGCCACCCGCCCTGCGCGGCCGCCAGCGAGTTGCATGGGGATACCACCAGCGGGACTGCCGACGAAGGCCTTGCCTTTCCAGAGCGCCTCAGCGACGACCAGGCCGAAGCCTTCACGGATCGACTTCTGCATAAGGACATCGGCCGCGCTTTGAAAAGCATTGACCTCCAAGTTGCCGACGCCGTTGAGATTGGTTAGGACGTGTATATCGAAGTCTTCCCCTGCTTTGCGGACGATACGTTCATAGAGCGACCACGCTTCCGGGTCATCGTTGGCCATGGACGCGACCATGATGAGCTGGAGCTCAGGGCGCGTGGTCTTGAGTATCCGGTAGACGTCGATCACTCCCAGAGGGTCTTTCCACGGATCGAACCGGGATATCTGCGCGATGATGGGCCTGTCGGGGTCGATCTCGTAGCGGTCCAACACCTCTCGAACAACTTGAGGCGATATCTCCGCATTCTTAGTACTCGTGGGGTCGATGGCAGGCCGTATGACAGCGAGCTCCGGCCCTTCGATCGCGCCCTTCACGTACTCCTTCATCGTGAAGATCATCGCGTCGTAGTCCTGGACGAATCCTCGTAGGAAATCCCAGACCTCTGGCAGTGATTCCGTGGTGTCCAGGTGACATCGCCAGATCCACTTGGCTCCGAGCACTTTGGGGTCTCGCTCGCGGACGTAATGCAGTAAGCCTGCAGGTTGCGGGTCGTGAACGACCACGAAATCGTAGTCGCCTGCGATCCCGTCTGCATTGGCTTTGTTGGTATCGCGCCACATGTCCGCCATGCTGCTGTTCCAGGGGATGTACATGCCCTGCATGGCGTTGTGCATGCTCTTGGAGACGTTGAAGAAATCGGGGCTAGCTTCAATGACCTGCCAGTCGGCCTCGATGCCTAGGTCGTGTAGCAGAGGAATGAAGCTAGCGAGGATCTCTGCTACGCCTCCGCCAAAGGAAGTGGCGTTGATGTGGAGGATTTTCGCCCCGGCAAGCGGGGCCGCTAGCTCTTTGATGCGTTGAATGGCCGCTTGGCCCACGAAGGGCTCGTAGGAATCCAGGGACTTTGGCGTGATGGGGACGCTGGTGGGCATTATCGGGCTGTGCTCCGCTTTGATCGCCTGGGTAGCACATGCTGGAAGAGCTGGAGGCAGCCGGTCAAATGATGGGTGATGAGGTGATGTTGCGCGATACGTTCCTTCGCGGCCTTGCCGATGCGCTCGGCGAGTTGACGTAGTTCGTTGATGGCGGTTTGCCCCACGATGGGCGCATAATTGTCGATTGAGTGTGTACTGACGGCGACGCTGCCGGACATTGGTTCCTGCCTACTGGTGTGCTACCCAAGGTGCCGATACCCCGGTACGTTGAATGGTGTCAACGATATGCAGTTCCGGTCAAGAGCGTAGGTAGACGGTTTCGCGCACGACCAAGTGAGTTGTCTATAATACCGCCGATTCGATGGGGCTACCGGCGGGGCTATACAAATGCTACTGAAGCGATGGGGAGTGTGCGATGGCGACGTTCGATCGGACGACTGAGGACACAGGCAACGTGGTGTCATTGGACCACGTGAACATCTGCATCAGAGACCAGCGGACCGCGACACTGTTTTACGTCATCGGACTTGGTTTCACTCGCGACCCCTACCTCACGGTAGGCCTCGATAACATGTGGCTGAATGCCGGTCGGCAGCAGTTCCACGTCCCCACGCGCCCCGACGGCCCGCAGGTCGTTCGCGGTCGGATCGGTCTCGTGGTGCCTGACCTTGACGAACTTCAACAACGGCTACGCGGTATTGCACCGCAACTGGCCGACACTCAGTTCTCCTTCAAGGAACACGGCGATCATCTAGACGTGACTTGTCCCTGGGGCAACCTTTTCCTCTGCCACGCGCCGATGGACAGCTTCGGCGCCACGTTCGGCGTGCCATATGTCGAATTCGCGGTGCCTGGCGGCACGGCGGCCGGCATCGCACGCTTCTACAAAGAAATCGTGGGCGCGGTGAGCGAGCTGAAGAGCGTGCGTAAGAGCGATGCGGCGGTGGTACAGACGGGCACGGATCAGTCGCTGATATTCCGCGAGGATCCTGAAGAGTCTCGCCCGTACGACGGACATCACCTGGCGATTTACATCGCCGATTTTTCAGGGCCACATGGCCGCTTGAACGAGCGCGGGCTGGTGACTCAAGAGTCCAGCGAACACCAGTATCGGTTCAAAGACATCGTTGACGTTGACTCCGGCGCGGTCCTTTACGAGTTGGAGCACGAGGTGCGCAGCCTGGCCCATGTCATGTACGGACGGGCGCTCGTGAATCGTGACCCTTCCGTCACGATGCAGAACTACACGCGCAGCGCTGAATTTCTCAACATCGGCTAATCGACATGGGAGTCGGCGGAGCGAGGCCGACAAGTGGACGGGTATTGCTGCCGTGTCGCGTTGCCGTAAATCGAATCTTTCCCTAGGTTGACATTCGATGGCGCCTAGCGGCTCTGTATCTTCGCATGAGCCAGATGTTCGCGGAGCATGATGAGCGTTCTCTATTGGTGGCGACACGATGACTTGGCCCCGCAGGCTCCATCGCGGGCCGTTGGCAGTGACCGTGGCCGCAAACCCATGAATACATTGAGATTGCCCAAATGATGGAGATGGTGGTGGTCGTTGCGTTCACTTTAGCGCTAGGAGCTTAGGTCGCGAGCTTCCTGAACGTAGTTGTAGATTGCCTGCTAGCGAGAGGGTCGTTGACGGAGCCTTCCTCTCACTGCCCCGTTGACGGGCACGTACTGAAGCCGTACGAGTTGTTCCCCGTGTTCAGCTATTTGGTGTAGCGGGGCAAGTGTCGTGTGTGGGTCGTACGGATCCCTGCTCGCATTCCTGCCGTGGAGTTCATCGGCGGCGTGATGTTCGCCGTCATTGGTTGACAGTTCGGCATGACTTTGGATGCGCTGCTGCTGGTTGTGACGCTTAGCTTGTTGTTGGTGATTACGATCATCGACCTGGAGCACCAGCTAGCGCTAAACAAGATGCTGATGCTAGCGGTGCCAACCGCACTTGTCAGTTCGGTGCTGTGATCTGAGGAATCGCGAACACCTGTTTGGGGCCTGGGGATACGGAAATTGAGCTTGGCGTCCGACGCGATAGTCTCCGGATTGGTGGAATTCGGGCTGTTTCTCCGATTGTCCCTGTTTTCGAAAGGGCGAACAGAATTCGATGATGTGAAGCTTGCTGGGATCATCGGACTGTGGGTGGGGCTGCAGCGACTGCCGATGACGCTCTGTACCGGAGTGAGTTTTGGAGGACTTACCGCAATCTTTCTAATCGTATGCCGACTGAATAACCTGAAAAATGCTCTAAATTTTGCTTCATTCCTCTGTATGCGTACCATAGTAGGGTTGTTTTGAGGTGATATATTCTGGGAATAGTACCTAGACCTGTTCACCTGATGAACAGCAATACTGCTGGATTTGCGTTAAGGAATTCCAGAGTCAAGGGAGAATAACGGCGCAGCGTGTGATCTAGCGCAACGAGTTAGCCGAACGATACCTGAGTGCATGCCGTCACATGCAGCATCGTTGAGGTGACTGCTGGTCGTCGGCCTTACGCCCGCGTTGGCACCCAATACCGTGGCCTCAATTCGGTCCGAGCGCCGCGCCCTCCTTCGCCTAGCGTGGCCCGAAAGCACTTTGGGACTATAAGATAGGAAAGCCCTTGTTCGAGCCTCACAGGAGCCACATATTGCCCACTGAGAACGACCCTTCGTCCCCATCCTCCGTTTCTTTTTCGTCCAGCGAATCGTTGACTTATGCCGCGTCCGGCGTGGACACCAACGCTGCGTCGACTGGCCTGGAGCACCTCCTTGCCTGGGTTGGGCGTACGCAGAGCTTCCGGGCAGGCATCGGCGAGGCCTTGGTTCCAAACGGGTTCTTCGCGAACGTACTCCGAATGAGCGATCGACTGTCTCTGGCAATCTCGACCGACGGCGTCGGCTCCAAGTCTGCCGTGGCGCAACTGGTGGGTTCCTACGAGGGCATCGGCTGGGACGCGGTCGCGGTCAACGTGAATGATGTCGTGTGCACCGGCGCGGAGCCGGTGGCAATGGTCGACTACATAAGCCTCCAACAACCGCACGCCGACCTCTTGGGTCAACTAGGCAAGGGTATGCACGATGGCGCTGAACGCGCGCGGGTCGCAATCGTGGGAGGAGAGCTTTCGCAGCACCCCGATACCCTGACCGGCCCTCGCGACGGTTATGCCTTCGATATCTCGGGCACATGCGTGGGCGTGCTCGACGGCGTTGCGCCAATCACGGGTTCTAACGTGCAACCTGGCGATCGTGTGCTCGCGTTGCCGTCCAACGGCATCCATGCCAACGGGATGACGTTGGCGCGGATGGTATTGCTCGCTAACGGCGAAGGTGCCGACCGCTACCTGGACGAGTGCAGCATGACCGTGGGCGAGGAACTACTGAGACCCACGCACATCTACGTGCCGGAGGCGTTGGCAGTGATGCGCGGAGGCGTCCCCGTTCACGGTTTCGCCCATATCAGCGGAGATGGCTTGCTGAACCTGCTTCGGCTGGACGCCGAGGTGGGCTACCGCTTCGATGTGCTGCCAGATGTTTCGCCCGTATTCGACGTGATCCAACGTGAGGGCGGGGTGAGTGACGAGGAGATGTGGCGCGTGTTTAACATGGGTGTCGGTTTCTGCATCGTTGTGGCGGCCGCTGACGTCGATCGCGCGTTGGAGGCGGTGCGCAGTGTCGGCGGCGACGCCACGGTTGCGGGTGAGGTGGTGACCGGCCCTAAGCGGATCGAGTTGCCAACAGTCGGGCTGGTCGGAAGAGGCGGTATCTTCGAGGTCATTCCGTAACTTACCCGTCCTTCATCCTGTAGAATCGGGTGCACGGAACTGCCTGTGGTTCAGTTAGATTCGCAACGCCAACTCGAGTCCAGTCGGAGAAATGACATGGCCCTCTACGAAGAGCTCAAGATTTTTAGTGGCACCGCGAATCCTGAGCTGGCAGAGGCTGTTTGTGAGTACCTGGGTATGCCTCTGGGGAAGATCGAAGTCTTCAAGTTCTCCAACGACAATACCTTTGTCCGAATTAACGAAAACGTGCGTCAGCGTGATGTTTTCCTGATGCAAGCCTTCTCTTACCCGGTCAATGATCACCTGATGGAGATGCTCATCATGATGGACGCCGCCAAGCGGGCGTCGGCCGGGCGCATTACGGCGGTGATCCCGTACTACGGTTATGGGCGAACGGACAAGAAGGATCAACCGCGAGTGCCGATAACGGCGCGCTTGATAGCGGATCTATTGACGACGGCGGGCGCGGACCGCGTGCTGACCATCGACCTGCACGCGGGGCAGATTCAGGGTTTCTTCAACATTCCGGTTGATGAGTTGACGGCCTTGCCGTTACTGGCTCGTTATTTCGCGGAGAAGGCTCTCCCGAACCCAGTGGTTGTTGCCGTGGACATCGGCATCAGCAAGCGGGCGCGCGATCTCGCCGAGCGCTTGGACGTGCCGCTGGCAATCGTGGAGAAGCGGCGGGTTTCGGGCAATCAGGACAAGACCGAACTACTGAACATCATCGGTGAAGTCGATGGCATGGATGCCATCCTGATGGACGATGAGGTGGACACGGGCGGCTCAATGGTGAGCGCGGCCGATGCGTTAATCGCGGCAGGGGCAGTGAGCGTGCATGCGTCAAGCACCCACGCTGTGTTGTCTGGGAATGCGGTCGATCGCTTCCAGGAGAGCGTGATCAAAGAGTTGATTTGCACCGACACTGTGCCGTTGCCACCAGAAAAACGCAACGGGACAGTCAAAGTCGTGTCCGTGGCTGCGTTGTTCGGTGAGGCCATTCACCGGATCCACTCCGGCCTGTCCGTCGGCGCGATGTTCGACGCGTAGACCCGTGGTTTATTTCTCATGAGCGCAGACGACCAAGCCCACGCACGCCACGACCTCGGGGATTGTTCGCGCTTAGAAGCGGAGTCGCTCGGTCCGGCGGGGCAGCGTTTCTTCCGCCTCAGGGCGACTGCGGAGCACGGGACGGCACTGATCTGGATAGAGAAGGAAGAGCTCAGAGAATTGGCCCATACGATTAAACGTATGCTGCGTACTCCCGTCCGCCCCGCGTTTCCACCCCCGCCACTGAACCCCGATGACGTCCTCGTTGATTTCGACTTCAAGGTAGTCAGCATCGCATTGGGCCACGATAAGGTGCGTGATCGTTACATGCTGCTGGTGCAGGTCTCCGACGAAGAGGACGATGCCATCGTGTTGTGGATGGAGACTGAGACGCTCGATCGCATGGCTGATCAGGCGTTCGAGGCCCATGATGCAGGACGCGCTCGCTGCCCGCTGTGCGGCGCGGCGGCAGTTGATGGTCGACGCCACGTGTGTCCCCGAGTGAACTGATGGCGCTCTACCAGGGGTTCGATCACCGACGGATCACTTCTGGGCCACATGACGTGGCACCTGGCGACGACGCGGCTGAGGATTTCGTCCGCACTGCCGAAATCGGCGACGGCTGGCTGCACCCACGGTCGTCGAATTACACCTTCGTGGTGGAGCTGACGGATGGAGTCTGCCACGGGTTTGGCGTCTACAAGCCCGAGAGGGGCGAGGCCCCGCTTTGGGATTTCGGCGCCGGGCTGTACCGCCGGGAGTGCGCGGCGTATGAACTGGCGAAGCGGCTGGGCTGGGCGCTCGTACCACCCACTGTCCTGAGAGACGGCGAGGCCGGGCCGGGATCGCTGCAGCTGTTCGTGGCGAGTGGCGACGATTCGAATTTCTTCACGATACGGGAATCGCATCGCGAAGAGTTGTTCCGGATGGCTGTGTTCGACATGTTGGTGAACAATGCCGACCGTAAGGGCGGTCACTGTTTCCTGGGGCCTATGGGCGAGTTGCTGGGGGTAGACCACGGACTTACATTCCACTCCCAGGACAAGCTTAGAACGGTCATATGGGAGTTCGCTGGCTCTCAGGTGCCCGATGCGCTGTTGACAGATGTGAAGGCGTTGCGAGGACTGCTTTGTGCGGACGATGAGTCAGGCGTTGATGCGCTGGCCACGCTCACCGCACTCATAAGTGAACGTGAACTGGACGCGCTCCGCAGCCGGGTCGGGGCCATCCTCGCCAACCCCGTCATGCCGCATCCATACTCGCGCCACGACATCCCGTACCCCCCCATGTGAGCCTCGGCAAGTCCCGCACCCCGTTGCCGACCGACGATACTCTGGCTCATCAACGACGCCCGATCCCACGACTCATTGGCACGTAGCTGGCTAATGTCACTCTCAATCCTGCGCCCCTGCTTCCTGAGCGCAGCGCAGGCGAAGGACCCCTCATCGGCCATGTTCCGTGAGCTGATCCTTGGCCCCCGGACGGACGGTTGACAGTCCCTGATTGCCAACCGTCGGCCAGCAAACGTCATCTAGCCTCGCTTTACCAGCTGGTTCACCCGGCCCTTGAATCGGCGCCATCGAAAACGAGGGAGGCCCACACCCGCAGCGATGTACTCGACGGCGCCCCGTCTGCCCAGCACCAGCGTTCCATGCCAGTTGTTGACCTCGCCTCGAGTCGGAGGCCGGTTGGTGCCCTCGGGGCTGATGCGCTCAAAGGGGTGCCACTGCTTGGTGGCCTTCTCGTACTGGAGAGCGATACCCCCCGCCTCCTGGATGAGGAGCAACCCTGCTGAGATATCCCAGGCCCAGAGACCGTTGTAGACAACGTAGTCGAGCACGCCTCGCGCGGCCTGCGCCAACTCAAACCCTGCACTGCCGAGTGCACGGGCGTCGCCGAGACGACGGTGTAGCCTCTTGTTGAAGGTGAACATGCGGAGAAAGTAAGACGGCCACGTGGACATGAGCCGCTTACCGTCGGGTTCGTCATCGATGCGAAGCGGCTTGTCGTCGTCGAACGCGCCGCCGCCCGCGTGGGCGTGAAGCACCCGGCCGAGTGGATTGTAGATGTCGGGGATGAAGATCGCACCGACCACCGGCTTTCCCTGCTCCAGCACCGCGATAAGGGCCCCGAACATGGGGAGCCCGTTCAGGAAGTTCGAGGTGCCGTCGAGAGGGTCGATAACCCACACGATATCAGTCGCGCTTTCGTCAGCAGGGTCGGCCTCTTCGGAGACGATGCCGTGGGTTGGGAATCGCTTGGCGATCTCAGCGTGGAGGTAAGCGTCGGAGGCATGGTCGGCGTCGGTTACGGGGTTGCGGTTGTTTGCTGATTTGTAGTCGACTTTGAGGGGGCCTTCGAAGTACTTCAGTAGGATGGCGCCAGCGCCGCGAGCCAGCTCGACCGCAGCGTTTTCGATCTCTATGAGTTCCGTTTCGCTGAGCAATACACATCCTGTGACGTTACTGGATAGGGGGCTTCGACAGGGCGTAGTCTACCATCCGGCAAGCAGACCGTTAGGAGAGAAACGACCTGTTCGATGCTACAATCGACCACCGGAGGATCATCGTGTCAAACACCCCTGCTAGCGCCGTGCGCACCCACAATGTTGTCGTTATCAAGGGCGACGGTATCGGCCCTGAATTGGTTGATGCATCGCTGGAAGTGCTGGACGCAGCGCAGCAGCGGGCGGGCGATTTCCGGCTGACGATCGATTTCAAAGAAGGTGGGGCCGAACTGTACCGCCGCGCTGGTCACAACCTGGCTCCTGAGACCCTCGAAGCTATTAAGCAAGCCGACGCGACCATGAAAGGGCCCGTGGGCTTGCCGGAGGTGCGCTTCCCGGATGGCACGGAGGCGGGTGTGCTAGGTGGTGTGCTCCGGATCGGCCTGGACACCTACGCCAACGATAGGCCGGTGCGGCTGTTGCCTGGTGTGAACGCGCCCATCAAGGCCGAGCCGGGCGAGATCGATTACATCATCGTTCGGGAGAACACCGAGGGGATGTATTTGGCGCGGGGCAAGGGCATTGGCACCGACGACGCGGTGGCGGACACGATGCTGATCACTCGCAAGGGGACCGAGCGCGTGGTGCGCCACGCCTTCCAGCTAGCCTCGGCTCGCCAGGGCGCGCCGTCCGATGGCGTGCACAGGGTCACCTGCGTGGACAAGAGCAACGTTCTGGCCTCTATGGCGTTCTTCCGGCGCGTCTTCGATGAAATCGCAGATCAGTACCCGGACATCGAACGTGAGTACTTGTATTCCGACGCAGCGGCGCAAGCCTTGGTCATGCAGCCTCAGCATTTCGACGTGCTGGTCATGGAGAATTTCCTGGGCGATATGCTCAGTGATCTGGGCGGGGGGACGATCGGTGGTGTTGGCCTCTGCCCCTCGGGCAATATCGGCGACAACCACGCCTACTTTGAGCCCATCCACGGTTCGGCGCCCACCATTGCGGGCCAGGACAAGGCGAACCCCACGTCGCAGATCCTGACGTTGGCGTTGATGTTGGACCACCTGGGAGAGCGTGTCGCAGGCGACCTGGTCCGGAGCGCTGTGTCGCGTGCACTGGAGACTGGAGCTGTCAGGCTCAATGAGTTGGGACAGCCGGTAGACGGCACGCGGAAGGCTGCGGCGGCCATCGCAGCGGCGGTCGCCGCGAGCTAGCCAGCCACTTTAGCGGATAGTGCCGTCGCCCTCACGCTGTCGGGCCCATTTTCCGCCCTGTCCGCGAAGTTGCTTCGGCAGCACGAACACCACGTCTTCTTTGATGTACTCCATGGTCGTCACCTTGGAGGGCTTGAGGAAATCGATGACCTCCTCGACCAGCGTCTCAGGCGTGGATGCGCCTGACGTGATGCCGATGCGCTCTGCCCCTTCCAGCCATTCAGACTTGATGAAGGACGAATTGTCGATCAGGTGGGCCGGTATGCCTGCTTCCTCGGCCACTTCCCGCAGGCGATTGCAATTGGAACTGTTCTGCGCGCCGATGACCAACATGAGATCAATCTTCTCGTTGAGTTCCTTGGCCGCGAGCTGCCGATTGGTGGTCGCGTAGCAGATGTCGGCGCGAGCAATCATCGCAGGGAACCTCGCGAGCAGAGCCGCGATGATTCCTTCGGTGTCCTCTACGCTAAGAGTGGTTTGCGTAAGAGCGACCACGCGTTCTGGGTCAGGAATCTGCAGTTGGGCGACGGCCTCGATCGTGGAGATGAGGTACGACCGATCCGGAGATTGTCCCATGGTGCCGACCACTTCGGGGTGCCCGGCGTGACCTATTACGACGATCGAGTAGCCATCTTTGGCGTATTTGATTGATTCCAGATGCACCTTGGTGACCAGAGGGCACGTGGCGTCTATGACACGGAGTCCGCGTGATTGAGCCTGTGATGCCACGTCGGGCGCGACGCCGTGCGCGCTGAATATCAGCGTCGCGCCATCGGGCACATCGTCGAGATCTTCGACGAACTCTGCCCCTTTGGCATGAAGGGAATCGACGACGTACCGGTTATGGACAATTTCGTGACGCACATAGACCGGCGCGCCGTAACGCTCGATAGCGAGCTCGACGATGTCGATGGCCCGTACGACGCCGGCGCAGAACCCTCTTGGAGCACTGAGTAGAATTTCCATTGGCGCCTATGATATCAGCGCGGCGTGGTGTCTGAGTCGCAACGGCGTGGGCGCTATAATGGCCCAGCTTTCCCAAGGACAAGGCCGTGACCATCGAATCAGCCAATTCACTGATCCTTTTCAACGCCGCATCTAGCCTGGCGAAACCGCTCGCGGAATCGCTCGCCGTTTCGCTTGGTAGCAGGTTTCCGTTGCAGTCGACCGAGGACGGTGAGTTGGGAATAGGTGACCCTGCCCCCGAGGTGATTGTCACTGTCGGTGGCGACGGCACGTTACTGAGGGCGGCGCGTCTGGCCGCAGAGGCTGGCGTCCCCCTATTGGGCGTGAACCTGGGAAGGCTTGGGTTCCTGACGGAGATCGAAGCGCGTAACGCGTTGGAACTGGTCCCGCGGTACCTCTCTGACTCGCCGGGTTGGGTAGACGAGCGTCAGATGCTACAAGCGGTCGTGCACTCCAGGGCGGGTAAAAGCACCCCGGTGAATATCCTCAACGACGTCGTGGTCGGACACGGCCCGACTCCCCACATGGTGCGCGTGGCCATTGAGGTCAATGGCGTTGACCTGACGACCTACCAGGCGGATGCGGTGATCGTCGCGACCGCGACTGGGAGCACTGCGTACAACCTCTCGGCAGATGGACCCATTCTTTACCCACATTCTCGTGACATGGTGGTCACACCGGTGGCGACACACGGTGATTTGGATGCGCCAGTGGTATTGCCGGACGATTGCCGTGTGGAGCTGATCATCCGTTCTGAGACCCCTGCGACCATGACTGCGGACGGTTTTGTGAGCACTCCGCTATCTACGGGCGACCGCGTCGCAGTGACGCAGAGTCCCTTCAAGGCACGATTCCTCCGTGCCGGATCGCCCGATCGCTTCTATGAGACGCTGGTGTACCGCCTCCGGCGCGGCGCCGACCAGACGGCCGCGATCGCACGGCGCATGGCTGAGGAGGAGGCGTTGAGCGATGGCTGATCCTGAGGTGACGGTTAGCTCAGAGCGTAAATACGAGGGCAAGCGGATATCCGTACGCCTTGAGCACGTGCGGTTGTCTGACGGCACTGAGTCGACGCGTGATATCGTGGACCACCCCAACGCGGTGGTGATTCTTGCGGTAGACGATGACGGCAACGTGCTGTTCGTGCGGCAGTACCGCAAGGCACCGGAGGTTGAGTTGTTGGAGCTGCCTGCCGGCGTAATGGATCCCGGCGAGACGGATCCTTTGAAGTCCGCTCAACGAGAGCTGCGCGAGGAGACGGGCTACGCCGCAGGAGAGTTGATTCCTCTCGGATCTTTCTACTCAGCACCGGGTACGATGACAGAGCTTCTGTACTGTTTCTTTGCCCGCCACCTCACCTATGACCCGCTACCTGCGGATGATGACGAGCGGATCGAACTTGAGCGTATGTCGTTCGCCGAGGCGGTCAGCGCTGCGCGGGCAGGGAGGCTCCAGGACTCGAAGACATTGGCGTCGTTGTTCTTAGCCGTCCCGTACGTGTCGACTGAGTAGCCGGCCAGATTCCTGGCCGACCTAGTTCGCGCTGAAAGAGGTCGGTCCTCGCCTTTGGCGGTCGCCTTCCCGGATCAATTGGTCCATGGCCGTTTTGATCAGATTTAGCTCGTCCCAAAGTCGATCGAAGGTGTCTCGCTCCAGCAGTTTCTGCTGGAGCCCAGGGTTCCCCTGGAACAGCTGAGCGACGTGGAATGACAGCTCTGTCGGCTCGTCCGGAAGTTCAACGTCGTGGACGAACTCGCCTCGCTGAGCCATGACAGCTCGCACGAAGGCGATGGCGTCGTCTTTGACGTGACCGACGAGCGAAGGCTCTACCAGGCTCGCGGTGGTATCGTTCAGGTACTGGACCTCAGCGGCCAGGTAAGGGTAGTCGTAGTTGAAGGAGCGGACGCGGAACCGTTCGCCGCCCACGCTCGTGATGCCGAGGCGTGATCCACCAATGGATGAGGCCTGTTGAATGTGGGCGGTCGTGCCAATCTCGAACGGGTCGACCGAGTTCGGACCGACTTCCCCGCCTTCTTTAAGGAGCACTACTCCAAAGGGCTCATGGGCGTCGGTGCACTCGTTCATGAGTTGAACGTAGCGAGGCTCGAATACGTTCAACGGCAGAGGCATCCCTGGGAATAGCACGAGGGCCTGTAGCGGGAAGAGTCGGAGGAAACCTGCTTCTGGTTGGCTTGCCATGCCAGGAGTCTATACGCGATGTTGCGGACTCGCATAGGCGTCAACGCGTTGGGGTGAGTTCCTCCTTAAGTCGCACTACCGAGGGTAGATCGCTTGCTCTATGCCGTGGCTAATCACCGTTCCTTCCATCGCTGTGAGCACCTCGGAGAGCTGGGCCGAGGGCGGGAGGTTCAGCACCCGGTCGACAGCGTAGACGTTGATCTCATAAACGTGGGTCTCACCGTCGGGACGGCAGGGGCCGAAATAACCAGAGCGTCCTGGGCTACTGATGCCTTGGGTGCCTTCGCTTACGGTGGTGTCCGATGGCTCACCCTCCCCTTCATTGAAGAGCCTAACGTCAGGAGGGATGCCGTGCACGAGGCAGTGAGTGAACGCTCCGCTTGGTGCGTCAGGGTTGTTAAGGATGAGCGCTTGGGTGGCCGTGCCTTCCGGGACGCCCGACTAGGTGAACTGTGGTGGAAGATGGGCGCCATCCCAGGTAAACCGCGGGTGAATGGTGTTGCCGCCCGTCACGGCGACGGGCCCCTAGGTTGCGACCATCTTGGTGCGTTTACAGTTGATTGCCATGTTCCTTGGGTGATAGCGCGAGGTTTCTGGGTGGGAAATCCAGGAAGTACCCGTAGAATGGAACTTCTTTGTCATTCTTTCTTGATATCTCCTGGGGAATCCTCACGTTGCTGGCGTGGGGTGTAGCGGACTTCTTGGTCCGCGTCGTCGCCATGCGGATCGGCAGTGTGAGTACGGCGTTCTTCGTGCAGGCGATAGGCCTGGTAGTTCCGGGAGTAGCATTCGCCATTCTGGTGTTGTCATCCGGTGCGGGCGACGTGGACTGGATCACAGTGGGCTGGCTCGCACCGTTGACGGCGGTGCTTGTCGGATTCGCCTACGCGATCTATTACACGGGGCTCGAGCGTGGGTCGGTATCGGTCGTTAGCTCGGTCGCGTCCGCGTGGTTGCTGGTTTCGGTGGTCGTGGCAGCACTGGTGCTGAACGAAACGGTGAGCTGGCGACAAGGAGGGCTGATTGCTCTCGTGCTATTGGGAATCCTGACCATTGGCCTGCAGCCGGGCGATGGGCGAGGAAAGGGTTCTGGAATCGGCTACGGCCTCACCGCCATGGTGCTGCTGGGGGTTGCCCTCGCGCTGTGGAAGCCACTGACGGAAGCTGCGGGACCGTTCCTCGCGGTACTCACAGCCAGAGCGCTGGGGTCGCTGGTGACATTGAGCTTCATGCGCGCCCGCTCAATCGCACTCAGGTTCCCGTCAACGCGATTCGGTATCTCGGTGCTGCTGGGTGCAGCAGGTTTGGATGCGGCGGGGTTCGTGACGTACAACATCGGCCTGGATCGTGCACCGGTGGTGCTCATCGCCCCGCTGGCGGCTGCGCACCCGTTGGGGACAATCGCTTTGGCGATGCTCATCCTCCGCGAGCGACCCGGACGATTCCAGGCGATAGGTATTACGCTAACTCTCATAGGCGTTGTAGCGTTGAGTGTGGTATCGGAAGGATAATTTCAGCGGTTCCGGCGCGCCTGGGCGCGTGTAGAATCGCCGCACAACTAACTGATCGAGGTCTGAATCGCATGCTAATGCTGATGGTCAACGTGAAGATCAAGCTCGGGATGAGGAGCGAGTTCCTCGCAGTCATCAAAGAGGACGCGGAGTCGACTATGGAGAAAGAGCAGGGCAACTTTCAATTCACGGTTATCCAGGACAATGAGAATCCAGACAGTTTCTTCTTCCTGGAGGTCTACCGCGACGAGGCGGCGCTCGAGGAGCACCGAAAGCAGCCACATTTCCTGAAATACCGCGAGGCGACGGCGAACATCTACGAAGGGGACCCGGTCCGGGCGTTTGGCACGAACGTGTTCCCGGCGGACTCCTACTGGACGGACTGATGCCTGTTGTTTGCTGACCGCTGGCCGTTTTTCTACGGCTGGGTGATAGTTGCTGTCGCGTTCTTGGGTTCCGGCCTCGCGGTAGGCGTTGGTATGTGGGGGCCTAGCGTCTTCGTTATTCCGATGACGGAGGAGTTGGGGTGGAGCCGCGCAACTTTCTTCCTGGCGTTTACGGTCCGTGGCACGATTGTGGGATTTAGTTCGCCGTTCGTTGGACCGGTTTTCGATTCTCGACACGGTCCGCGGATAGCGATGATCGCGGGCGGCTTGCTCATGGGAGTGAGCATGATGGGACTACGGTACGTCGAACACCTGTGGCAGTTTCTGCTGTTGTTCGGTGTGGCGGGCGGAATCGCTGATTTGGGCTCAGGGTTTGTGATCTCGCAAAGCGTTGTTCCTAAATGGTTCGTCCATAGGCGTGGCCGGGCCCTGGGAGTGGCGATCGCCGGGGTCGGCCTTGGCGCGACGGTGTTCCCTGGGGCGATTGCTTTGTTGGTCGACGCTGTGGGTTGGCGCGATGCTTGGGTTTATTTCGGGGTTGCCACAGGTGCCATGAAGGTGGCGTTGGGCCTGTTTGTGGTGACGCGGCCCGAGGACGTGGGCCTCGTCCCAGACGGCGTTGCGCTTGTCGGGGCGGAAGACAACGTTCGTCAGATGACCCTTGCGGAACCTGAAGAGCGCAGCTTGACTCGGCGAGAGGCACTGCATTCGCGAGCGTTTTGGATGCTGCTCGCGACGTTCACGTTGGTCGGCTTTGGAATCATGGGTTTCCAAACCAATTGGATGCCGTTTTTGCTCGAGCGTGATTTCACTCTGGCAACGGCCGCTGGCGGAGTTCTGTTCTATGGTGTCTTCTCGGGACTATCACGCCCGTTCTGGGGATTGCTGGGCGAGCGGGTTCCCCCGCGTTTCCTTCTGGCGGGGTCGACCATCTTTACAGGAGCGAGCATCTTTTTCTTCCTGAGCGTTAGCTCGCTGCCTGTGCTCGTGGGATATATGACCATCGCTGGCGTGTCCATGGGTGGGTTCCTTATCTTGCAAAGCTTGCTGACCTCAAACTATTTCGGTCGAGAGCACATCGGCGCTGTTACGGCGATGATGGCGCCCGCCGCCATCATAAGCACCGCGTTCAGCCCGCTGATCATAGGAATCCTTTACGATCTGAATGGCGATTACGTGTATGCGTTCTCGTTCGCGGCTGTGGCATGGATAGCGGCGGGTGTTGTGGCGCTGCTAGCGAAACCACCCGTGCGCGGCCCGGCCGGTCCACAAGGCCAATCGTGAATCTGACGGGTGTCCAGGTGCGCTGATATGCTCGCGTCTCGGAGGGAACGATGACACAGACGAATGACTCGGGCGCCGTGGAAGAGGGAGTCTTGCTTTGGGAGCCTTCCGCAGGGTTGATCAACGGTGCACGGCTCGCACAGTACGAGCGCTGGTTGGCTTCGCATCGGGGGTTGACGTTCGAGACGTACGACGATCTCTGGCGGTGGTCGGTCACGGAGTTGGAGGACTTCTGGAAATCGGTCTGGGATTTCTCGGACGTTCACTCTTACAGCCCATACAACAGCGTCCTGATGCCGTCGCCGACGGGCAATCGTGTGGAGGGCGCGCGTTGGTTCGAGGGAGCGACGCTCAACTACGCGGAGCATTGCTTGCGGCGCGACGATGATTATGCGGCGGTGATCGCTACGCACGAATCGGGCCCGACGACGACCACCACGTTCGCTGAACTTCGACGGCTTGTCGCGGAGTTCGCTGCGGGCCTGCGCGAGCTCGGCGTGGGGCCTGGCGATGCGGTGGTCGCGTATCTACCCAATGTTACGGAGGCGGTTGTCGCCTCGCTGGCGTCCGCGTCCATCGGCGCCGCGTGGTCGAGCTGCCCGCCTGAGTTCGGTACTCCGAGTGTTATCGACCGCTTCCAGCAGGTCGGTCCCAAGGTCCTGATCGCCGCGGACGGCTATACGTATAACGGCAAACCTTTCGACTCGTTGCCTGCGGTGGCGGACATCCAGGCAGGGTTGCCGTCGCTGACCCATACGGTGCTGTTTCCGTACATGGCTGCGCAGCCGGATGTGAGCGGCCTGGCGAAGACGATCTTGTGGGACGACGTTCCGGTGGCCGGCGCCGAGCTTCGATTCGAGCCTGTGCCGTTTGACCACCCGCTTTACGTCGTGTATTCCTCCGGGACCACGGGGATGCCTAAGGCTATCGTGCATGGCCACGGCGGCGTGCTGTTGGAGCATTTGAAGGTGATGGCGCTGCACATGAATTTGGGAGAGGATGATTGTTTCTTCTGGTTCACGACGACGGGCTGGATGATGTGGAATTACCTGCTCAGCGGGTTGCTCGTGGGCTCGACCATCGTGGTGTACGACGGGAGCCCTGCCTATCCGGACATGTATGCGTTGTGGCGGGTTGCGGAGCAAGCGAGGATCACCTGTTTCGGCGTGAGCGCACCGTTCATTGTTGGCTGCATGAAGGCGGGCATCGACCCGTCTACGGAGCTAGATGTGTCAAGTCTGCGGACCGTGGGGTCCACGGGCGCTCCGTTGCCCCCGGAGGGGTTTACGTGGGTCTACGACAAGGTTGGCCGCGACGTTCTGATGGCATCGGTGAGCGGAGGGACAGACGTGTTGACCCCGTTCGTGGCGTCTACTCCGACGCTACCGGTCCATGCTGGCGAGATGCAGTGCAGGGCGTTGGGCTGCAAGGTCGAAAGCTTTGATGAGGCGGGGAACGCGCTTATCGGCGACGTGGGTGAATTGGTGATTACTGAACCCATGCCGTCAATGCCGGTGCATTTCCTGAATGACCCTGGCGGTGCGCGGATGCATGAGAGCTACTTCAACATGTACCCGGACGTGTGGCGGCACGGGGACTGGCTGAAGGTCACGGAGCGGGGCACTTGCGTCATCTATGGACGCTCGGATTCGACGTTGAACCGCAGCGGCGTGCGCATGGGAACGGCGGAGTTCTACCGGGTGGTGGAGGATCTCCCGGAGGTATTGGATAGTCTGGTGATAGACACCTCGAAGCTGGGCAATGAGGGCGAGCTGCTGCTGTTTGTGGTGCTCCGCGACGGTGCGTCGCTGTCCGACGACTTGCGCGCCAGGATTGCGGCGACGATTCGCCGGACGCTCTCTCCGCGCCACGTGCCCAATGACGTGTTTGCGATAGCTGAGGTGCCGCGCACGCTGAATGGCAAGAAACTCGAAGTGCCGGTCAAGAAGATCCTGAACGGGGATGATCCCGACAAAGCTGTGAGCCTCGATGCTCTTGTCAATCCGGAGGCCATGCAGCCGTTCATCGCGCTTGCGGAAAAGCGCAACGGATGGCGTTAGGCGCCCTCTTTGCACTGCTGGGTGCGTTCAGCTTCTCATTGAACAGTGTGACGATGCGCCGTGGGATATCTCGCGGTGCGGCAAGCCAAGGGCTGTATGTGACGGTGTTCCTGGGGGCAGTGCTGTTCTTGGTGGCCTCCGTGTTCACGGGACAATTGTTAGATCTGGGATCGGTGACGGCCAACGACTTTGCGTTCATGAGCGCTTCGGGTGTGGTGCACATCCTGGGCGGCCGCTACTGCAACTATCGTGCGATGGGTGCGATCGGGGCCAACCGGGCGCAGCCCATCGTGGGCATGGCGACGCTGGCGTCGGTGATGATCGCCGTGGCGTTCTTGGGTGAAACTCTCGATGCCATGCAGGGCGTGGGCATCGTGCTTGTGATGATCGGTCCGGCGCTGGTTGCGCCGCGCCGCCGATCTCCACCCCAAGCGGTGCCACCGTCAGTCGCCGACACAAGTCGCGTGGTGACCCAAGTGAAACCGTTCCAGTCGAAGTTGGTAGAGGGCTATCTTTTCGGCGTTCTAGCGGCGCTGCTTTGGGGCACGGGACCAGTGCTGATGCGCGCCGGGGTGGACAGCAACGGCCTGGGTATCCTGGGTGGAACGGTTGCGTATCTGGCGGCGACGCTGGTGCTGTCGCTGACGTTGTTGATACCGGGCCAAGCCTCCGGGGCGATGAAGCTGGATAAGGGAGCGCGCAAGCTGTTCTTGGTCGCGGGGTTGGGGTCAGGATTCGCTAATGGATTCCGGTTCTCGGCGCTGGCGCTGGCGCCGGTGTCGATGGTGATCCCGCTGATGAGATCGAGCGTGCTGTTCACGTTGGCGCTGAACTATGTTTTCAACCGGCACCTGGAATCGTTCGAGCCCAAGGTCCTGGGCGGAATCTTCATCTCGATGGTTGGTGCAATCTTGCTGGTGATCTAGCTGGTGCCTGGTTCAGGGGCCTCGGCTTGCGGTTGCTCGGCCTTCTTGCCGAGCGCATAGACCAGGGGCGAGAGCAAACCAACGGTAATCGAGATGCTGCCGAAGATGTACATGGCTGTCTTGATACTGGTGGCGTCGGCCACGAACCCGAAGATAAGCGGCGAGAGCAGCATGGCGACAGCCCAGTAGAGGCTGACGACCGAGAGAGCCATGGCGCGCTGGTTGGGCGCGCTCTTCTGTGCAGCGAGCGCAGGGTAGAGGGTGCGGAGGGTTCCGAACGTGACGCCGGATACGGTCATCAGGGCTACGGGCAGCACAGGGATATCACCTGTGGCTGCGACGCCGATAGCGACGAGTCCGGTGGCGACCATACCGACGATGCCTGTCCATAGCGCACCAGCCCTGGCGAGCAATACGCCGAACATGAATGCGACGACGACGACGCCGGCCCCATTTAGCGCACGCACGAGCCCTGTGAAGCCTTCGCTGTAACCGATATCGCGGAAGAAGGCGATGAACAGTCCGCCCATGAGCCCCGCGTACGAAGCCGCCATGAACGCTACGAGGTGGGCGAAGGCCAGGGACCGCGAGAAGAGCATGGTCTTCACGGGCGCGAAGCTGGCTTTCATCGAGCGCGCCTGATCTTTGCGAGAGAGTGATGGGAGGCTGGTGGTGACGGTGAGGCCGACCACGCACAGGACTGCCGCGAGGCCGAAGGCGATACCGAAGCCCGCGAACTGAGCGATGAATCCCGCACCAATGGCACCGATAATGCCTGCGCCAGACTCGAAGGCAAGTTGGCGCCCCATGACGCGCCCGGCCTGGCCCTCCGCACTGCGGCTGATGTACGACTGTGCGGCCGACCAGTAGACCGACCGCGATGCTCCGTTGAATAGCTGAGAGACGATGAGTGGCAGGATGCTGTTGGAGAAGGCCGCAATCACCGCCGCTGCCAGGAGCGATGTGAAGCTGAACCAGATGACGACGCGTTCACCGAACCGGTCCGAGATAGCGCCACCGGGGAGGCGGAGGATGACCATAAAGGCTGCGGGCGCGGCGATGATGATTCCCTGATCGGACAGGCGAAAGCCTTGGTTGATCGCGTACAGCGGCACGAGCAGCATCATGGTGTTGATGCTTAGCCCGTACATGAACCCGTTGCTGAAGGCCAGATTGGTGGGTTGCCGTCTTGGGTGTCGTATGAATGCCGCAAATCCGGAGAGTTGTGTCATGATTTGCTTTCAGCCGCTTTCGCGGCAAGAATCTGCAGCATGTCTGCAAGTTTAGGTTGTGGGTCGCGGGATGTAAGGTCTCCCAGTGGAGTGTCGCTCTCAAGCCGATAGACATCTGCCGCACCTTCGAGCATCTTGGGAGTGAGACCGAGTCCTTCGAAAGTGAGGGCGATCTCTTCCATCTCGCCCACCCAGCGTCGCGCGCGGCGTGGGGTGTCTGGTATGCCCTTGAACATCCGCTGGGCAATGACGCCCTCGCCAAGCTCCGCCTTGAGGGCATCGTCGAGATCCAATGCCCTCGCTGCAACGAGCAATTCTGTCCAGAGGGCGTAGGTGCCCTTGGTGGTCGCGGCGTAGACCATCTTAAGACCTGAGGCTTGGCCGATGTTCGGGCCGACGTGGCGAACGTCGAGGCCGTGCTCTGACAGCGCTTCGAACGCGGACGTGTCGGGGCCTGAGCAGTGGAAGCGCGTGTTATCGCCACCCGGCGTCGGTGGGGAACCGATGATACCTGCGTCAATGAACGCAGTGCCCGCAGCCGTGATCCGCTCGGCGATACGGGAGACCGTTTGTGGTGCGATGGCGTTGCACTCCACGAATGGCGGGTGCTGGCCGGTAGCGGTCATGGCCTCGACTACGGCGTCTGCGATGCGCTCGGCCTCAGCGGGTACAAGCACGGAGAGGACGATGTCCGCTTCGCGGACAAGGGCTTCGACGGTACCGATGTCACGCATTCTGGACTCTGCGGCACGCGTTCGCGTGAGGTTGGACCGGCCATCGAGCGGCGTGACGACGTCCAATCCGCCATGGACAAGGGTATTGCCGATGGCGGCTCCCATGTCCCCCGCACTGATGACACCGACGGTGCGTATAGCCACTGCTACGCCTGGGGCGCGGAGCCCGCGGCCGCGAGGCGACGCTTGGCCTCTTCGTAGACGTCCCCCGGAAGCGGGCCTTTGGCCATCGCTGCGATGTTCGCCTTAAGGTGGTCGGGGTTCATGGTGCCGACGATGTTGGTGGTCATGCCAGGGTGGGTAGCGGTGAACCGCATGACGAACTCCATGGGGCTGTCGCCGTTCAGCAGATCGTCGAGGCCGGCCTGCTCGAATACGGTCTTGAGCTCGGGGTTGCGGCTGTGGGCGCGCTGGTTGTCGGATGAGGGTGCGCCGCGCGCTGCACCTCCGCGGATGATGATGCCAGCGCCTGCTTCTGCTGCCTCGGTGATTGCGTCCTCGTGCTCGCGCTGGGAGCAGGAGTAGGGGATCTGGAAGGCGTCGAAGACGCCCATGGCAATGTGGTCGGTGATGTTGGGTAGAGTGCCGGACATGCCGAGGAATCGGATCTTGCCTTCCTTCTGAAGGTCCTTCATGACCTGGATAGTGTCGTTCTCTTCGAGCACCTGCTTAGGGGGTGTCATGTGGACCTGGAGGAGGTCGAGGTGGTCGGTGTTCAGACGTCGGAGGCTCTGCTCTATGCCCGCAGTGATGTTGGCGCGGTCGTAGACGTGGGGGCCACCACGATCCTCAGTGGCACTGGGCTCCCAGCCGACAAGGCATCCGCACTTGCTGGCGAGGAAGTACTCGTTGCGGCGGTGCGAGATGTGCTTGCCGATGCGCTCCTCGCTGACGCCGTAGTCAATGGCCGTATCCACGAAGGTGATGCCGGAGTCGAGGACGCTGTTGAGCAGCTTGCCCAAATCCTCGTCAGAGATCTCGCGGCCACGGGGGGCGCCGCGCAGTTCCATGGCGCCGAATCCAAGGGTCGTAACCTCGACGCCGGTGCGTCCGAGGGCTCTGGTTGCTAGGTCAGTCATGGGTCGCTTCTCCAAGAGTGGGTTCGATTTCAATGTTCGCGAGTATAGCGCGAGGGGGCGGTGGTGGGGATGTGAGAGACCCGTTTGCCTCCGCTGCGCTTTGCTCAGGGTGACGTTGATCACAGCGGTGAGCTGATATGGATGGGGGGGACGGGCCCTTCGACTGCGCTGCGCTTAGCTTGGGGTGACGTTATGCGACGCGGCGCGGGTTTAGGAGGCGGTCCAGCCGGCGTCGATGAGTGGAGTGGTGCCTGTGATGGATCGGGCGTCGTCGGAGGCGAGGTAGGCGGCGAGGGCGGCGACTTCGTCGGGTTCGATCATGCGCTTGGTGGCTGAGGGGCCGACCATGAGAGTGCGGACGACTTCGTCTTCGGTGAGGCCGGTGGCTTGAATCTGAAATGCGATCTGCCGTTCGGTCATGGGCGTACGGACGAAGGCGGGGCAGATGGCGTTGGCGGTGATTCCTAGTTCGCCAACTTCAAGGGCCAACGATTTGGTGAAGCCGACGATGGCGTGCTTGGCGGCGGCGTAGGCCGACTTGTTGGGGCTAGCGATGATGGCGTGGGTGGATGCGACGTTGATGATGCGGCCCCAGCCTCGCGACTTCATGCCGGGAAGCACGAGCTTGGTTAGCTGGAACGGCGCGACGGTCATTACCTGGAGCATCTCGACGAATTTGTCTTCGGGGAATTCGTCGACTGGCGAGAGGTGATTGTAGCCGGCGTTGTTGACGAGGATGTCGACGCCGCCGAGGTCAACGATGATGCGCTCGCCCAGCGTGCGGGTGGCGTCCATGCTGGCGAGGTCCGCCTGGTAGAACGAGCCGCCGATGGAGTCGGCGATCGCCTGGCCAGCGTCCGAGCGCGTGCTGACCGCCACGTGGGCGCCATCGGCGGCAAGCCGTTCGGCGATGGCTCTGCCGATGCCCGAGCCACCGCCGGTGACGAGAGCAATCTTGTCCTCTAAGCCCACGCTAGAGGTTCAGGCCGAAGAGGCGGATGGCGTTACCGGAATACATGAGGTCCTTGTCGGCGTCAGAGGCGTGGGGGAGGGCGGCTACGGAAGCGGGCGGGGTGAAGTCACCCATGCCGAAGGGGTAGTCGCTGCCAAGCATGACCCGGTCGGCGCCGACCTGCTCGACCAATGCATTGAGCGCGGGCACGCTGTGGGTGAGGGTGTCGAAGTACAGCTTGCGGAAGTATTCGCTGGGCGGGCGGGTGATCATGGCGTCCTCTACGAGGTGCAGCTCCCATGCGTGCTCCCAGCGTCCGCGCAGCAGCGGGCAGGTGCCGCCGCCGTGGGCGAGGACGAACTTTAGCGTGGGTAGCTCGGCTAGCACGCCACCGAAGATGAGGCTGGCAGCAGCGACTGCGGTATCGGTCGGGTTGCCGATGAGGTTGTTGAGGAAGAAGGGCGCGAGTCTGTCGGCGCCGAGGACATTAGCCGGGTGGACGAACGCAGGGACGTCGAGCTCTGCCAGCTTCTTGTAGAAGGGACTGAAGCGGCGTTCGTGGAGATTCTCGCTGTGGACGTTGGTGAGGATCTCGCAGCCCCGGAACCCAAGCTCTTTGACGCACCTCTCTAGCTCCTGGGCGGCTTGCTCAGGCTCCTGCATGGAGACGCCCGCGAGGCCGACGAGCCGGTCGGAATGGGGTGCAATGGCCTTGGCGATCTCATTATTCACGCGGGTGACGGTGGCCGGGTCGGAGTTGATCGTCCAGGGCGCTGGCGAGATGAGCTCGATGTCGATCCCGCGCTCAGTCATGTCGGCGAGCCGCACGTCCAGGTTGGACAGCGAGTCGCGCATGTTGGCAGCAGGGCCGGCTGCGCCACCACGGCCACGTATCAGATCGTCGAGGGACTCAGGTAAGAAGTGGGCGTGGACGTCGATGCGCATGGGGCCTCCTAAATTAACTGCGGGCGCGAGGGATGAGCTGCTCGTGGTATCGAGATGCGGGCGATTCTAGCAGCCGCTTTCGCAGACGGGTTGGATCCTGAGCGCTCCGCCGGGGCTCAGCGCACTCGGACGTACTCGCCGCGCTGGAAGTGCTCCAGGCCGCGAGTGCCGTCTATGACGACGTCAGCCAGGTCTTCAGGACGGTCCATGAGGATGTAGCGGTCTTCGTCCTCAACCCAGTCTGTCATCCACCAATCGCGACTCTTTTCACCGTCGCGGTCGATGCCGCGTTGGAGCCCGAGATCGCGAGGCACAGTCACCCAAATGCGTTGTGCGAGGAAGGGCGATATCTCCTCGCGCGTTGAGTACACGCCGTCGAGTAGAACGATGCCACCCGTTGGGACGTCATGCCATTCCTGGAGTGCGTAGGTGGCCCAGTCGAAGCGTTGGTAGTGGCCCGGCAGACCGTTGGCGAGTAGGGCCACTACCTGATTGATGACGAGGCGCCAATCGATCTGGCGACCGACTTCTTCGTCCGGTGCGACGCGCAGGGTGGGCGGTACGAAGAAGTCATCCATGTGGACGATGGCGATGGCGGAGTCGATCGCGGCCAGCGCCGAGCAGAGCGAGCTTTTGCCAGCACCGGCCGGGCCGTCGATGCCGACGATTGTGGTCGTGGGCTTGGTTTGCGTTTGCGACCGGCCGCCAACACTGGACCAGGCGGCGATGAGCGAGGCTAGCGACATGGTGTTGCCGATGGGGCGATGGAGGAACATGCGCTCATGTTAGTAGAGTGGCAGCGCTGGTGAATGGTCAGACGCGAGGGCGCAGCTTGACGTATGGTGCGATGCGTGAAAACGTTCGTGCCTCGGGTGGTAGCGTGCACCGCTTGAATATCTAGCTCCCTGGGAGGCTGATCCAATGGTCACTGTCGAGTCCATCCATCCTGATCTCGTTCGCCTGATCGGCACCGACCCGCAGGTGGAGCTCCTGGCGACTGGGTTAGCCTTTACCGAAGGGCCCGTTTGGCGTGGGGACCATCTGCTGTTCTCTGACATACCGTCGAATCGGATCGTCCGTTACGAGATGCAGGAAGAGGGGCCGTCGGTGATGACATTCCGGTACCCAAGTGGCAATTCGAACGGTCAAACGCTCGATGCACAAGGACGGTTGATCACGTGCGAGCACGGAACGCGGAGGGTCACCCGCACGGAGCCGGACGGTACGCTGACGATCCTGGCGTCACGCTTCGAGACGAGACGGCTCAGCAGCCCGAATGACGTGGTGGTCCGCAACGACGGGACGATCTACTTCACGGACCCACCGTACGGCTTGACGAACCAGACGCGCGACAAGCAGGTGCCGTTCAACGGGGTGTTCAAGATGGCGTCGGACGGAACGGGCCTGTCCGCTGTGGTGACGGATCTGGAGCGACCGAACGGCCTGGCGTTCTCGCCGGACCAGAAGACGTTGTACGTGATTGACTCGTCGCCACGGTTGATTAACGCGTACCCGGTGAACAGTGACGGAACGCTGGGCAAGGGGCGGGTATTCGCTGAATTGACCGCGCAGGAACTCGAACAAGGGAACCCGGACGGCATGAAGGTGGACGTTGAAGGCAACGTGTACTCGACTGGCCCATCTGGACTTTGGGTATTCTCGTCCAAGGGTACGTTACTCGGTCGCGTTAGGATGCCGGAGGTCCCGGCGAACTGTGCTTGGGGTGACCCGGACTGGAAGGGCCTCTACCTGACCGCCCGCACCGGGCTCTACCGAATGCGGGTCAATGTGCCGGGTGTCTCGGTAGGCGTGACTTAGCTTCTTATTAGCGATGGCCGGAGGCGAGGGCGAGGGATTCGGGCAGGCGCCGGAGCCAGAGCATGGCGACGATGCCGATCGCGAGCAGGGCGAAGGCTCCCGGCCAGCCGAATGCGTCGACGAAGACCGGGACGAGATGGATCGATCTGAGCGTGAGCAAGAAGCCAATGGATGTCTGGATGGTGAGGGCTGAGCCGACGTACTGAGGTGGGCTGAGTTCAGATATCACTGCGGAGCATTGCGCTGAGTCCGCCACGATGGTGCAGCCCCCACAGGGACAACACGGGCGCAAGCAGCCACAGTGGTGCACTGGTCAAGAACGCGGCGGCGACAGCGGAGCCGCCGCTCAGGGCTATGAGATCGTTGGCGCTAGTGTTGTTCCTGCTGTACATCCCGAAGTTTGGCCAGGAGTACCTGCTGCACTATTCGGAAGCGACGCATTGGAACTGGGTAAAGGAGACGGTGCTCGGTATCGACCCGTAGTGCATGTTAGAACCGTTTTCTTTGTTGGCGGGTCAATTTATAAACAAGGCGGTGGCCTATCGTGCTTGCTGGGGCGAGTGCCACTCGATGCGGCTGGTAGAATGATGTGCCCGCTTTTGGAGCGGCGAAACGGGAGAATTGATGGTCAGCAAACTGTTAGGCGTCTTCAGGGACTCCAACGAGAAGCAGATCAAGCGTTACCAGTGGGTAGTGGATGAGGTCAACGAGCTCGAGCCCGAGTTCCAGGCTTTGTCGCATGACGCACTGCGGGCGAAAACGGCTGAGTTCCGAGGCCGAATCGACGATGGGGATACCCTCGACGGCCTACTGCCCGAAGTGTTCGCTGTGGTCCGCGAGGCGGCTGTGCGATCGGTGGGCATGCGCCACTTCGACGTTCAGCTAATCGGCGGGGCAGTTCTTCATGAGGGCAGGGTGGCCGAGATGAAGACCGGCGAGGGCAAGACGCTCGTCGCGACGCTCGCGACCTACCTGAACGCTCTTGATGGCGGCGGGGTGCATGTCGTTACGGTGAATGATTACCTGGCACGACGAGACTCATCCTGGATGGGTGCGGTCTACCACGCGCTCGGGATGACGATTGGCTGTCTGCAGCACGAGTCGTCGCTGATCTACGAGCCGGGTGCGCCTGGCGATAGTGTCGTGCCGGACAACATGCGTTCGTGCTCACGCGTCGACGCATACCAAGCGGATATCACGTACGGCACGAACAATGAGTTCGGTTTCGATTACCTGCGCGACAACATGGCGACGGACAGGTCGGTGCAGGTGCAGACCGGGCTCGCGTACGCCATCGTTGACGAGGTGGACAACATCCTCATCGACGAGGCACGGACGCCTTTGATCATCAGTGGTCAGGCCGACGAACCGACGTCGTTGTACCAGACCATCTCACGGGTCGTGCCGCGTCTGATTCCTGAGGAGGACTTCTTCATTGAGGAGAAGGAGCGGCAGGCGATGCTGACGGACGAGGGCATCACCAAACTTGAGAAACTACTGAATATCGAAAACCTGTACTCCCTTGAGAATTCGGTAGTGACGCACTACGTCGAGAACGGATTGCGGGCCCACTCGATCTACCTACGCGACAAGGACTATGTGGTGGAGCATGGTGAGGTCGTCATAGTCGACGAATTTACCGGGCGGAAGATGGAGGGTCGACGCTACGGCGAGGGTCTGCACCAGGCGATTGAGGCTAAGGAGGGTGTGAAGATCCAGCGAGAGACCGTTACGTACGCCACGGTGACGCTGCAGAACTATTTCCGCATGTATGACAAGCTTTCGGGTATGACGGGTACCGCGGTGACGGAGGCGGAGGAGTTCTCCAAGGTTTACGGCCTTGAGGTGATTTCGATCCCAACCCACCAACCAATGGTGCGACAGGACTACCCGGATCTCGTGTACAAGACGGAGGCAGTGAAACTTGATGCGGTGGTGGAGCAGGTCGAGGAACTCCACGAGACGGGACGGCCGATGCTCATTGGTTCGGGGTCCATCGAACACTCGGAGGTGCTGAGCGAGATGCTGCAGCGCCGTGGCATCAGGCACGAGGTGTTGAACGCGAAGAACCATGAGCGTGAGGCGGAGATCGTGGCCAACGCGGGCAAACCCGGGGCGGTGACTGTCTCAACGAACATGGCGGGCCGGGGCACGGATATCGTGCTGGGTGGCGATCCCAAGCTTGCTGGCTCTCGAGAGGAATGGCAAGCGGATCATGATGCAGTTGTGGAGATGGGGGGGCTCTATGTGATCGGCACGGAGCGCCACGAGTCTCGGCGTATCGACAACCAGCTCCGCGGACGATCGGGCCGGCAGGGAGACCCAGGCGAGACGCGCTTCTACGGTTCGCTGCAGGACGAGTTGATGACTCGATTCGGGAGCACGTTTGCAGGGCGTCTGGTCGGCAAAGCGCTCCCCGATGACGTGCCGCTCGAAAGTGGGATGCTGACCAAGACTCTGGAGATGACGCAGGGCAAGGTCGAATCGTACTTCTTTGATATCCGCAAGCACTTGGTTGACTACGATGATGTTGTTAACAAGCAGCGTGAGGTGATCTACGAGCAACGCCGGAAGGTGCTCGGAGGCGAGGACCTTAAGCAGAACATCCAAGAGATGGTTGGTTCGGAGGTCACGCGGGTGATCCAATCGGCACTCCGCGGCGATCCGGCAGATTGGCCGGTAGAGATGCTTCTAGCGGAGATCAACACGATCTTCCCGCTGCCGGAGGCTGTGGACGAGGACTTCGTTTTCGACAATGGCCGGGATCAGACCGAGAATGCGATCCTGGATGCGGCTGAAGCGCTCTACGAGGAGACTGAGGAGCGGTTCACGGCTGAAGTGATGCGCAAGGTCGAACGCGCGGTGATGCTGCAAATTGTAGACCGCGTGTGGCTTCAGCACCTCACAATGATGCAGAACCTTCGCCAGGGGATCGGGCTTCAGGCATTCGGGCAGCGTGACCCGCTGGTTATGTACAAGAAGGAGGGCCACGAGGCGTTTGAGCAGTTGCTGGTGGGGATCCGGCATGACATCGCGCATGCGATCTTCCACGTGGTGCCGGCCCAGCAGCACGAGCAAGCAACCGCACGAGCGCAGGCCGCCAAGGGCGCTGCCACGGCGAACACCAAGAAACCAGGCGCGGTTGACACTCAGACGACGACGACTGTGATGTCCAAGGTGGGCCTGCAATCAGCTGGGGCGGTCCCCTTGATCAAGAAGCTGGGGCGCAACGATGCCTGCTACTGCGGTAGCGGGAAAAAGTACAAGCGCTGCCACGGCCTCGGGGTGTAGAAACAGTGGTGGAGGGGAGCGTCCAAGGCCGAATGTCTGTTGGGGACGCAGGAACAGATCCCTCGGCGGGGCATGCCCTGGCAAGCTACGCTTCTCCTGTGTTGACCGATTTGGTCCGCGAGATTACGGTCGGGTCGTCCTGGGCGCCAGCGCTCGTGGAAACGGTCGGGCGTTGGTCACTACCGTGCGAGACGGTGGAGGGAGTGGAGCTGACATACCTGCTGGGGGGCGAGGCCTTCGACTGGCTGCTCCTCGCTGAACGGCTGCTTCGCGGTGTCGAACAGATGTCACCCGGCCTTGTGCCCGCGGCAGCGGTTGAGCGACTGTTGGTGACCGGTCAGCTTCCCGATGAAGTCTCGCCTGCTCACTTCAGGGAAGCGCTGGGTTTCGAGAAGTACCGAGCGCATCTGAACTTCTTCTATGGCGTAGTGGTGGAGGAGGCGCTTTGGCACGCGGTCGAACGCGAGGTGCAGAAGGAGCGCGGGGTCCGCGGCCTTCATCACCCGTTCGGCGTTCTTGACCTGGTGTGCGGAAAGCTTTACCGAGCTGACCTCAGTACGCTGATGCGGCGGTTCCGTCGCGAGCGTGGTGAGCGCCCAAGCGTAAAGTTTTCGCTGAGTGAATGGAAAGAATTCACCTACTCGCTCTTCAAGTACAGGGTGGGCAATCACGATTCGGCCCGGATCGCGTCGGATACTCGCAAAGGGCTGATTATGCTCGAGGAGATATGGGGCGTTGCGCCCCAGACGCAAGGCAAGGGTGGTGTGGACCCTCTATGGGACGGCGAGGACTTTGATTAGCGATCGTGTGCACCGGAACGACTGTACGGGCATCAAAGGGCACGATGCATGTAGATGTTTCAAGCGAAGCTGTCGAGTGGATGCGAGAGCGCAACCAGTCGGCGATGCTGCACCTGATCCCCCCGCTGGGGTGAGGGGGTAAAGCGACGGTGTCAGTCGACACCGATGACGGCCGCCGCTCCAAGTGTGGGTATGCATGCTCGCGCGTCGACGAAGTGGACGTTTACGTTTCTGACCGGCTGCCGCTGTACGCGAATAGGGCACGTCTGGGCGTAAAATGCTCGTTGTTCGGGCGTCGCTTGTTCGTTGAGGTGCTGCACAAGGACGGGGCCGATTGTCCGGAGTGACGACGTTAGCGCGCCACCGTTGGTGGCGGAAGAGACGGAGCTAGTGGCGTGACGACGGTGCTGTGTCCGCCCGCATGGTTCGCGGGTGGGTGCGCTTGCTCCCCGCTGATTCTTTGGCGACTCTCCAGAACACGATGATGGTCGCCAGCCATAGAATCGCACCAGATCCGAACGCAACTTTGAACGACACATAGTCGGCGAGCCCCAGAGCGACCAGAGGCCCGATGATGCCCGCTGTGTCTCCGAAGGTCCGGTACATGCCGAAAGCCGCGCCTCGCATCCCGTCGGGCGCGATGTCACCCAGATAAGCGGTTGGCGCCTGGCCTCCCCAGCCTACAGCGGCATGGAGGAGTACGAAGGTGATGATGAATGGCATGACTTCGGTCATGAACGGGATTGCCGCGACTCCGATGCCAACAAGGATCCCGGTAGGGACGATGAGGGGTTTGCGACCCCAGATGTCGGACGCCCAGCCTGCGGGATAGATGATGATTCCATGGATGACTGAAGCGACGGTGAAGAGGAGACCGAGTTGTATCGGCCCCATGTCCAGCACTTCTTTCATGTACAGAGGAATCAGGCCGGTGGTCGCTCCGTTCCGCAGGTAGAACGTCGAGAAACCGAGCATACAAGCCCAGAAGAAGCTGGGGTCTTTGAGTAGGGACATGGCCCCACTCGGCTGACGGAAACTTGAGATTGCTCCGGCGATACGCGGAATGTGGGGGCGAGTTTCCGGCAGACGGAACAGCGCCCACACTGCGAAGATTGCTGTTCCTCCCCCGGAGACGTAGAACGGCGCGCGGATGTCCACGAGCCCCGCGAGGAATCCTCCGAGCGCTGGGGTGGAGATGCCAACGACGAGCTGCATCCCATGCATGAGGCCTAGGACGCGGCCGCGATTGTCCACGCTGCTGAGATCTGTCGCGACAACGTTGGCGACGGTGATGACCATTGCGCTGCCGATGCCCATGAGCAGGCGAAACAACCAGAGAGTTGGCGCGTTGGGTGCGACACCGGTGAGAGATCCAAATACGGTGACAATGATCGCTCCGGCGATCATGATCGGTTTGCGGCCGATGCGCTCAGACAAGATCCCTGCGGGAATATTGGTCACGACACGGCCCACGCTGGAAGAGGCCAGCGCGATGCCGTAGGACATGGCGACCCCAATGAACAGGAAACTACCCAGGTCATCCACGAACGTGGGGAGGGCAGGGATAGTAATCATCATGGCGGCGTGTGCCGTCGCGATGAGTCCTCCAACGATGACGATCAACTCTGGACGGAGGAGATTGTGTCTGGCGGGGCCTGGCACTAAGGCCATATGTTGTCCTTGCCTCCTGTGCGAGGGGAGACTGTCTGTTTCGGCAGGTCTGGGGCCTCTAGCTGCGGTCACTCAGGAGTTCGCGGATGCGGGTTGCCCTGGCGAGGGCTTCTTCGAGACGCCCACGCTCGCGCTCGATGACATCGGCGGGGGCTTTGCTGGTGAATTGTTCGTTGGCGAGTCTGCCGGATAGACCTTTCGTGTACTTCTCGGTCTCTTGAATCTCAGCTTCGAGCCTGAGTCGCTCGGCGGCAAGGTCGACGGCGTCGCCGATTGCCAGCGTGACGGTGGCGGCTCCGACTACGAGCTTGACGGTTTGGCTATCGTTGGTACTTGGGCCGAAAGTGAGGTTGCCGACGCGGGCCAATTGTTTGATGGCGCTGGCTTCGGTCTCCAGCGCAGGAGCGCCGCTGGCCAACTCGATGGAGACATCAAGTGGGCGCGCGGGCTCGATTTTGAACTCCGCGCGTATGTTCCTAATTGCACGGACGACGCCGATCATGAGCTCGACGCTTTCCCCGGCGGGCGCTTGCTCGGCGAGGCGGGCGTTGAGGTCTTCGGCGCTCATGCGAGCAGCAGGGTTCGGGTAGGGAGCGATCATTATGCTGGCGGGTTGATTGCCTTCCGGCGGGAGCGTCTTGGTGAGGTGCTGCCAGAGCTCTTCGGTGATGAACGGCATGAAGGGGTGCAGCAGTCGCAGGGATCGCTCAAGGACATGGCCGAGGACCTTGCGAGGTGCGTCGTCGCCGGCGCGGATGCGGACCTTGGCGAGCTCGATATACCAGTCGGCAAAGTCGTTCCAGATGAAATCGTGAAGGACGCGTTGGGCTTCGCCTAGTTGCCAGTCCTTCATTAGCTCGTTGACCTTCATGGCGGTGAGCTGCGCTTGGCTGAGGATCCACTGGTCCTCGATGTGCTGGCGAGGCAGCGCTGCACCGTTCCAGCCGGCCAGATCGGCGCTAGTGTCCAGGGTGCTGAGCACGTAGCGCGAGACATTCCACAGTTTGTTGGAGAAGTTGCGCGCGGCCTGGAGCTTGCTTGGACTCATGCGGCTGTCGCTACCTGGGGTGTTGCCCGTCGTGAGGGCGAAACGCAGGGCATCGGTCCCGTACTCGCGGATGGCCTCGAGGGGGTCGATGACGTTGCCCTTGGTCTTGCTCATCTTCGCGCCGTGTTCGTCGCGAACGAGGCCATGGAGGTAAATGGTGGTGAAGGGCACGTCGTCCATGTTCTCGAGGCCCAACATCACCATGCGGGCGATCCAGAAAAACAGGATGTCGTAGCCGGTTTCGAGGACGGCCGTGGGGTAGAAGTATTTCAAATCTTCGGTCTGCTCGGGCCACCCGAGGGTCGAGTGGGGCCATAGACCGGAGGAGAACCAGGTGTCTAGGACGTCTTCGTCCTGGGCGATGTTGGTTGAGCCGCAACTTTCGCATGACGTGGCGTCGTCGATGGCGACGGTGACGTGCTCGCAGTCGGCGCAGTACCACACAGGGATACGGTGACCCCACCAGAGCTGGCGCGAGATGCACCAGTCGTGGATGTTCTCCATCCAATGGGCGTACTCGTGCTCGAAGCGATCAGGGACAATGGTGATCTTGCCGGTTTTGACGGCGTCGAGAGCCCGCTTGGCGAGAGGACCCACATTAACGAACCATTGTTTGCTGACGATGGGCTCTACGATGTCGCCGCTGCGCTGGCAGTGGCCGACGGAATGGACGTGATGTTCGATATTCTCTAACAAACCATCGCTATCGAGTTGTTCGACGATGGCCTTGCGCGCCTCGAAGCGGTCGTAGCCCTGGTAGGGGCCTGCTTCCTCGTTGAGTGTACCGTCGTCGTTGAGGATGTTGATGACGGGTAGGCCGTGGCGCTCGCCCGTATCGAAGTCGTTGGGGTCGTGGCCTGGCGTGATCTTTAGGGCGCCTGTGCCGAACTCGATGGCGACGACCTCGTCCTCGATGACGGGGATGGGCCTACCGAGGATGGGGAGCAGGACTCGCTTGCCACGGAACCCTGCGAAGCGCTCATCGTTGGGGTTCACGGCAATGGCAGTGTCGCCGAACAACGTTTCGGGGCGCGTGGTGGCAACGGTTATGTGGCTCTGGCCAGACTCGAGCGGGTAACGGATATGATAGAAGGCACCGTCCTCGTCGGCGTGGTCAACCTCAAGGTCCGACAGTGCGGTACGGCAGCCGACGCACCAGTTGATCATGCGCTCGCCGCGGTAGATCAGCTTCTTCTCATAGAGGTTCTTGAACGTCGTCCGCACTGCCCTGCTGGGGCCGGGGTCGAGTGTGAACGTGAGGCGAGTCCAGTCGCAGGACGCCCCCAGGCGCCTGTGCTGGTTGTCGATGATGTTTCCGTATTTGCCGACCCACTCCCAAACGCGCTCGATGAACTTCTCTCGACCCATCTGGTGCCTGTCGAGACCCTGCAGGGCGAGCGCACGTTCCACAACCATCTGCGTGGCTATGCCTGCATGATCTTTGCCGGGCAGCCATAGCGCTTCAAACCCCTGCATGCGGTGGTAGCGCGTGAGGGCATCTTCGATGGTTGCGGTGACGGCGTGCCCGAGATGCAGTTCACCCGTGACGTTGGGCGGGGGCATGACGATGGTGAAGGGCTTCTTGTCAGGGTTGGGGCTGGCCTTGAAGTAGCCGGATGACTCCCACCATTGATACAGGCGCTCCTCTACGTCAGCTGCCTCGTAGGCCTTTGACAGCTGCTGGGGGGCGTCTTGGTTGGTCATAAAAAAGAGCGTCCGTCGAGGAAGAAAAAGATACAGGCCAGAGGTTCGAGTTTAGAGTCCGTGGCCTGCTCGGTCAACTGACAGCGACCTTTGGGAAGGACTCTTGAATCGCGGCTACCTGGGGGTGCCGAGTCCTCGGCGGTACCTGTTCTGTTGGAGATGCCTGCTACACTCACGAAGGAATTCCCGGCCAGGGCGTTAATGACCTCGAACCCTTCATCGTTTCCTTGGAAACGTAATCTCATTGTTCTCTGGTTCGCTCAGGTCGTAACGACTCTCGGCTTCTCTTTCACTTTCCCGTTCTTCCCTATCTTCTTCGGTGAAGTTGGCATCGCTGATCCGCAGCGCGCTGCGTTTCTGGCGGGAGTCTCCGGTGGGCTGTTGGGCTTGGGTATGGGACTATTCGCGCCCATCTGGGGGGTCGTTGGGGATCGCTACGGACGCCGTCTGAACATTCTGCGGGCCTTGGTGTTGGGCGCGGTGTTTCTGATCCTCTCTGGTTTTGCGCAGAACGCTTCGCAGTTGGTGCTTAGTCGATTCTTCGTGGGCGCCACAGGGGGAGTTGTGCCCACCATCATGGCACTGGTGGCCGCCCACACTCCCAGGGAGAAGCTGCCGCTGGCGGCCGGGGCGACGATGTCAGCGCTCCTGCTCGGTACGGCTATCGGCCCATTGTTCGGCGGCGTTATCTTCGACAACTGGGGCATGCGCGCAGCGTTCTTCGCGACGGGTCTGGGCCTACTGTTCGCCGCGGCACTTGTGGTCACGCTGGTGCGTGAAGACTTCACCAAGCCTGCGGCGGTCAAGAGCCCACTGGAGCCGTTCCGGAATCTCTGGACCCTGGTTGGTAACTCGACGTTCCTGCCCGTGCTCGTGATAGCGATGATGCTTCACGCAGGTCTGCTGATGATCACGCCAGCCATAGCCGGTTTGGTCGCGAATGCTGAGGGTGGATCTGAGAGTGCGACTCTGACCGGGGTGGTGTTTGCGTCCATCGGCATCGCGGGAGCGATCTCATCGATCCTCACGGGTTTGGTCGCGGGCAAGATAGGCATCCGCCGCTTGTTCATCGGCGCTGCGACGGCGTCGTCGTTGGCCTCGCTCGGCCCGTTTTTTGCGCATGGTATCGTTGCGCTCACGCTCCTAGTGGGGCTCGTCGCGCTGTTCCAAGGGGGCTTGTGGGGAATGCTGCAGACCTTGATCGCCCACAAGACCCCGGAAGGCCAGTATGGGGCGGCGTTCGGGGCCAACCAAGTGGCGCAGTCCATAGGCATTGCGATGGGCCCCTTGGTCGGTGGTGCCGCCGTCGTTATGTTCGGTTTCCACAGCGTGTTCTTGGTGAACGTGGGCCTGTTCGCGATGGTATCGGTGCTCGCGGCGACGCTAATCACGACGACAGCGGCAGTGACGGTTCGAGAGACCAGAGCATCGCCGACCGAGTAGCGGGTGTTAGCGCGCGCCGGCTAGTCGTTGGGCTACGCGGTTCAAGATCTCGGTGGCGACTCCGTACTTCGACATCATAGGTAGGTCTTCGACGCCCTGGTGGCTGACGATGCTGACCTTGTTGTTGTCCGCGCCAAACCCGGAGTTAGGGACGGTGATGTCGTTGGCGACGATGAAGTCGAGGGCTTTGCCGTCGAGCTTGGCCTGCGCGTACTGAATGAGGTTCGTGCTCTCGGCGGCGAACCCGATACGTATGAGACCGCGGGGAGTTGCCGCTAGGATGTCCACGGTCTTAGTTAGTTCTACGTTGAACTCGTCGGCCGCGCCCTTCTTGACCTTGTCGGCCGCTGGATGGGCAGGGGCGTAGTCGGCGACCGCAGCTGCCATGACGACTGCGTCTGCGCCTTCGCACGCCGATAGCACGGCGGTGAGCATCTCGCTCGCTGATTCAACGTGACGAGTGTCGACGCCCGATGGATCGTTGAGCGACGTTGGCGCCGTGACGAGTACGACGCTGGCACCACGGTCGCGCGCGGCTTCCGCGATGGCGTAGCCCATCTTGCCCGATGAGCGGTTCGTGATGACGCGAACCGGATCGATGGCTTCCTGCGTGCCCCCGGCACTCACCACGATGGTCTGGCCGGCGAGATCCCCGTGGGCACCCAGAGCGGTGGCGATGGCACCGATGATCTCTGGTGTTTCCGCAAGTCTTCCCCAGCCGATGAGGCCGGAGGCGAGTCTGCCTTCGCTAGGGCCTACGACCATGGCTCCACGATTGACGAGGGTGTTGGCGTTCGCCCGGACTGCTGGGTGGTGCCACATGTTGGCATCCATGGCGGGAGCGATCACCAGCGGTGCGGATGTGGCCAGCGCCGTGACGGTGATGGGGTCGTCCGCCAGCCCGAGGGCGAGCTTGGCTATGGTGTGGGCGGTCGCAGGCGCGACGACTAGAACGTCGGCTTCTTTCGCGAGCGCCACGTGCTCGATCGCTTGGCGGGAATGAATGTCGAAGAGATCAGTGACGACGTCTTGGTGCGTGATGCTCCGGAATGTCAGGGGCGTGACGAATCGGACCGCGGCGGGGGACATCAGCACGTTTACGATCGCGCCCGCTTGCGTGAGCTTGCTGGCGATGTCGATGGCTTTATAGGCTGCGATGCTGCCGGAGACGCCAATCAGTACGCGTTTGCGGTCGAAGGGCCCGCTCACGTGGCGCTCCCTGCGTGGTCGGACGCCGAAGGTTGCTCTTGGTTGAGGTCGAAGATCAACCGGAGCCCTTGCAGCGTCAACTCTTCGTTGACGTTGGTGAATACGTCGGTTTGCTCAGCGATGATCGGTGCGAGGCCGCCGGTTGCGACCACGGTTGCGTTGGGGGCGCCCATCTCCTGCTTGTAGAGCTTCACCATGTGCTCGATGAGCCCGGTGTAACCAAATATGAGGCCGGATTGAATCGAGTGTGCGGTGTTCTTGCCGATGGCGGTTGCGGGGGCGGTTAGTTCAACGCGTCGCAGTTGCGATGTAGCGGCGTAGAGCGATTCGGCTGAGACGCCGAGGCCGGGAGAGATGGCGCCGCCCAGATACTCACCGTCTGCGGAGATGGCGTCGAATACGGTGGCGGTGCCGAAGTCCACGACGATGCATGGCCCTCCGTAGAGGTGGTACGCGGCCGCGGCATCCGCCACACGGTCGGCGCCGACGTCTCGTGGGTTGTCGTAACGAACGCGCACCCCTGTGCGAGTGCCGGTGCCGACGACTAGAGGCTGGATGTCGAAGAGGAAATCGCTGGCGCTCTCGAAGACTGCGGTGAGCGGAGGAACGACGCTGCAGAGCGCGACGCCATCGATGGCGTCGATGGCGATGCCTTTCATGGGCAGGAGATTCTTAATCTGGAGTGCGTATTCGTCGGGCTGCCGGTGGACGTCGGTAGCGAGGCGCCACGTAGCGGCGATACGTTCGCCGTCGAACACGCCGATGGTGACGTTCGTATTGCCTATGTCGAGAGCGAGCAGCATCGTGCAGTCAGTATATCGTGGCGGGCGCAGGCCGCTTGAGCAACGGCTTGGCCAGCGCGCCAGGTGACGGCCTAGCTGCGATATTTGCCCCTGACGCGGACGACCCCGCTTCGTTCCTGCTGTTGTTAGCCAGGAAGTATCAGTGGTCTCGGATTGGGCATCTCAATAAACGGCAGACTTAGTGAAGTGGAGGGGGAAATGCTGTACGCGATAGTGATCCCCAACGCAATCCTGGCGGCCCTGGCGCTCTGGCTTGTGGTTGGATCCTTGATGCTTGGTACGAACGCATGAAGTTGAGCTACAGCGGCGATCCGTTCGCTGTGGTGTCGAGGGTGGGCGCGTCTAGGCCGGGGCGCCCCGCAGGCGCGCCATCACGATTGGTATCTCTGCATGGAGATCGCTGGCCAGTAGACCACTGGTCCCAACTCGACGGCTCACGCGTTCGGCTGCGGCTGCGTGTACGTGCACGCCGAGCTTTGCAGCGTCGTACGGCGCCAGGCCTTGCGCGAGCAGGGCTCCGACGATTCCCGCTAGGACGTCACCTGTCCCCGCGGAGGCCAACGCAGGATTGGCGAACGGACTGACGGCTGTTCGCCCATCTGGCGATGCGATGACGGTGTGTGCTCCTTTGAGTACGACCACTTGGCCCCATTCAGCGGCTGCACGCCGAGCGGTTTCGACCCGGCTGCCCTGGACGTGCGAGACGGGATGGCCCAGCAGGCGTCCCATCTCCCCAGGGTGCGGAGTGAGCACCGCAGGGGCCTTGAGCGACTCCCACCAGCGGTAGGTTTGTGATAGCGCGTTGAGGGCGTCGGCGTCGATGACCGACGGCGCCGCTAGATAAGGCTCGGTGAGCAGAAGCACCTGCAGCAGCCCTCGAATGCTCTCGACGTTGCCGAGGCCAGGACCAATCACGAGGGCGGTGGCCTGGTCGGCAGCGGCCCGGAGCCCACCTGCGCCGTTGGCTGCGGCGTGGCCGTCGGCGGTTTCGGGCAGCGGCAGATGTATCTGCTCAGCGAGGGCAGGCCCTGCCAGTCGCGATGCGGTTTCCGGTGCGGCGAGCGTTACCAATCCCGCCCCGGCGCGGTAAGCGGCGGTCGTCACGAGAATGGGCGCTCCGATGAACCGGCGTGAACCTGCGACCACGAGGAGATCTCCGAACGAGCCTTTGTGCCCATCCAGGGGACGCTTGGGCACCAAGGGTGCGACGGCGGCCTCATCGCACAGTTCGACGGGAAAGTCGCCATCAAGCTCGCGGGGAAGTCCGATGGCGAGGACCTCGACGTCGCCTACGTAAGCGGCTCCGGGGAAACAGTAGAGTCCAGCCTTGGGGGCGCCGAGGGTCAGGGTCACGCTGGCGGGGAAGCATGCTTCGTCGACACTGCCGGTGTCGGCCTCAAGGCCGCTGGGCACGTCTAGTGCTATGTATCTCAGCGCCGGTTGCTCTTCCTTGAGCCTGCCGAGCTCCTCGAAGATCACCCGCAAGGGGTCGCTCAGGGGCCGGTTGTTGCCGATGCCGAGGACAGCGTCGACGACCACGTCGGCGAGGGACACGTAGCTGGCCAGCTCGAGGTGGCCTATGTCATCCACCGCCTCAACGACGCGAACGTGCCTCGCGCGACAGTCCTCGAACTTATCGTCCCGGCGCCTTGCACTGGTCATGTAGAGAGTGACGAGCCCACCCCAGTCCGCAAGGTACCGCGCGGCGACCATGCCGTCCCCACCGTTGTTGCCTGATCCGACCAGAACGACGACCCGCTTGCCACGGATGCCGTCGATGATCTGAGCAAGCCTACGTGCGGCAGATAAGCCGGCGGATTCCATAAGCGAGTCTTCGGTTACCCCTGAGCCGACAGCCCTTCGTTCGAGCTCGCGCATCTGTGCAACGGTGACAATCTTCATGTGTTACGCAACCCTGCTCACGACCGACGCGACTGCGTAGTCGCGTGAGTGCGAGATGCTGAGGGCTAGGCGGTCGATGCCCAGCTTCTTGGCGCGCTCTGCGGCACGCCCGTGGAGTTTGATGCCCGGCTCGCCAGTCCGCTGTCGGGTGACTTCGACCTCCTGCCAGCCCACGCCATGAGTGCCGGTGCCGAGCGCCTTCATGACGGCTTCCTTGGCGGCGAATCGCGCTGCGAGCTGCGGCGCGCGACCACGGCAGTAGGCGATTTCGGTTGCTGTGTAGATGCGCCGCAAGAAGCGGTCGCCGAACCGGTCGACTGTTGCGGCCACGCGGCTGATCTCGATGATGTCGACGCCAACGGAGATGTCTTGCAAGTGGAGCCCGGCTGGGAAGAATTACGACCTGGGTGCCCCCGGAGTATAGGTTATGAGCACGCCTGTTTTCCCCGCCCCTGCTGGTATCATTCCGGTGGACCCTAACGTGTGAGGTGAGATGGTGACGGCGCTTCGTATCGATGGCAAACAGATGGCGTTAGACATCCGCCTTGAGGTCGCGGATGGAGTGGCGAAACTCAAGGCGGAGACGAAAGTGACGCCTGGGTTGGTGGCCGTGCTTGTCGGTGAGGATCCCGCTTCGGCGATCTACGTTCGCAACAAGGGGATCGCCTGCGAAGAGGCGGGAATGTTGAGCGAGACAATCACTCTGCCGGCCGACACGACTCAGGAGGAGCTACTGACGCTCGTCGCGAAGCTCAACGTCGACGATCGGTTCCACGGCGTCTTAGTGCAGCTTCCATTGCCGTTGCACGTCGATGAGCGCACTGTCATCCAGTCAATCAACCCCGATAAAGACGTCGACGGCATGCATCCATTCAGCACGGGCCTGCTGTTGGAGGGTAACCCGCGCTTCCTTCCTGCGACGCCGGCAGGCGTGCAGCAGATGCTGATGCGCACGGGCAACGACCCGTCGGGCAAGTACGTGGTGATCGTGGGCCGTAGCAACATAGTGGGCAAGCCCTTGGCGGTACTGCTGATGCAGAAGAGCGCTGGCGCCAACGCTACGGTGACCGTTTGCCACACGGGTACCGCGGACATAGCGACGTTCACCCGGCAGGCCGATATCGTGGTGGCCGCGGTCGGTCGGGCAAATGCGATTACCGCCGACATGGTCAAGGATGGCGCGGTGGTTATTGACGTGGGTATCAACCGCGTTGAGGATGCCACGAAGAAGTCGGGTTACCGGTTGGTTGGCGACGTGGCCTACGACGAGGTCGCGGAGAAGGCGTCGGCTATCACACCCGTCCCCGGTGGCGTTGGGCCTATGACTATCGCGATGCTGCTAACGAACACGCTGCGCGCGGCGCGATACGCCGCAGGCGTTTAGGCATCAAGAAGGACGTCGAAATGCCCAACATGATGAAGACGGCACGGGCCGATGCCCTTTATAAGATCGCCGTTGACCAATTCAGCCAAGATCATCGAGGGCATCAAGCCTGACCAGTGGCATAACGCCACTCCTTAGCAGCGCGCGGGGCCTACTCGTCTTGGTCAACCACGTCACGGGCGAGAATCGTTGGGTGATGGCGACCACCAGCGGCCAAAGCCAAAGCGGTGCTGGCGTCGGCAGACCTCGACTCGATGCATACACTGTCCAGGGGCGATGTGAGTGGTTGGGACTACACGACGCAATGGTTCCTAGACCACCTCGTACATGGCAGGGATATCGCCGAGGGCTCCGGTTAGGACGCCAGCTGCCCTGCAGAATTGGTGGTCGCGGGTATCCCCGTCGCCGAGGAGGCCATCGTCTCCGTGGGGCGGGGCAGCGTTTTCGGCTACCGGCAGGATTTGTCGTCTGGCGCTAGCAAGATGACGGAGCTGTGAGCGATCTTCGATTGTTGGGCCGACTGGCGGCCGCCTGCGCCTGCGAGTGCCATTTTCAGGTAGCTCCGCGCCCGACTACAGGCCGCTCATGATCCCGCGTACGCCGGAGAGCATCAATATCCCGGCTATCAGCAACAGGACTGCTCGTCCGGACGCCCTTCCCGCAGCCCGCACTCCAATCTGCGCGCCAACCAGCGTGCCTGCACCCGTGATTAGTCCGTAGATCCATGGGTCCCATTCCCCCGGCGAGCTTAGCAGATGAACGAGGACGGCCGCGACGGAGGCAATCATTAGCTCCATTTGCGACGTGGCGACCGACATCTTCGCGGGCATCTTGAGCACTAGCATCATCACAGGGACGTTGATGATGCCGCCGCCTATCCCGAAGAACGCTGCCACGAGGCCCGCGCCCAGCGCGATCGACGCTGCTAGCGGCTCGCGCACCCGGTAGTCGTATGTCGCGCCCTCGCGGTCGACGATATGGCGTCTGTGTCCGCTCGGCGACGGCTCGGTGAGACTCGGCAGCTTGCTTCCGCGAAACGCTAGATAGATCGCACCCAAGACCAATGCGATGCCGAATATCAACTCGAACCCGCCTCGATCGACCGACCGCGTCAGAAACGCCCCGACAACGGCCGCCGGCACCGCCGCCGCGACGAGAATCAGGCCGGTGCGGGTGTCTTGCCAGCCCCTGCGGCGATAGCCCGTGGTGGCCGAGGCTGCGTTCAGGATGACCGCTGTGAGCGACATGCTGGTTATGACGGAGGGTTCGGCGTCGGGAAACAGGATCAGCAGCGCAGGGACGAGGAGGATGCCTCCGCCTATCCCGACCATGGCTCCGAAGGCGCCGACAGCCAACCCGAGGGGCACGAGGATTAATACCTGAACGTAGGTCAGCTCAGGAAGCATCCGCGGACCTCTCGGGCCAACCCACCCCCGTGCCTACGCTTCCGGGTCTTCGGAGGGGATGATCGCGATGTGAAGCTCTTTGAGTTGAGCCTCTGCCACGGTCGACGGCGCGCCGAACAGCGGGTCGACGCCGGCCTGCGTCTTGGGGAACGCGATGGCGTCTCTGATGGACTCAGCGTGGTTCGATAGAGTGACGACGAGCCGGTCGATCCCGCCTGCGAAGCCTCCATGAGGCGGTGCGCCGTATTCGAATGCCTCCAGCAGGTGGCCGAACAGCTGGTCGACCTCGGCTTGCGCGTAGCCGAGCGCTGCGAACACGCGCTCCTGCTGAGCGCGCTGGTGGATGCGGATGCTTCCTCCGGCTAACTCACTGCCGTTGGCTGCGAGGTCATACGCTTTGGCGATCACCGCACCAGGATCGGTTTCGAGGAGGTCCCACTGGTCGTCCTGAGGAGCGGTGAATGGGTGGTGCATAGCGTGCCAGCGCTGGCTGTCCTCGAGCCACTCAAGGGCGGGGAAGTCGGTGACGACGCAGAACGCCAACTTGTTGCGGTCGTTTAGGCCGAGGCGCTCTGCCATGTGCAGGCGAAGCTGGCCGAGCACGGGCTCAACCTTTGGCTGCGCGCCTGCGGCGATGAGGATGAGATCGCCAGGAGCAGCGCCGATTCGAGTGGCGATAGACTTGATCTCCTCAATGGACAGCGCTTTGGCAGGCGTGCGTACGTCGTCGGTTGTGAGTGCGTCTATCGAGGCGGCGTTGGCGTCCAGCCCGATGGTGACGAGGCCACCAGCGCCGTAGGTGCGGGCCACGTTGACGAGTTCGTCGATCTGCCGGCGGGCGATGTCGCCGTTGCCCGGCGCGTTGAATCCCTTGATCATGCCGCCAGCGCGCACGACGTTGGCGAACACCTGGAATTCACTCCCCGCCACGATGTCCGTTAGGTCGGCTATCTCTAGCCCAAAGCGTAGGTCAGGCTTGTCGCTGCCGAAGCGCGACATGGCCTCGGCGTAGGTTAACGTTGGCACGGGGAGGACCAACTCTTTGTGGGGCGCGAGCGCCTGGGCCATCTTGACGTAGAGGTCGGTCATGAGACCGATCACGTCATCGGGCTCGACAAAGGCCATCTCGAGGTCGAGTTGTGTGAATTCGGGCTGCCGATCGGCCCGGAGGTCTTCGTCGCGGAAACAACGCGCGATCTGGAAGTAACGGTCTGCACCGGCCACCATCAACAGCTGCTTCAACTGCTGGGGCGATTGCGGCAGGGCGTAGAAATTGCCGGGATGGTTGCGGCTGGGGACGAGGTAGTCGCGAGCTCCCTCGGGTGTGCTCTTGATAAGAATAGGGGTTTCGATCTCAATGAAACGAAGATCGTCGAGGTAGTCCCGGATGAACTTGACGATGCGGTAACGGAGAAGGAGGTTTTCCCGCATGTGCCCGCGCCGCAGGTCGAGGTAGCGGTAGCGCATGCGCAGAAGTTCGTCGACAGGGGAGTCTTGGTTGACGTCGAACGGCGGAGTTTTGGAAGCGTTCAATATGGTGGTCTCGGTCGCTACGACTTCGATCGCGCCGGTGTCTAGGTTGGGATTCTCCGTGCCTTCAGGGCGCATGCGCACTTTGCCGCGGACCTGGATCACCCACTCAGACCTGAATCGTTCGGCGGTGGAGAAGAGGTCGGGAGCGTCAGGGTTGAAGATGACCTGCACGAGTCCTGTTGAATCGCGAAGATCGATGAAAATCAGGCCACCGTGGTCGCGGCGGCGGTTGACCCATCCTGCGATCGTGACTTCTTGTTCGTTGTGGTCGGCCCGTAGCTGACCGCAGTCGATCGACTTCAGCACTGAAACTCCTAGCAGCTGCCCGCTGGGTCGCAGGCGTTTGGGATGAGGGCGGGTTTACATTTCACCGAAGGGGTCGTCCCCTGCGGCGTGTTGTGCCTGCCGGTGGTGTAGGGCTTCGTGGAGCCGCGCAAGCGTCTGCTCTGGGCTCCCGCTTCCGCCTTCCTCGAGCCTATCGATTAACTGATCGGCTCCGCCCTGGAGAAGCTCCATAGCTCGGCGCACGCCGAGAACGAAGAGTGCCAGCCAGGTGAATCTAAGAATCAAGCGGATGAGGGAAATCACCAATAACCTCCTGAGGATGTAGCCAGCCGTTGCCCTCGGCCCCACCGCGTAACTTTATCGTAAATAGGGCACCATTCCAAACATTCCCGACTGAATCTCCGTGCCACCACCCGGAGGGGATGTCTTGTCAAGTCTTTCGCGGTCGCGCGTGTGCGTGTTATAAAATCTTTCGCGGTCGCGCGTGTGCGTATCTCCAATAAAGAATTCCGCATCTGAAACGTGGGTAGAACATTGAAGGTAATTTCCGAGCAACGTCCCTCGAGAGAAGCAGTGCTGACCATCGACCTCGACGAGGCCGAGGTTGAGCCATACCTAGATCAGGCCTACCGCCAAGCGGTCCGCCGCCTGAACATTCCCGGATTCCGAAAGGGGAAAGCCCCGCGCAAAATCGTGGAGCAAATGTTTGGCCGCGAGTACCTGATCAACGAAGCCTTGGATAGCATGATCCAAGACGTTACGAACAAGGCTGTGGAGCAGGAAAACCTCGCGCTCGGCGGTATCCCGTCAGTTTCCATCGAGAGTTTCGATCCGCCTTCGTTTAAAGCGACTATCCCGCTCATCCCTACGGTAGACCTGGGCGATCTCGAGTCAGTTCGAGTGGAGAAGACACCACCGGATGACAGTACCGAGCAGGCTGACGCGGTTCTCGACCAGTTTCGCCAAGAGCAGGCTGTCTGGGAGCCCGCCAAGGGCAAGGTTGAGATGGAGGACCTGATTGAGCTGACCGTTGAGGGTTGGATCGACGAAGACGGCGAACGCCGGGAGATTGTCCAGAGCGAAAACACCGAGTACATCCCACGGCCCGGCACGCGATTCCCGATTCCTGGGTTCGACGAAGGACTTGTTGGGCTGGCGCAGAATAAGAAGTCCACGTTCACCGTGGACGTTCCTGAGGATTTCGAGAACCAGGACTACGCCGGTAAAAAAGCGTTCTTTGAGGCGACGGTTCACCAACTGAAGCGCAAGCAGCTCCCCGAGCTGGACGATGAGTTCGCCAAGGGTGTGGGCGATGGATTCGAATCCATGCAGGCGCTCCGTGAACGCGTAGAAGGTGACCTGCGGGAGCGCGACAAGCGCAACGCTGATGCGATGCACCAAGATCAAGTGTTAGGCAAAGTCGTCGAGGGAGCGACGGTTGAGATGTCGCCGCTAATCATTGAACACGAGCTTGAGCACTACGTTCACGAGCGCCAGGCCGAGTTCAAGGCAGGCCGGTTCACTTCGATCGAGGACTACCAGCAAGCGATCGCTTGGCAGGCGATGTCCGAAGAGGAACTCCACGAGTCTGCACGTCCGCAAGTGGAAGAGCGTCTCAAGCGAGCGCACGTCCTGCGTGAGGTCGCGGCCCGCCAGAAGTTCGAGGCAACCGACGAGGACATCGATGCAGAGGTAGAGGTCATGGCTGCTGATTCCCGCGACGGTGCGGACCAGTTGCGAACGTTGTTCCTAGATCCTGATCGGCGTGAATCGCTTGGCCGGGTGTTGGTGAATCGGAAGACGCTCCAGTACCTTTCTGAGATCGCCGCACAGTCAACGGGGACCGCCGCGAAACCGAAGTCTCGCGCCGTAAAGCCCAAGGCTGCTGCGGCCAAGCCCGCCGCTAAGAAAGCCGCTCCCAAGAAGGCGAGCGGCCCGACTACGACCCGACCAAAGAGCGACTAACCCCGGAGGCACTGATGAATAATTTTCCCATCCACGGCCCTATTGATGGACGCCTGGTGGATCAGGCACAGAACATCATCCCTACAGTCATTGAGAGCGGTGCGAGGGGAGAACGGGCATTCGACATCTACTCGATGTTGCTCAAAGAGCGCATCGTCTACTTGGGCACCAGCATCAATGACCAGGTGTCAAACGTTATCGTGGCCCAGCTCCTGTATCTTGAGCGTGAGGATCCCGACAAGGACATCAATCTTTACATCAATAGTCCTGGAGGCGTTATCACGTCGGGGCTGGCGATTTACGACACGATGCAGCTGATTAAGCCCGACGTGTCCACGATCTGTGTGGGCATGGCTGCAAGCATGGGCACGATTCTGCTGGCGGGGGGAGCCGCCGGCAAGCGCTTCGCTCTACCGAACTCGACAGTGCACATGCACCAGGCACTCGGTGGCGCGCAAGGTCAGGCTGCGGACATCGAGATCGCGGCGCGCGAAATCCTGCGCATGCAGGACATCATTCGTGGGATTCTGGTCAAGCACAGTGGCCAGACCTACGAGAAGATTGCCCGGGATTCTGACCGGGATTATTACCTCGCTGCTCCGGAAGCGAAAGCATATGGTCTGATTGACGAGGTATTGGGACAGGACAGCGCCGAGACCAAAGACAGCTAACGGCTGTCCGAGGAAGGATTACCGATGCCGAGTAGCTCCTCCGGTACGACGAGTCGTACCGAGCACACGTGCTCTTTCTGCGGCAAAGCTCAGGCGAACGTAAGGCGATTGATTGCTGGCCCTGGGCGTGTGTTTATCTGTGATGAATGCGTCCGTCTCTGCCAGCAGATCATCACGGAAGAGAGCGCGCAGACTGCCGCTTACCCGGACTTACCCCCCAAGAGTCTCTCCCCCAAAGAAATCGCGGAGAAGCTTGACGAGTACGTTGTCGGCCAAGACCGCGCGAAGCGAGTGCTCAGCGTTGCTGTTTACAATCATTACAAGCGCGTGTGGTCCAACTCGGTAACCCATGATGTGGAGATCCAAAAGAGCAATATTCTGCTGGTTGGCCCCACGGGGTCTGGCAAGACACTGCTCGCGCAAACGATGGCGCGCATCCTTGATGTGCCCTTTGCCATCGTCGACGCGACGTCGTTGACCGAGGCGGGCTACGTGGGTGAGGACGTTGAGAATATCCTCCTGCGCTTGATTCAGACCGCGGACTTTGACATCAGCCGTGCCGAGCACGGGATCATTTACATCGATGAGATCGACAAGATCGCTCGGAAGGGCGCGAACGCGTCCATCACACGCGACGTGTCTGGCGAGGGTGTGCAGCAGGCGCTTTTGAAGCTGATTGAAGGTTCGGTTGCCAACGTTCCACCGCAGGGTGGACGGAAGCACCCGCAGCAGGAGTTCCTGCAGATCAAGACCGACAATATCCTGTTCATCTGCGGTGGTGCCTTCGATGGCATCGAGCAGGTGATTGCCCGGCGTGTGATGACTGACCACCGCATAGGATTCCACTCCGGTGGCACCGGCCGGGGCACCGACGACGAGATTCGGCGGGCGGTGTTGTCCGAGGACCTGGGTCAGTACGGTTTCATCCCGGAGCTCATCGGCCGCTTGCCGGTGGTGGTTGCGCTCAATGGACTGGACCTCCCGGACATGGTTCGCGTGCTGACCGAGCCGAAGAACGCGGTCACCAAGCAGTTCGAGCAGCTGTTCTCGCTCGACGGCGTGGAGCTGAGCTTCACTCCGGCCGCGCTAGAGTCTGCCGCAGCGCAGGCGCTTGAGCGCAAGACTGGCGCGCGGGGATTGCGGACAATCATTGAGGAGGCGCTTCTCGATGTGATGTTCGAGCTGCCTTCACTCGACCAGGTGCACAAGTGCGTGATCGACATCGACGCCAACGGTAAGCTCTCGCAGCCACGCTTGCTATCCCACAATGGCCAGGTTATCGAGATCTCAGGGCTAGGCGGAGCGAGAAGCGCCTGACCCCCCCTGTACGCTGCATACCCAACCACGAAGCCTCCACGATATGCGGAGGCTTCGTGGTTGGGTTGGGGTAGTGTCAAACTCGAGTGGGGTGACTGGGCCATGATGGCTACAGGCCGCGTAGGGCCGCCTCAACAGGGCTCAGTGAGGTCGACGGGCGTCTGCGGCGGATCGATGGCGCTGAGAGAGCCCTGAGCGATTGCTTTGAGGGTTTCCAGCAGCAAGTTGGGTTCACTCCGGACGCCCGCCGCACGTATCGCGCAAAATAACGGGTGATTTTCGCCTGCCCCGGTTTTCAAGAGCGAGGATGGAGCCGAGCCAATCGCTGTCCAAAGCGAGTCAAATCCGGCGCCGGTGATGGGAACTCGGTTATAGGCCAACTGGGGGCCGCGGTCGAGATCGTTGCTTACGACCTGGGTCATGTTGCCGGTTTCAATCGCTCGTTGGTCGACGAGCTGCCAGATCACCTGCTGCCACAGTCCCGCTGGGCCATCGGGCAGGGCGGGGTGCAGGTTTACGAACGTCGATGCGCCGATGAGGACTGGGCTGAGGATCAGCAGGTAGCCCGCGAGCACGCACAGGTCGACGTCGTAGGGCGAGATAAGCTCGGCGACCTGTGCGTCATATTCCTCGCGATGGGACGCGAAGTCGCCGTCGTGCTCACGCCGGAAATGTTGGGATGAGAGGCTGGCGACGGGAATGCCTCGCGCATTGGCCCGGTCCATGAAACCGTCGCTGCCGTCGCCTTCGCCACGCTCGCGATGCATGAACACGAACTCAATCGCCGCATCCAGCGATCCATCGTCGATGGCAGTAAGGGTGCGTTCGAACATGCCGCGTGAGCCAGGTCCGCGGCCAGCGGTGAACCAACCGAGGCGCAGTGTCACGCTTGCGGCCTCTTGGGAGGACCCCAGAACTTGCGGCGAACCTTGTTCAGCGTTGAGTAGATGTGAACGAACTTCCCCGCAGGATGTTCGACGAGAGTCGCCTCGGTGAGGGCCTGCTTGAACCCCTCGGGCGTGCCATCGAACTCTGGGAATTCCGTGTACGTGGCGCCGAGCTCACGCAGCGTGTGAGCGTCGCTGACTGCGGTACGAATGAGCCCATGCTCTGTCGCGAACGCTCGGCCCGTCTCGGTGGTTGCAGCGCTCATGGTGCGAGCGTTGAAGCCCTCGATGATGTCGATGTAGTCCAGGATCTCTAGGACCACGGCTTGAGCCAAAGACGACCGGCCTGATCCTGCGAATGGGTGCGGGACCGAGACGAGCGCTCCTTGCTCCTTGATGCGTTTCGCCGTTTCCACGGGGCTCAGGCCTGGAGTAATCTGTTCCTGGAGGAAGAGACCGGTGATCTCACCTGACGTGGACATCACCTCTTCTCCGAGGATGACCGTGAAGTCGGCGATTTTGCTGACGGCCCGAGAGCCCTCGATGCTGTTGTGGTCGGTGACCGCGATGCAGTTCAGACCCACCTGCTTGCACCGGCGGACCAATGCATCCGGGGTGTTCGCGCAGTCGTACGAGTAATACGTGTGCATGTGGAAATCGCCGCGGAGCGTCACTCGTTCTCCTCGTCATCATCCAGCAGCTCTGACTCGGCGGACTGGATCATCGCCATCTGCTCACCGAAGCTCCGTTGGAGACGTGAGACTTGGAGCTCCGCCTTGGACAACTGCTCGTTGCATTGCTTTGCGAGCTGCATCCCCTTCTCGAAGAGCGTGGTTGCGTCCTCGAGTGAGAGGTTTCCGCCTTCAAGCGATTCAACCGTGGCTCGGAGCTCGGTGAATGCCTCTTCGAACGTGGGCGATTTGTCTTGTTTGCTCATGGACGCACATCAGTTTGAAAGGATCCGTCTCTAACCTGCACTCGCACGATATCACCTGCGGCCACGTCGCTCACAGAGGAGATGGGCGTGCCAGTGGATGGATTCGTGACCAATGCGAAGCCGCGGTCCAGCACGGCCAGGGGGCTGAGCGCACCAAGCGCCGTCTCGAGTGCCAACGTTTCATGCCTCCGCGTGTTGAATATCGTACGTAGCGCCGTCCTGCCGCGTTCGAGAACGTCGTCGATACGCTGACGCTGGACGGCGGTGTCGGGCAGCGTGCGTTGCATGCGCGAAACTAATGTCTCGGTGGCACGCGAATGCTGTATAAGCTGAGTGCCAAGGTGTTGGCGGGCGTGTCGAGTGAGGTTGAGTACCTCACGCCGAAGCTCCCTGATGTCTGGCGAGACGGCTGCTGCGGCTGCCGATGGCGTGGGCGCGCGGAGGTCGGCGACGAAGTCGGCGATGGTGAAATCGGACTCGTGGCCGACCGCGCTGACGATGGGCACCCGGCTACCGTGAATGGCGCGAGCGACCTCTTCGGTGTTGAACGCCCACAGATCCTCCATGGAGCCACCGCCTCGACCGACGATGATGACGCTGATATTGCCCAGTGCGTTCAGCGTGCGGATGCCTTCTGCGATCTCGGCGGGGGCGCTGTCGCCCTGTACGGTGGCTGGGAACAGAATGAGTTCGGCCAACGGATAGCGATGCGCCAGAACGTTCATGATGTCGTGGATTACGGCACCCTGCTCGGAGGTGACCACGCCGACCGTCGTGGGGAATGTCGGGAGCGGGCGCTTACGCGACGGGTCAAACAAACCCTCCGTCTCCAGCATCGCTCGTAGCCGCTCGAATTCGGCGGCCAGTGCACCGGCGCCAGCAGGTAGGACGACGTCCACGTAGAGCTGGGTTTCGCCACGAACTGGGTAGTACGAGACTCGTCCGTGGGCGTTGATCTGTGCACCACTGGTGAGGTGCTGAGCGCCAGCATTCCCCGCGAACAGCACCGACTTCATCGCGGCGTCGGTGTCTTTGACCGAGAAGTACACATGGCCTGCGCCGGACCGGAACAGGTTGGTGACCTCGCCGGAAACCCAGACATCGCGCAACAGTGGGTCGCGCGCAAGCGTGGTCCGTACGTAGTCCGCGAGCTGGCTTACGGTATAGATGTCCATGGGTTGGCGTCGGGGCAGCACGTGCGCTGCCCCGTTTCCCGCACCTAGCCCGAAACGCGCGTTACGTACTCACCGGTACGCGTGTCTACCCTGACCTTCTCGCCAGGGGTGATGAACATGGGCACGGTGAGGACGATGCCGGTCTCAAGCGTCGCGGGCTTGCCGCTACCGGATGCGGTATCGCCCTTGTAGCCGGGAGGTGTCTCTGCAACGACGAGGTCCACCGTAATGGGAAGCTCAACCATGATGGGCTTGTCCTTGAACATGACCACCTGGCAGCCGGTCTGGTCGACCAAGTAGCTTACGGCGTCGCCGACGGTGCCCTTGTCTAGCTCGTACTGGTCGTACGACTCTGAATCCATGAAGTTGTAGATGCCGTCTGCCTCGTACAAGAACGTGCAATCGCGGTTCTCGACGGGGGCTCGCTGGAGCTTGAGTCCGTATCCCGAGTAGGTCTTGTCGAGTAGTTGACCAGTGAGCAGGTTACGCATCTTGATGTGGTACACCGGGGCGCGTTGCTGCATCTTTTGCTGGTAGTACTCCTCAACCTTGAAAGGCACACCGTCCACCTCTACGGTGGACCCACGCCGGAGGTCTCCGAACTCCATTACCATCCGTTCGTCTCCTGTTCTTGTTCCAAAGAGCGCTAGATCTCTACCAAGTCTCGTTTGTGCGCGCGGGTCAGGACACGGGGACTGCCGTTCTCCATGACCACCAGGTCTTCGATGCGGACGCCGCCCCAGCCGGTGAGGTAGATGCCCGGCTCCACGCTGAATACCATACCGTCCTCGATGACTCCAGGCGAATTGGGGCCGACCCCAGGCATCTCGTGGACTGCGATGCCAATGCCATGGCCGAGGCTGTGGCCGAAGTCATCACCGTAGCCAGCCTTGGCAATCACCGCTCGCGCCAAGCCGTCGACATCCGTGCCGGACATGCCCGCACGCGCGGTGGCTTCTGCAATCTCCTGCGCCGCGAGCACGATGTCGTAGATCTTGCGGAATTGCCTGCTTGCCTTGCCGAGGACGAAGGTCCGCGTGATGTCGCTGCAGTAGCCGTCGTACAGGGCACCCATGTCAATCACCACACCATCACCTAGCTCCAGCTTACGGTCGCTGGGGTGGTGGTGCGCCTTCGCGCCGTTGGGGCCGGACGCCACGATAGTCTCGAATGACAAGGCGTCCGCGCCACTCTCTCGCATGCTCTTCTCGAGCATCCACGCAACATCGCGTTCGGTGAGCCCGGGCTGGAGTTGGGCAGCGACGGCCTCCATGGCCTGATCCGCGAGGTCGATGGCGCGCTGGATGACCTCCAGTTCGGCGGGTTCCTTCACGGCGCGAAGCTGCGAAGCGACGCCTTCGGTGGTGACCAGCTCTGGTGTGGGGTTTCGTCCTTTTAGCTTTGCGCTGAGGGCGTTGTAGAGGGACACGGTCATAGCACTGTCTTCAATGCCGATCCGGCGGGCGCCTGACTCGTTGAGCGCGTCCTCGAACCAATCGAGGCCGCCAGCGATGCGCACGATTCGATAGTCGGTCGCTTGGATTGCAGCCTGCTCAGTGTATCTGAAGTCGGTCGCGAGAATGGAGTCGGTAGCGGTAATCCACAGGTAACCTGCAGACCCACGGAAGCCCGAATAGTACGCTCGATTCTCAGTCGAAGAGATGAGGAATGCGTCGAGTTGTTTGTCGATCATCACCGCCCGTAGGCGCCCGATGCGAGTTGCTTTGCTCACTTGTTATTCCCTTGGGTCGCTAGGTATTCCAGCGCGAGAAGGTAGCCCTGTGGGCCCAAGCCACTGATGAGCCCGCTGGCTACGGGGGCGGTCAGCGAAGTGTGCCTGAATTCCTCGCGTGCATAGATGTTCGAGATATGCACCTCAACGATACGGACGCTGAGCGTGGCGAGGGCGTCGCGCAGCGCGATTGACGTGTGCGTCAGCGCACCCGCGTTGATGACGATGCCGTCCGAGATGGGGCCTTGCTGCTGGAGATGGTCAATCAGAGCGCCTTCGCTGTTGGACTGGAAGAACGTTACAGAGACGCCGAGTTCGGATGCTCGCGTGCTGACGTTCTCCTCGATCTTGGCAAGGGTCGTCGATCCGTAGATCTCGGGTTCGCGCTGACCCAACATATTGAGGTTAGGCCCGTTTATGACAAGGATGGGCATGGGAACGTCCTAGGAGGCGGGCTCATGAGTCTGCGGCGACTCTTGAGCCAGCGGGTGGGCCGACAAGTACGCTTCGCGCGCTTCTTCTTGACTCACGTGAGTGTACACCTGCGTGGCGCTTGGGGAGGAGTGACCGAGGAGCTCCTGGACGACCCGGAGATCAGCCCCGCCATTCAGAAGGTGCGTGGCGAACGAGTGGCGCAGGGTGTGCGGATGGACGCCAGGACGGAGGCCGGTGGAGGTGGCGTACCGCTGCACTATCAGCTGAATCGAGCGCTGCGTGAGCCTGCCTCCACGTTGGTTCAGGAATAGGGCTTGGTGGGAGATCGGGGAGGCCAGCAAGCCTCGCGCCTTGCGCACGTAAGTTGCGATGGCCTCGACGGCGGGACCTCCGAGCGGCACCATGCGAGCTTTGGAGCCTTTGCCCCACACCCGCGCAGATCGGTTGGCGAGGGCAACGTCGCCGACATTGATCCCAGATGCTTCGCTGACGCGGAGCCCTCCGCAGTAGAGTAGCTCGAGGACTGCCCTGTCTCGCAGTGCGGCGGCACGCTGCTTGGGCGTTGTCGCGGCTGCGGGGTCGGGCGCTTCCACCAGACGCACGGCGTCATTGGCCGACACGATGTCTGGCAGCCGTCGCGTAGGTTTGGGCGTGAATCGCCGCATCATCGAAGATCGCGCTTGCCAGAGAGGCGCGTCCGGCATTTTGTGGCGGTCGATGAGGTAGCGCATGAATGCGCGGAGTGCTGCGATGGTGCGGACGACGCTGGCGCGAGCGTGCCCGTGCCGGCCAGCGGCTCTTCCGGTAGTGATTGGGCGCTGCTCTACGAGCCAGGAGACATAGTCGCGGATCAATTGGCGGTACATACCGCTAACGCCGGTGGCCCCGTGGCACTGGATGAACGCACGCAAGTCCTTTGCGTCGCGACCGAAACTCACTTCTTCCTTGGCGAGGTACTCAAAAAAAGGAGACAGGTCTTGGATATAGTTTCGGATGGTTGCGGGACTAAGCCCTCTGGCTGCAAACAGATGTTGGCGATAGGACATCGCCAATGTGTCCTGGATATCGTCTCTGGCGCGTTTCCCTGGCGAATTTGTCGGCATAAGACCAGTGCTTTACCCCACAGACGGCTCAGCCTAAATCAGTGGGATTGACACTCAGATTATCTTCAGGCGCTTTTATGGATTCTTGTTGAGACCAGTCGCAGGTAGTGCAAAGCGTGCTAGCGGCACCATCTACTTTGTGCGGCCCTGTTACCAGCAAGCCGGCGCAGTTTGGGCATTTCTCGTCCAGCTTCTTCCTAGGGGCTGTGAACCTGCACTTGGGGTAGCTGTTACAACCATAAAACTCACCTCTTTTCCCGTGTCGAACAACGATCTCACCCCCGTTGCATTTCGGATCGAGGCAAGGTCCAAAGGTTCTTTTGGGTTGGGGCTTTCCATCCGCTCCCACTTCGGCAGTGAACGAGCATTTGATCATGGTAAATCCGGAACACGCGATAAATGGACCCCTTGGTCCGCTTCTCATGACAAGAGGATACTGTTCACAGAGGGGGCAGATTCCATAGTTTTCCTGTGAATCTGTCTGTTCAACCGGACCAAGATAGCCACAATTCTTTTTGGTCCCGGTACACATCGCATAAGGTCCGTTTCTCCCGTTACGAACAGCGAGTTTGGACGAACACTGGGGACAGGCCCCCGCGAACTCTGCGGGTTTGGGCCCACTGTTCGAATCGCTGCTATCACTCGGATCGCCGGTGTACCTACACTTGGTGAGGTTGTCACAGAAAAAGTAGGTACCGTTTCTTCCATCTCGTTTTGTCAGTTGCCCCTCGTTGCATGCTGGACATAGGCCATAGACCTCCGGTGGCTTCGGTCCCCCATCGAGACCCACTGGGGCCGTATACCTGCAACTTCTGGGGTAACCGGAGCAAGCGAAGAATCGTCCGTTGCTTCCATCTCGTAAGAGGAGCTTCCGTTGTACGCCTTGCACGTCACATCTAGGGCAATCGAAATCGGTTTCTTCGGTCGGTCTAGGTATTTTGAATCCGATGTCTTGGTAGATCTTCGATACCGTGCCTTTCCACTCCACTTCCCCGTTAGCTACTGCATCTAGTTTTTGCTCCATCGTACGGGTGAAGTCGATGTCTACCACGTCGGGCCATTCTGTTTTCAATAAGTTGGATACGTCTCTTCCCAACGGGGTTGAATTCAGGACCCGGCCTTCGCGTTTGACATACTTTCGGTCGATAATCGTCTTGATGGTTGAAGCGTACGTACTGGGACGTCCAACTCCCTTCTGCTCAAGCTCGCTGACTAGAGATGCTTCGTTGTACTGTGGTTTGGGGCGGGTGAAATGTTGCTCCGGATCGAGCTTGTGGAGCGATAGGGATTGACCGCTTGAAAGTGGTGGCATCGTTGTACTGTCATCGGTGTCTTGCTCTTCGTCTTTCGCTTCAGCGTAGACCTTGCGCCATCCGGCAAATTTTTCTCTGGACCCGTTTAAATGGAATTCCCAGGACGACCCGGAAGCCCCTTCGGCTTGGAGTATCACGGCTGTTCTATCGACCACGGCGTTCGCCATCTGGCTCGCAACAGCACGTTCCCAGATGAGGCGGTACAGTCTCAATTCGTCAAGTTTGAGGTGAGCCTTGACACTGTCCGGGGTTCGGTTTATTGAAGCTGGCCGAATGGCTTCGTGGGCTTCCTGGGCCACCTTGGATTGGGCACTGTATTTTTGGGAGGTTTTGGGAAGATATTCTTGACCGAACGCCTCACCGACATACTCGCGAATCTCCGCAATCGCCTCCGGTGCGATCTGAGGCGAATCGGTTCTCATGTAGGTGATTAAGCCGATGCGTCCTTCTCCTCCGAGATTGACTCCCTCAAATAGAGACTGAGCTACGGTCATTGTCCTCGACGTCTGGAAGTTCAGCTTCCTGGATGCGTCTTGTTGAAGCGTACTGGTGATGAACGGTGCCCGGGGCTTGAGTTTGCTCTCTTTGGTGGTAACGCTTGTGATTTGAAACCCGGATTCTTTTAGATCATTTGAAACTTCGTCTGCTGATCGTTTGTCGGGGAGGCTGATCTCTCCCTTTGCGCCCGAGCGGTTGTGCAATTTGACCCGGATGGGGGGGGCGTCCCCTGATTCGAGTTCTACGTATAGTGTCCAAAACTCTACAGGGACGAAGGCTTCAATCTCCTCATCGCGGTCCGCTATGAGCCGTAGCGCGGCGGATTGGACGCGACCAGCTGACAGCCCACGCTTTCCCAAGGAATTGGACACATCTTTGCTCAGCGGGAATCCAACGACACGGTCAAGTACGCGCCTAGCCTGTTGGGCATTGACTAGGTCAAGATTCAGGTCATGTGGCAGGGCAAATGCTTCCTTGACGGCGTCGGCAGTGATCGCATGGAATACCACTCGTTGTGTGTCTTTGATTTCCCAGCCGGCCGCCTGGACGACATGCCAGGCAATCGCTTCGCCCTCGCGGTCAGGGTCGGTTGCCAAGTAGATCTCGCCAGCTGTTTTGCCCAAGCTTTTGAGTGATTTGACGATAGCTTGGCTATCCTTCTGTACCTGATAGGTGGGGGTCATAGTCTGGATGTCGACCCCGAGGTAAAAGTTTGGAAGGTCACGTATGTGACCTTTTGTTGCCCGTACCACGTAGTCGTCTCCCAGGAGCTGTTGGATCGTGTGCTCTTTAGTGGGAGACTCGACGATTACGAGTTTCTTGTTTGAAGGGGAATCACCCGACTTCTTTGCCGTAGGCTTGGTTCGGGGGGGGTTATTATCTTTAGTTGGGGTAGTCATCATTTCTAAGATACCAAGTGTATCCCGTGGTTTGTCAACCCGATTCGGTAATCAAACATGTTCGGCACTTGTTGGGTCACCCTGGTCGAATGGATAGAATCTCGGGGTAACGCTAGAGATAACCGCACTCGACTCGCAACTACCTTCGCCAACCTCTGTAATCAGCGTACCGGCGTACACTTCGCTGAGCAGCCGGTTATGCCTTGGTAAATGACAGGTACCCGTCAGCCCACGATGGTGCCGCACGGATGATAATCAAGGGATGTTTGATATATGGAGATAGGTGGAAGATCATTGATTACCGCTAGATCCTAGGTGCGGTGCTCAAGAGCTTTCGAGGTCGGCGCAGCCACTTGACCCCCATGCCATCGATTGCCAGTATCCGGGTAGCCATCGACCGGCCACCCGTGCCGTAATGGCGGAAGTCGCTCAGCTCACGTACGGTCATTGCGCCAGGCAGCCCACCGGCTAGCGCGACCTCTGCACCGGCCGCTAGCGAACCTTCCTGCAGCACGCGTAGGTAGAAACCGACGCGGCCGGTTCGCTGGAAGCGTGCGGCGAAGCGCGGGATGCCTATTTTGTGATCGAGTTTGAAACAGGGAGAGCGGGGCTCTGTGACCTGAAGCCGGACGGTCCCGATTTCCCAGATGTCACCCACGCGGACATCATCTGACATTGCGTTCTCTACGGTGAGGTTCTCTCCGAACCACCCGAACTCAGGGATAGAGAGGCCCTCTTGTTGACGCCAGTAGTCATAGTCGTTCGCGGCATAGGCGTAGACCGCTTTCGTCGGGCCACCGTGATTCAGTAAGTCGCCTTGGCCGTCGCCTGCGAGGTTGGTGGCGAGGACCTCCACGGGCCCACTGACGGAACGCTTGTAAATCCCAGAGGCAACCGTGCCGCGTGCCGTACCAGACACGGGGCGGGGCATACAGACGTTAACGGAGACGATTCGCATCGCAACACCAAATGATTCGAATAGGGAGCATAGTGCAGTCTGCGTTCGGAAGAACGCAAGAGGGGAACGCCGGATGGCGGAGAGAGCGGGATTCGAACCCGCGAGACATTGCTGCCTACACGATTTCCAGTCGTGCCCGTTCGGCCACTCCGGCACCTCTCCTGGTCGGCCATCTGATGCGTGGAACTTGGCGACGACTCGGCCAAGAGCCACCGCGCTGAGCGTATCACACAGCTACTTGTGGACTGGCGGGGAGAAAGGGGTTCGAACCCTTGGTAGAGGAAAGCCCTACAACGGTTTTCGAGTCCGTCACCACCTGCCCGTCCTCGTCCATCGCCGTGCCCCATCATCCGCACATATTCTCTGTCCGCCTGGTAATCAAGTCCTGATTTGAGGTACCAAGAAAAATTTGCCTGGCGAGTTTCGTGCGATGTTCCCAGTCTAAAGGGATTGAAGATGACTTTTCCCTCAAGACTGCTCTGATATATCCTCGAAGACCCGAAGAATCAATGGAGGTTCGAATATGGCAATCGAAAAATTGGGATTAGTTTAAGGCAGTTACTACGACCAAAACGGTGTCGGCAACTGGACCACTCCCGAGATTTGAAGTGAATGCACTGAGTGGGAGCGGGACTCTCGCGGGGGCTGATATCGTCCAAATGATGGCTACCTACTCAGCTGAAATGAGAGCAGATGGGACACTTTACGGAGAGTGCGCGAATGCTGGGCTCGTTATAGCTGCATATGGAATCGCAACCTTCACAGCTACGGGTATTGGACCCTTTACAGAAGATGGGGGCGCTACTTTCAAAGGGATAGCTTATTTTCAAGCCTCAGCTCCTTCCCTTGCGAGCTTGAACGGGGCTGCTGTTGTTTACAATGGGGATGTGGATGCCGCAGGTAACGCAGCCTGGGAGCTTTGGGAGTGGAAATAGTCGACTGCTGAATAATTACTGCATGCAGCGAAATCATTGGTGTTAGCAATGATTTCGCTTGTGGAGCCCTAAGCTCTAGTGGCAAAGCATTGATTCCACACTTAGCGTGAAATCGGCGCTTTGCCGCTGTGGGCTGACATTGATACGGCCCGGCTCTACCGTCCAGCGGCCCAGGCCTCAACGTGCGCAGATGCCCTTGGTGGCAAGCAAAGCACTGGATGAGCCTATCTTAGGTCGTGCCCACGCTATAAGTTGCGGCTACGTGACATCCAACCGTTACCGCAGAGTATCTGTGGTCTATTCCCGTCGACAATCTTTTAGCGAGGCCCCATGCGCTCTATCATCCCCGATCCCCTCAACATTGTCCTAGTCCGCAAGCAAGAGCCAGATAATACGGTTGAGCGTATCGAGGCCATTGCCCCCGGTCGGATTCAGGTCTCGCGGATCACCGAACAGGACGAGTACACATCACAGGAACAGATCATTCTCCGCGGAGGCCACGTCGCTTTCGTAGGGGCAGGCTGTCCGGTAAACCTTCATACCCTCATGCCATCGCTCATATGGGTGCACGCAAACTTCGCGGGTATCACCGACCTCAACGACCGTGATTTCTGGGGCACCGGCATCGTTATGACGAGTGCGCGCGGGCACACTGACCTTGATGCGCTTGCCGAGATGACGCTTGTCGGAGGACTTGCCGTTGCCAAAGACTTGCACACTGCTGCCAGAGCAAACTTTGACCGCAACGCTGGGAGGAAAAACATACGACCACTCCTTGCCAGGGGCAAGACGTTGGGTATCGTCGGCCTTGGTGGCATAGGCACGACACTCGCCGGCCTCGCCAAGGGAATGGGGATGCGTGTCCTTGGTACCAAGCGCTCGGCGGTCATCCGCCAGATTGATGTCGACGGCGTCGATATCCTCTACCCAGCCAGGGAACTGCATCTTTTGGCGGCGGAGTGCGACTTCCTTGCGATTTGTGTTCCAGCCACGGCTGAGACGTACCACATCATCGACGCCCCGATCTTCGAGGCCCTTCACGATGGCGCAGTCCTCATGAACATCGCCCGGGGCGAAATCGTGGACGAAGACGCGATGATTAACGCTCTGGACTCGGGAAAGCTGCGTGGTGTGTACACCGACGTCTACGAAGGTGAGCAAACCCAGCCACCGAGTAAACGACTCGCGAACCACCCACACATCCTTCGCACACCACACGTGGGCTCATCGTCCGACAGACGCTCAGTCAACCGGCTCGAGGTCTTTTTAGGCAACTTGCGCCACCTGTTAGCGAATGAACCGTTGGACAACATTGTCGATTGGGCGCGCGGCTACTAGCCTGTACTCGCAGAGGTCGTGTAGGTGGCCGTCATCCGGGGGAGCAACCATGGGAAGACGGAAAGGAATCTTATGTGAGTACTCTCCCTGCGTCGTTCCGGCCCGACGGCGCGGGACCAAATGCGCACATCGTAATAACAATGGGCGACGCGACTTCAACTGTTGAGGTGACTGAGGTACCCTCCGGCTTGCACCATAGGAGCAGGGGAACTAATGCCTCAATGAGATCGAGAACGTCCCGTTTCACACCCATTTGACACCCAACTGCCTACCACCTTGACCGTAGAGGACCAGTTATGACTGACGGGCTTCTCGCAGGCAAAGTCGCGCTTGTCACAGGCGCAGGAAGTAACCCTGGCATGGGCCGAATCATGGCCTTGGCGATGATCCGAGCCGGAGCAAAGGTCGCGATGACCGATGTCAATAAGGAAGCTCTCGAACGCAGCGTCAATGACGCTCGCGAGATTGGTGGAGACGACGCCGCGATTGCGATCGTGGCAGACGTTAGCAAGCCGGGAGACGCTGAAAATTCAGTCAAGGAAGCGGTCGACAGACTGGGTGGATTGCATGTTCTTGTAAACAACGCAGGCATTAGCCTGAACTGGTTGGACCCGCGGGCGAACCGCAAGCCTAATTTCTGGGATCTGTCGCCTGAGGTCTGGACACGAATGATCTCGATCAACCTGACCGGTGCATTTCTGATGTCTCGTGCCGCAGTACCGCATCTGCTTGAGCAGGGCTGGGGCCGCATGATTAGTGTCACAACCAGCCTGGATACCATGATCCGCAGCCATGGAGCGCCCTACGGGCCGTCGAAGGCGGGGCACGAAGCACTCGCAGCGACGATGGCGCAGGAATTGGATGGCACTGGAGTGACCGTGAATGTGCTGGTTCCTGGTGGTACGACGGACACGAATATTATTCCGTTTCTGCCAGAGACAGATCGAACCGATTTCATCGACCCTCAGGTCATGGCCGCGCCATCAGTATGGCTGGCGTCCGAGGCTTCCAACGCCATCAACGGCATGCGGTTCAGGGCGATCGATTGGGACGAGAACTTGCCGATTGAAGAACGCCTTGCAAAGGCGACTGGGCCGACGGCATGGCCACAGTTAGGGCGACCCAAGGGGCAGGGATCACGCCCTGCTTAGGTTTACGTCACACTTTGGATCCTTTCACTGTATGGCTGAATACAATGCTTCATGGGCCTTTGAGCCAATCACGACGTTCTTCCCCTCTCTGCATGTTCGAAGTAGCGCCCACGTAAATTTTCAGGTTACGGAGTAGTCGTCTGCGTCCTCGGGATTGGCTTCGGGAGGGCAATGTTGTATAGCTTCGCGACGTTCAGTCGAACAAGCTTTGCGCGGGCTTCCGCTGCCATAGTCCCCATGTCCAAACCCACGACCTCCCGGGAGTTAGGCCACGTGGAGTTGCCGTGAGGGTAGTCGTTAGACCACATGCAGTTGTCCTGCCCCCACCAATCAAGTAGGTGTGCTCCGACTGCGTCGTTGAAGAACGTCGGGTAGACCTGGCGGTTGAAGTACGCGCTAGGAGTGAGCGGTAGCATCGACTCCGGCCGGCTGGCGCCATGCCGCGAATGGTAGTAGTCCCATTGCTCTAGGACGAAGGGGAGCCAACCCACCTCGCTTTCCGCCAGCACTATCTTCAAGCGTGGGTAGCGATCAAGCACTCCGGCGAAGATGAAGTCGTAAAGGACGTCCATCACCTGGACAATCTTATGATTGACGCTGTTACGGTGCTGGTCCAAACCCTGAGGGAGACCCGGGCCACGTGCGGCACTGTAGCCAAACCCGCTCAGGATGTGGAGATTTATGGGAATGTCGAGATCCTGAGCCGCTGCCCATAGCCGGTCGTAGTGAGGGGAACTGAAGGGCAGATCCGGATGTGGAACCTGCCAGATGGTTACACCACGTAGGCCTACCCCATGGCACCGCTCCATCTCCGCGATGGCACGATCAATATTGTAGACAGAGAGCATGGCCAATCCGAGCAAACGGCTCGGATCAACCTGGCAGTAGTCAATCATCCAGTCGTTGTAAACGCGGACGCAAGCCTCCTCTAACTCCGGGTCTTCAAGACTGAGGAGGCGCAGTCCGTGGGTAGGAAAGAGCACCTCCCCGCTGACGCCGTCCGCAGCCATCTCTTGTAGACGTTCGGTTTTCTCCATGGCGCCAGGATGATCACCACTACGGCGTCCACCGAATTCTGGGGCACGCCCCCTGAGTGACAGGGGCAACTCGCGCTTCCACAGGCCCTCGGGTTCGATGACGTGGGAGTCAGCCGAAAACAGAAGTTCGTCGACTGGCGTTGCCGTTGGCCGCCGATATGTGCGTTCGAGGATAGTCATCGTCATTCACCTCAACTGACCGTGGGAGTGGTTGACGCCACCGTAACGATACGGGGCAGGGATCGGAATCCCATTTACAGGCTGTTACTTAGTAAAGTGGCGGAGAGAAAGGGACTCGAACCCTTGGTAGAGGAGACCCCTACAACGGTTTTCGAGTCCGTGGCCACCTGTTCACGGGCATATTATGCCATCCGCCACCGTCCCAGGTAATCGCCTCTGATAAGACGTCAGCAAACCCCGGCAGTGCGTCAGTGGATGTCGGCGAACGTCGCTCCAAACTGCGGTGCAGCGAGGTCATCTGGTGGTCTGATCCCTGCCGGTGGTCGGGCGCGATGCCTTGAAATCGGTGACCTTGTTCAATAGCTTGCCATCACCGTCCCTGCGGCATCACCCGTAACCCATGTCTTCCATCCATGGGTGTTTTGGAGGAACCAGTCTGCGACCTCTGGGTAATCTGCGCCGGAATCTGCCATGTAGCCCTCAGCGGCGACCTGATGACGCTCGTTGAAGTCCCAGTTGCTCAAGAACTCGGCGATGTAAGGAGCTGCCTCGACTAGCTCGGTCCTCATGACAATGAGAACCTTAGCCTGCGGATATGCGCACCCCCAGCCCGCCGCTTCGCACTCCTTGGAGTGCGAAGGCTCTTCAAGAATGAAGTAGCCGCCTAATTCAGTCGTGAGTTTATGGGCCAGGGCAGTTGGCCCCCAGTAGTAGAAAAGGATGGGCTCCTTCTTGGTGAACGCATCAATGATCTCAGCATCGAGAGCCGCGAGGGAACCGGGGTTCACAAGTTTGTAGGTGTCGTCAAGTCCGTACGCAACGAGCTTCTTCTTGTTCACGACCTCACATTCCCAACCTGGGACGCAGCCGATGTTGCGCCCCTTGTCGCCAGTGGCAGTCGTCTTGAACAAATCTACGTAATCGGGCAAGTCCGTAACTTTCCTGAGGCCAGGGTTGGCGTCAGCCGTGTACTGCGGAATCACGTAAGAACTCTGCCAGTTGTCTTCAAGGCTGTTGCCAACGATCGTCAGATCGCCGGCCTCGTAGGCTTCGTCCCATCCTTCTTGCTGGTTGGGGAGCCAGAGTGCCATATTGATGTTGATAACCCCATCAGTGAGCGCCTGCATCAATGGAATCGTCCCGCCGGGCACTGCATCTGTCTCGTAGCCATAGCCGCGCTCTGCGATGGTCCGAGCGATCCAGCTTTGGATCTGTGAGGTGCTCCCGTTCAAGTCGCCGAAGATTAACATTGGCCTCTCGGTGGGCACAGATGTTGGCGTAGGTTCTGCCGTACAAGCGGCGAGCAGGGCCACGAATGCAAATAACGCGAGACTCTTCCTCATCCGGCGAGCATACGCCCGCAGACCGATAATGTCACAGCGATGGGAAATCGTGAGTGCGGTCTACTCATAAATAGTAGGGGCGACATCACTCGGGGGGGCAGGTTTACTCCAAGACGTCCACTACTCGCCACGTAGTGGACCCCTGAATCGAGGCCAAAGTTGGAGCAACTGGGGTCAGAACTGGGGTTAGTTCCAGGATGCTTGACACGGCCGTAACGATACGGGACAGGGGAGTTAAGCCCGTTTACCAGGCCGTGGCCCAATAAAGTGGCGGACAGAAAGGAATTCGAACCCTTGGTAGAGAAAACCCCTACAACGGTTTTCGAGTCCGTTGCCTCTTATCTCTCGCTGTCCATCGAGGTCCATCAGCGTTCACCACCGCCCAGGAGCATAAGCCTAGACGTATTCCGGTACCGTCAATTGCTAAGCAAGTGATGTTTCTACTCAGTCAACAAGAACGGTGGGAAGGCTCAGCTAGAGGGAATTGTGCCTTTGCTGGACGTTAGCCCGGCGACGGCGACTGGGGCATCGATGCTGCTCACCAATGCGATCGACTACACCGAGCACACTGGCCAAATCGCATATCTTCAGGGGTTGATGACAGGAAGGAAGTAAAATCCTTTTGAACTCTGGATTACATCGAAAGATACGTTCGGGCGGAAACAGAACTAGCGGCGGTAATTAAGGCAAGCCCGATTGGCGCCAGAAGAGAAATTATGAAATTGCCTGTGAAGATATTGCTCCTGGGTTCTGGTGAATTAGGCAAGGAATTTGTCATTAGTGCTCAGCGGCTAGGGTGCTATGTCATCGCCTGCGATAGCTACGATGGCGCTCCCGCTCAGCAGGTTGCAGATGAGCGCGAGATCCTAGACATGCTGGATGCAGAGGCTCTCAAGCGTTTAATTGGGCAGCACGCGCCCGACATCATTGTCCCGGAAATAGAGGCCATTCGGACTGAAATACTTATTGAATTCGAAGAACAAGGCATCCAAGTAAGTCCTTCTGCACGAGCGGTGAACTACACAATGAATCGTGACAAGATTCGCGACTTAGTGGCTGATGAGTTAAATATCCGTACCGCTCGCTTTGGGTATGCCGAGTCCGAGGCAGAATGCCGTGAGGTAGGCCTTCAAATTGGGTATCCATTGGTAATGAAACCCGTCATGAGTAGTTCGGGTAAGGGGCAAAGTACCGTTCCTAGCGCCTCCGAACTGCCTGAAGCGTGGGCTCACGCGTGCTCAGGGATGCGAGGCGACCGCCAAAGAGTCATCATCGAAGAATATATTGCATTCGAATACGAAATCACGTTGATGACAATTCGGCAAAAGAACGGAGAAACAGTTTTCTGCGCCCCCATCGCGCATCGTCAAGAACGCGGTGATTACCAGGAGTCGTGGCAACCAGTTGCGATGCCAGAAACAATGCTGTTAGAAGCCCAAACCATTGCTCGTACCGTAACCCACAATCTTGGAGGATCTGGAATATTCGGAGTTGAGTTATTCGTGACGAAGGACGAAGTGATCTTCTCCGAACTCTCACCTCGCCCCCATGACACAGGAATGGTGACGCTTATCTCACAGGATCTTAGTGAGTTTGACCTCCATTTGCGGGCAATCTTAGGCCTCCCTATCCCTCTAATAGAAATCTATGGCCCTTCAGCCAGCTATGTCATCTTGGCAGATAGGTATGCCGAACACGTTGTTTACGAAGGCGTCGACAGAGCGTTGTCTCTTCCTGGGGTGGATGTGCGTTTGTTCGGCAAGCCTGTTGCAAGGCCTTATCGTCGTATGGGTGTGTGCTTGGCCAGAAGCGATTCGATAGAAGGTGCGAGGGCAAAAGCGCTGCAGGCCAGTCAGAGGGTCCAACTTATATACCTAGATTGAGTTAAATTGAGAGTCCACTCTAGCAATATTTTACCGGAGGGGTAGGCTCAGACCAGGGCTTGGCTTAGATAGGGTCGCCTCGAAACAGTGGGCGCCTATGGGTATCGGTACCAATGGCTCGACGAATAATCGCGGACTTTACGTTTGATGGGGGGGGGGGAGGGGGCTGGTCGGGGTTCTTCCTGCCGGTCGGCTGGAGCGTTGGCTGTTAATCTCCAGTACCCCCACGCCTAGAACACCGTGCCGGCGAGGACTGTCGTGCGCGGGAGCTACATCCACCGTGCATAGGCTGTGCACAACTGTCCTTACGTCTAGGATTCCCATCATGTCTCAACCGAGGAACTGTCTTCGGAAATGGATACACACCATCACAGCAGGGTTACAGGGGCGATGCCTTGAAGTCGGTGACCTTGACCGTTGTTGGTTTGGTGCAGCTTTTCCAGAAAGTACACGTCAAGATGCCAAGCCCAGAGCCACGGGGCAATGACCTGATGCGAATGTCAGCAATGTTGGTTCCGTTCATATAGAACTTGCCACTGGTGCCGTTGACTGTGAGCCGTAGCTTGTTTGACCCATAGGCATGCGTGTCCAAGAGGCTGGCGGCGAAGGTGCCCTCGGCAACGGAGTCCCCGACAGTGCCGTCAGTAGTTCGGTGATACCAACGCCCACTACTGTCCAGCACGATGAAGTCCTTGGATAAGCCATTGGTATGGAATTGGAACCCATAATCCCAATCCCAGGTGCTGATGCCATGCTGGTTGTGGAATGTCGCTTCCATATCAAAGTTGTACCAGGCTTCAGGCAAAATCTGATGTCCGACACCGCCTTCTTTGACCGCCACTGAGGTGGCCCCGGTTGTTTGAACAGTCTAGGGTGTCCGGATAAGTGGAGACCCTGCCTGCTTAGGCTGCCCTCGGCCGGGTCAGCGCGGCCCAGTAGAACTGGTCTGGCGTTTGGTGGTCAAGAC
>CAUZFB010000003.1:0-109198 GCA_963579135.1 Dehalococcoidia bacterium | reverse complement strand
AACTCAATCCCCAGAGGTGACCCATGGCAAAAGATGGATTCCGGATACTCGACAGCGACATGCACATCATGGAGCCCCCTGACCTATGGCTGCGTTACGTGGACGAACAGTACCGGTCGCAAGCACCTGTTGGCGTGACTTCGAACAACGTGCGGGATCTCCGCATGAAGCATCCCGAAGGTGCCCTTTGGGGATCGACGACCGTTGGTGTCGCAAGCAACCCCAACCAGCCCAATGGCCACAACTTCGAGCGGAACCAAGCCCTTTATGGGGATCACTCGTCTCGTGGATGGCCAGCCGACGCCCAATTGGAAGCGATGGATATCGAAGGCCTAGACGTTGCGGTGCTCTTCCCCACGAGGGGCCTCCACACCCTTGCCGAGCCAAACATGGAATCCGGCCTGGCGGCGGCACTCGCCCGCGCCTATAACGACTGGATGTACGACTTCTGTAAGACCGACCCGATCCGACTCGTCGGGGCGGCGATGGTGTCCCCGTTCGACATGAACGATGCGGTCGCCGAAGCCCGCAGGGCCGTGAACGAACTCGGCTTCAAGGCAGTCTTCATGCGGTCGAACATGATGAACGGCAAGCCGTGGCACGACCTGTACCACGAACCACTGTGGAGCGCGCTTGAAGAGCTCGACGTTCCGATTTGCTTCCACGAGTCCTCAGGCTCAGGCGCGAAGCAGGTGGGGGAGCATTTCGAGCCAAACTTCATGCTCCGACGCGTCTACGCACAACCCGTCGAGCAAATGATGGCGCTAGGCAGCTTTGTGGCTGGCGGCATCCTTGAGCGCCATCCCAGCTTGCGGGCCGCTTTCCTCGAGGCGAACTGCGCATGGCTGCCGTGGCTCCTCTGGAGGCTGGACGAGGGCTACGAACGCGAAGCTGACGTGTTCGTCCCGGAGTTGACCCAGAAGCCGTCCGAGTACTTCAAACGCCAGTGCTGGGTTTCGATGGAGCCCGACGAAGAACCAGCCAAGTACACCATCGACTGGGTCGGCAGCGACAAGATGGTCTTCTCGACCGATTATCCCCACGGGGACTCGAAATATCCGGATGCGGTATCCACTTTCCTGAAACTCGGGATATCGGAAGAAGATAAGAAAAAGATCCTCTGGGACAATTGCGCCAGCCTCTACAAGCTCGACCCCGTCCCAGCATCCACTCGCTGATCCAATCGGCGTCATCAGGTAGAAAGGAAGTCCCATGGCCACCATACAAACCGAAACCGCGCTGGACCGATTCATCACCAAAACACGCGATCTGTTCGCGGCAGAGACAGACCCCGAGCGACGCTGGGCAGCGCTCGCACCCGTCCTGAGCGAACTGCTAGCCGATGCTGACATCCAAGCAGCATCGAAACATTGGCCCGCGTGCCATGTCACGGATCGAGCCGAGAACCTGCTGTTCTACGAAGACGCAGACTATGGGTTCGTAATCAACGCCCTCAAACGACTCCCTGGAGAGACCCCGGGAGTCAATCCGGAACATCCCACGTGGCGTGGTATCCACGACCACGCCCACATCTACACACTTTACGGAGTGTTGGTGGGCAACGAGATAATCGAGCGTTACGAGCGATTGGACGATGGCTCAAAAGAGGGCTTCTGCGAGATCAAGAAGAGCGGTGACTTCAAGGTCCAACCAGGCAGCGTCGACCTAGTGACACCTTACGAGATCCATGCGGAGCGCAGCCTAGGCCAGGAGACCGTTGCGGTGATCATTCGCAGCGAGAAATCGGGCGGTTTCCTCCAAGGCCGGTACGACCCAGACACCAACCAATACTGGCAAGGCTACGGTCCACGACAGACGCCGGTCGACATGTTCGCCGATTCAAACTAAAGCAGCGTAGATCGGCGGGCATCGTCCGCTCAACCAACCCCAATGCGGCCCTACTCGGCTACAGCCCGTATAGCCGCTTGGGGTTGGTGCTCAATATTTTCGTAGCGGTCGCCTCCCCAACCTTGCCGTCGTCTCGAAGCTTGCGCAGCGCATCTATCTCCGCCGTCGTATCCCGGTGCCCGTAGTCAGTCCCAATAATGAGATTATCGTCGCCAACTCGGTCGACCACGTATCCCAGATCGTCGACCGTCTGGCAAGCCACATACATCTGATACTCGCGCAGCAGATCTCGTCCCTCCGGGAACGGATGACCCGCCAACCGCTTCGATCTCAGTCCTATGTCGTTCAGGACGTACGGCAGCCACTGAGACGTAACCTCGACGAACGTCCAGCGTAGGTCCGGGAAGCGCTCAGGGACACGGTGCAGGACAAGATCCGAAAACGCTCCCACCGTCGGGAACTTGAACGTCGTGAGCCCAAAGCTACGCTGTTCGCGGTCCAATCGCTCGAAGTTCCCTGCTGCCGCATGGACAGCTATCGCCAGGTCTAGTTTTTGCGCTTCCTCGTAAATCGGAAACAGCGATGGGTCAGAGAGCAGGAGATCACCCTCGATGCCCCTGAGGAATACGGCACATGCGCCATGTTCCTTCCCGAAGTGCAGCTCCTCGATGGCCTTGTCCATCGACATCAAGGGAGGGATCACTGCCCAACGGAGCCTACCCTCCCCCTCGGCCCAGATATCACCGAGCCACCGGTTGTAGGCACGGGACAAGGCGTAGTCAGTGTTCGCGTAGCGCGTGAGGGGCCGAAGGAACATCGTCGGGAACAGAACGTGCATGTCGACGCCAAGCTCGTCCATGTGCCGTAGTCTCGCCTTGATATCAGCGGCCTCTCGGGCTGCGGTGGGAAACTCGTCGCCCTGGTTGACGTTCTTGCCCCATGCGCGCCCCTCGAGGAACCAGAACTGCTGGTCAGTTGCCTCATCCTTGCGGGTTAGCACGAGAGGACGGTGAGTCTCATCCTCCTCGCGCAGGTACTCCCACGTTCGCTCGGTCTCGATGACATGAGCGTCTGAATCGATCACTGCGGTCCGCGCCAAGGTACTCATCAGCCTCTCCCCAAAAAGAACTTAGTGACAACGCATTGAACCACAGTTGAGCGCACGGCCGTTAGGAATTCCCCCATGCTCGTTCGACCCGTTTGATCCCCCCTGCCGCCGTCTGCCATCCTAGTGAAACGATCGCACCGCAACAATTCCACAGTCCGTCAGCCAAACCCCTAGGACTGCAGATCAACGAGAGCGATCTCGCCTTCCCACGAACTGATGGCCGCCTCTTTCTCCCCGATACTGCCTCGCACACCTTGCACAAGTTTGTAAAAAGTTTTTGGCTGCTTGGGATTCGGCAACATGACGCCCCTCACACGCACGCCATTCTGATGATCAAGCAAGGAGTTCACGCAAAGGTCGCACGAGAGCAGCTTGGGCACGCACCAATCACCACGACGTTGGGCACGTACAGCCACATGTTACCGGGTAGTGCGGATGCAGCGGCTATGCCTTTCGACAGCGTACTACTCCAACGAGCCGCAAGGGTCTCGGGCCTTAGGTACGAACCCGTTCGATAGCAAGTGGTTAGCAAACAACAAGAACGCCCTTCATTCTGAAGGGCGTTCTTGTGTCTATTAGCTGGTAGCGGGGGTTGGACTCGAACCAACGACCTTCGGGTTATGAGCCCGACGAGCTGCCACTGCTCCACCCCGCACCGTACGGCATAGCCCAAGAGCGGGCCGACTGAAATAGCTAGTGATGAAACCACGCCTTTGCGCGCTAACAAGGGGTATCGAGCGAGCGAGATAAGGAAAAGAAAATTTAGGTCAAGTCCTCGGCCAATTAGTACCGCTCAGCTGAACACATTACTGTGCTTACACTTGCGGCCTATCAAGCAGATAGTCTCTCTGCGGCCTTAATCCCCGAAGGGATGGGAAGTCTCATCTTGGGGCCGGCTTCGCACTTAGATGCTTTCAGCGCTTATCCGTACCATACATAGCTACCCGGCGTTGCCCATGGCAAGACAACCGGAACACCAGGGGTATGTCCCTCTCGGTCCTCTCGTACTAGAGAGAGCTCCCCTCAAACTTCCTGCGCCCACAGCGGATAGAGACCGACCTGTCTCACGACGGTCTGAACCCAGCTCGCGTGCCGCTTTAACCGGCGAACAGCCGGACCCTTGGGACCTTCTTCAGCCCCAGGATGCGACGAGCCGACATCGAGGTGCCAAACCTTGCCGTCGATATGAACTCTTGGGCAAGATAAGCCTGTTATCCCCGGGGTAGCTTTTGTCCGATAAGCCACGGCCCTTCCACACGGGACCGTAGGATCACTTTGACCGACTTTCGTCCCTGCTCGGCTTGTAGGCCTCGCAGTCAAGCCCCCTTCTACCAATGCGCTCTACGGGTGATTTCCATCCACCCTGAGGGGACCTTTGTACGCCTCCGTTACTTTTTAGGAGGCGACCGCCCCAGTCAAACTGCCTGCCAGACACGGTTCCACTGCTTGTTCAGTGGTTAGATCCAAAAACAGAGAAGAGTGGTATTTCAATTGTCGACTCCACCCGGACTGGCGTCCGAGCTTCAAAGTCTCCCACCTATGCTACACAACCATATCCTCAGATCAATGCCAGGTTGCAGTAAAGCTCCACGGGGTCTTTTTGTCCTGCTGCGGGTAACGAGCATCTTCACTCGTACTTCAATTTCACCGAGACCTTCCTTGAGACAGCGCTCCAGTTGTTACGCCTTTCCTGCGGGTCAGAACTTACCTGACAAGGGATTTCGGTACCTTAGGACCGTTATAGTTACGGCCGCCGTTCACCGGGGCTTCGGTTCGTAGCTCTCACCACTCCCCTTGACCTTCCGGCACTGGGCAGGCGTCAGCCCCTATACGTCGTCTTGCGACTTAAGCAGGGACCTGTGTTTTTGATAAACAGTCACCAGAGCCTCTTAATTGCAACCCCCAAACGCTCCATGCGTATAGCTCTTCACGTCCAGGGGCACTCCTTCTCCCGAAGTTACGGAGTCAATTTGCCGAGTTCCTTAAGGAAGGTTCTCTCGTCCGCCTTAGTACTTTTATACCAGTCCACCAGTGTCGGTTTGCGGTACGGACACCCATGACTCTAGTTACGAAGTTTTTCTTGCCGGTGTAGCATCAACAGTTTCCCCAGGGCAGAACCCTAGAGTTCGCTTCCCCCTCAGCTCGTAGCCCCAGAACGGATTTTCCTATCCTGAGATGGCCTACAGGGTCGCACGCACCATGTCCAATGGGCACGCACTGCCTAGCTTTCCGTGTCCCTCCTTAACCTTAAAACGATCCATAGGTGGCGCTGGAATATTAACCAGCTGTCCATCGCCTACGCCCTTCGGCCTCGGCTTAGGTCCGGCTAACCCTACGTCGACTGTCGTTGCGTAGGAAACCTTGGACTTTCGGCGGATGCGGTTCTCACGCATCTTTACGTTACTCATGCCGACATTCTCACTTCCCTGCGCTCCACCCACCCTCACGGTTGAGCTTCAGTGCACAGGGAACGCTCCCCTACCCCTCACGATTACTCGCGAAGCCACAACTTCGGCATCATGCTTTAGCCCCGATAAATTGTCGGCGCACGGTCTCTTGACCAGTGAGCTATTACGCACTCTTTAAAGGATGGCTGCTTCTAAGCCAACCTCCTGGTTGTCTGGGCGACCGAACTTCCTTTGACACTGAGCATGAATTTGGGGGCCTTAGTTGGTGGTCTGGGCTGTTTCCCTCTCGACAATGGAGCTTATCCCCCACTGTCTCACTCCCTAGGCATGGATAGGACGGCATTTGAAGTTTGATTGGGTTTGGTAGGCTTACGCCCCCTAGCCCATTCAGAGCCCTACCTCCGTCCCTCTTCCTAGAGGCTGCACCTCAATGCATTTCGGGGAGAACCAGCTATCTCCAAGTTCGATTGGCATTTCACCTCTACCCACAGCTCATCCCAACACTTTGCAACGTATACGGGTTCGGGCCTCCACCTCGAGACTATCGAGGCTTCACCCTGGCCATGGGTAGCTCACTTGGTTTCGGGTCTACTCCGCACGACTTAACGCCCTATTCAGACTCGCTTTCGCTACGGCTCCGAGACGTCTAGATCTCTTAACCTTGCCATACAAAAGTAACTCGTCGGCTCATTCTTCAATAGGCACACCATCACCCCGATAAATCGAGGCTCTGATCGCTTGTAGGCCCACGGTTTCAGGTCTATTTCACTCCCCTTTAGGGGTTCTTTTCACCTTTCCCTCACGGTACTTGTGCGCTATCGGTCGTCAAGGGTATTTAGCCTTGGAGGGTGGTCCCCCCGGCTTCCCACGGGATTTCTCGTGTCCCGTGGTACTCACGAACATATCCAGAGTCCAGAATCTTTCGCCTACGGGGCTATCACCCTCTATGGCGGACCCTTCCAGGTACCTTTGGCTAGAAGCTGGTTTTGTAACTCTGTGCGGTCGCTGGGACTTCCGCTGACATGCCGTACAACCCTCATGAGATATAGGCCCCCAGGCCGTTAAACCCCACAAGTTTGGGCTGTTCCCGTTTCGCTCACCACTACTCAGGGAATCGTTGTTACTTTCTTTTCCTCAGGGTAATGAGATGTTTCAGTTCCCCTGGTTACCTTCCTATGCTTATGTGTTGGGCATAGGATGCGGTGGTTTCGCCACCGCCGGTTCCCCGATTCGGGAATCCCCGGCTAAGCTTGCTTGACAGCTAACCGAGGCTTATCGCAGACGTGCTACGCCCTTCGTCGGCCCTTGACGCCAAGGCATCCACCGTGGGCCCTTAATAACTTGACCCTGCTCTCCGTCATAATACGGAGAGCCGGTTTTTCCTTAGCTCGTTGTTACTCGCTCGATATTCCCTTGTTAACGTGCAAAGGCGGTGGCCGCGATACCACGCCACCGCCTTTCGGTAGCATATGTACCAGCCCGACTCAGTGGTTGTAGTAACCCTTTGTCATCTAACCTCGAAACAGTCTCAAAGGTGAGGGGCTCGCGTCACAGCCAAAGTAGTATAGGGAGACCCTGATCACCGTGTCAACCAACCCACAGGAGTAGCCCATAGCCCGCTTCACACGCCCTCTGCTAGGCCGCGACCCACTGCGCGCGTCCGCTAGCCCTCGATCCCATCGTTATCGCCGGTTTCTGGCCCGGCACCGACGAAAACAACATCCAGCAAATCTACGAAACGCACCCGCATCGCCTCTATCGCCTGAAGATTGTCGTCCACGAGGATGAAGCGTCGGCCCAACTCGGCGGCAGCGGCACCCGTCGTTCCACTGCCCGCGAAAAAGTCCAGCACGACATCGCCGGGATTGGACGACGCCGTGACAATCCGGCGTAGGATCGCGATCGGCTTCTGAGTGGCGTAGCCGGTGCTCTCGCGACCACCCGGGGGGACGATCGTTTGCCACCACGTGTCCGTAGGCAATTTCCCCTTCGCCGCTTTCTCCGGCCCAACCAGACCCGGCGCCATGTAGGGAATCCGGTCAATCTCATCCCTGTTGAACGTGAAGTGAGCGGGGTTCTTAACGTAGTAGAGGATGTTGTCGTGCTTGGCAGGCCATCGATTCCTCGGCCTACCTCCATAGTCGTATGCCCAGATAATCTCGTTCTGGAAGCACTCGCGTCCGAATATTTCGTCCATCAGTACTTTTGAGTAATGGACTTCACGATAATCCAGGTGCAGGTAGAAGGAGCCCGCAGGCTTCAGGACACGGTAGGCCTCCCTCAACCTCGGCGCCAGAAAACCCATATAGTCGTCGAAAACATCGGAGTATTGCGTTGAAGCGCCCAGCTCCGTCGTGTAGCGCCGCCCTCCAAAACCCGTACGGTCGCCGACCTCGGCCGAGGTCGTCTTCATGCGCGTCTTCTGCTGCCGCTTGCCCGTGTTGAAGGGGGGGTCGACGTACACCAGGTCCACTGACGCGTCGGCCATTCCCCTGAGGAAAGCAAGGTTGTCCCCAAAATGGACCTGATCGAATGGCGTGCTCATCACCTCGCCAGTGTAGGGTCGCGCCACAGCGCAGGCCAGCCAGTCCGCTCGCACCAGCCGGTTTGCCCTGCACCTAGCGACCGCTGATAATCTCGCCCACCACCACCACCACCACCATCCCAGAACAAGCAGGAGCCCGCATGATCATCGACGCCCACACGCACATCGTGCCCGAGCACTTCCCTCCCCGACTGCAACGCGTGGCAGGCACTGGTTGGCCATTCATGGACCACGGCCGCTCCAGGCCCGACACGGCTGACGTGATGGTGTCCGGCAAGAACTTCAGGACGGTGGACGACCAGTGCTGGAGCGCCGCCCGCCGAATCTCCGATCTGCCCGATCAGGGGATTGATCGTCAAGTCATCTCACCGATGCCACGTCTGCTCGACTACGGAATCAACACTAACGACGGTCGCGATCTCGCCCACTACCTTAACGAAACCATCGCAGAGTTGGTCAAAAGCCACCCTGGCCGGTTCTACGGCCTGGGATCGGTTCCTATGCAGGACGAGCGACTCGCGGTCGCAGAGCTCGAAGGGATCAAGGCGCTGGGGCTCCACGGGCTCGAGATCACCACCCACGTCAATGGCGTCAGTCCCGGCGATCCTCGCTTCCTGCCATTCTGGCGAGAGGTTGAGCGCTTGAGTCTGTCCGTCTTCGTCCACGGTCAGGATCCGACGTTCAGCGAACGGCTTGTCGGCCCGCCGTACCTGGAAAACGCCATCGGATTCCCCATGGAGAACGCCTTCGCCGCCGCTTCCGTGGTGACCGGCGGAGTCATGGAGGAATGCCCCAACCTGCGCGTCTGCTTCAGTCACGGCGGAGGCCCATTCACCATGGTTCTGCCGAGGATCCAACACCTATGGCACAACAACGTATCGCTTCGCGAAGCGATGAAGCGTCCGCCAGTCGAGTACGCCCGCATGCTCTTCTACGACGACATTCTGTTCGACAACCGGGCGCTACGTTACCTGCTGGACACGGTTGGCTCGAGCCAGGTGCTGATCGGATCCGACTACCCGTTCATGAGCAGGGCCCAGCTCCCCAGCGAGGAGTTCACGGCGCTTGGGCTAAGCACTGACGACGCCGAGGACATCGGCTGGCGGAATTGCTTGCGGTTCTTGGGCTTGCAGGCTCCCTAGTACGTCGATACTTCGCCCACTGACCGTGCCGCTCGACGCGATCGTGCGAATATCGACGTACGAATCTGCGAACGTGATGCGCTTCTCGCATCCGCGCAGCGGCAGGGCGCTCGCAACGCTCCGTAACGGCCTCGTCGACAATCCCATCCAGCCGATAAATACCCGGCTCATGGGGGATTCTAAACGAAGGATTTCTATTGACGATGGATAGGGGCTGTGATATTTGTAACAAGCTACCATTCGGCACTGCCTTAACACTGCTGTGCCACTCGCAGTACTGGCCCCAAGTAAATGAGGTTGTCCGCATGGTCCGGTTTCCCAAATTCTCCACACCCCTCCTGACGGTCGCGCTCATGGTGCTGCTCTTGGCAGTGCTGTCCGCGTGCACGAGCCCTCAGAACACTTTCGACCCCAAGTCCGACGCCGCGGATTCCATCCTGACGCTCTATATCCTGGTGACGGTGGTCGCCAGCATCGTTGGGTTCGCGGTTCTCGCCGCAATGGTGTGGTTGTTGGTCAAGTACCGCGCCAAGCCTGGGGTTCCCGCCAAGCAGATCCACGGCAACAACAAGCTGGAGATAGGTTGGACCATCGCACCTATAGTGGTGCTCCTGATTATTCTCTTCCCAACCATGTTCTGGATCGCTGGCACCGCCGATAACCCCGGACCCAACACGCTTGAGGTAGAGGCGACCGGTCACCAGTGGTGGTTCGAGTTCACCTACCCCGGCCTCGGGCCTGAGGGCGGCGACCTCATCACCGCGAACGAGTTGGTCATTCCTGTAGGACGCGACGTTCGTGTAACTCTCCACTCCGACGACGTGGTTCACAGCTTCTGGGTCCCCCAGCTGGTCGGCAAGACCGACATGTTCCCCGGGCGCACGAACGTCCTTCAGACCTTCAGCGCCTACGAAGTCGGCGAGTACTACGGTCAATGTGCTGAATTCTGCGGTGCAGCTCACGCACTAATGCGCTTCCGCGTCCACGTGAAGACCACCGCTGACTTCGAAAACTGGGCCACTGCTCACAACGCTGGCCCTGTAGCTCTAGAGCCCGGCACCGCCGCCGCGCGCGGCCAGCTGGGATTCGCCACCTGCGCAGGGTGCCACGCGATCTCAGGAACCGTCGCGCAGGGCCGCATCGGGCCCGACCTTTCGCTCTTCGGCGAACGATCGACGGTCGCCGCCGGCATCTTGGACAATACCGACTCGAACTTGAAGGCATGGATCGGCGACGTTCGCACGATCAAGCCTATCCCCGAAGGTGCCCGCTTCATGCCCACCTTCAAGGACACCTTGGATGAAGGCCAGATCGCGGACATTGCGGCATATCTCAATAGCTTGACTGCGGAGTAACGGGTCACACACACCCGACTAGCTACGCAAAGCGGACGACGAAGGAACGAGAAGACATGGCAGCGAACACCGGCATATTGCGACGCCCCCTCGCCCCTTCGGGCATATGGGCATGGATGACGACAGTCGATCACAAGCGCATCGGCGTTCTGTACGGCGTCACTGCATTCTTCTTTTTCATGCTCGGGGGCATGGAAGCCCTCGTCATGCGAGTCCAATTGGCCTCGGCAGAATCGACAATCGTCTCTGCGACGACGTTCAACGCGATGTTCACGATGCACGGGACGACCATGGTGTTCATGGTGGTCATGCCAGCCGGTGCCGCGTTCTTCAACTTCCTCGTCCCGTTGATGATTGGTGCGCGCGACGTGGCCTTCCCAAGGTTGAACGCATTCAGCTATTGGTTGTTCCTGTTCGGCGCCCTCCTCATGAACTTCAGCTTCTTTATGAACGCGTTCCCCGACATGGGTTGGTTCGGCTACGCGCCGCTGACCAGCAACGAGTTCACCATCTCCAATGCCACTGACTACTGGGTGCTTGGTCTGCTGATCATGGGCATCGGCACCACCGCTGCTGGTTTCAATTTCGTGGTGACGATCCTGAACATGCGCGCTCCGGGCATGACACTTATGCGTATGCCGGTGTTCGTATGGATGACACTTGTCGTCGCATTCCTCATCATCTTCGCGTTCCCGCCTCTAACGATTGCGTTGACCTTCCTTCTGTTCGACCGCTTTTTCGACACCAACTTTTTCTCGGACATCGGCGCTGGCTCAGACCCGCTGCTTTGGCAGCACCTGTTCTGGATTTTCGGCCACCCCGAGGTCTACATCCTAATCCTGCCATCCATGGGCATCGTCTCAGACGTGCTGCCCACCTTCACCCGCAAGCCCTTATTCGGCTACACCATGATTGTTTTCGCCGGAGCAGTGATCGGATTCTTGGGCTTCGGCGTATGGGCCCATCACATGTTCACGACGGGCCTCGGCCCCTGGGCGAACGCGGCATTCGCCGCAACGACCATGGCAATCGCGGTGCCCACTGGCGTTAAGATTTTCAACTGGTTGGCCACCCTCTACGGCGGGGCCATCCAATTCAAGACGCCGATGCTGTTCACGCTCGGCTTCATCAGCATGTTCATGCTTGGCGGCCTGAGTGGAGTCATGCACGCCGTGGTCCCAGTCGACTCGCAGCAATCGGATACCTACTTCATCGTCGCTCACTTCCACTACGTGCTCTTCGGTGGCGCTATCTTTGGTATCACTAGCGGTGTGTATTACTGGTTCCCAAAAATGACAGGCAGAATGATGAGCGAGCCCATCGGCAAACTCCACTTCTGGCTGATGCTCATCGGATTCAACCTCACATTCATGCCCATGCACATCCTAGGGGTCATCGGTATGCCCCGGAGGATCTACACCTACGCAGAGGACATGGGCTTCGAGCCGCTGAACCAAATGGTCTCAGCCGGCGCATTCGTCATCGCACTATCGATCATCATCTTCACCATTAACATCGTCCGGTCGGTCCGCCAAGGCGAGATTGCCGGGGACAATCCCTGGGGCGCAGCCACGCTGGAATGGTCCATCTCTTCGCCGCCACACCACTACAACTTTGCCGTCGTCCCCACCGTCCGTAGCCAGTATCCGCTTTGGGATGAGGATGCGAACGTCGTTACACCTCCTGCGCTTCCGGCGCACGAAGAGCCCATCATGCCAGATCCCTCGTACTGGCCTATCGTGCTGGCATTCGCCATAACCATGGTCGCGGGCGGTCTAATCATCTGGCAGGGCCACGCGATTGCTGGATTGACAGTAATCTCATCCATGGGACTGCTCGGGATGCGTTCCATCTTCGGGTGGGTACTGGAGCCTATGGAGGAGGAACAACGCGTCTCCGTCCATCACTAGGCGACAAGACAAGCGTACAAACATGCAATACCTACCAAACATTGACGCACACAGAACCTCCACTGGTCTCAACAGCAGGAAGATGCTCATGTGGGCCTTCCTGGGCTCGGATGTTCTCTTCTTCGGGACACTGATTGCGACTCACCTCGTCTACAGAGGCAAGAGCGTATCCGGGCCTGCCGAAGGCATCCTCGACATCCCCATCACGACGATCAGCACCTTCGTCCTCCTGATGAGCAGTTTGTCCATGGTGTTAGCGCTGTCAGGACTCCAGCGTGGCAAGATGGGCGAGGCCCGCTTCTGGCTCGCCGCGACCGCCCTGCTCGGCAGCGTGTTCATCGGGTTCCAGATGTTCGAGTTCACCGAGTTCGCGAAAGAAGGTCTCACTCCACGCACGAACCTGTTCGGAAGCACCTTCCTGGTCATGACAGGATTCCACGGCACCCACGTAGCCGTCGGCATCTTCTGGCTCTGGTCGCTGTTCTTTTCAACCTTCAATGGCAAGATTCACCAGGGCAACGCCCTCGAGGTCGAAATTGCGGGACTGTACTGGCACTTCGTTGACATCGTCTGGATCGTCATTTTCGGCGTGGTGTACCTGGTCGGCGCGTACGGCGCCGAGGAGCACGTGGCCGAAGGCGCCCACAGCGCTGTGGCGATCCTCGGGTTAGGTTAGGAATCATAGACATGGAACATCTCGCTGAATCTCACGAACACCACCCGGGGCCACGGCTGTACATAACCGTCGCCGTGATCCTCGGCGTGCTCACGGCGGTCGAGGTTGGTGCCTTTTACCTGGAACTCAGCTCATGGATAGTCGTATGGGTTCTCCTGCTGCTCTCCATCACCAAGTTCCTCATGGTTGTGTTCTTCTTCATGCACCTGCGCATGGATGACAATCGCTTCTCGCTCTTATTCTTCGTGCCCATGGTCATCATGGTTTCCGTCGTCGTAGCTCTGCTCGCATTATTCCAAAACCTCACTCGCTAGTGCACAAGGCCAAAGGAGCCGGTGCTATCCCGGCGAGATGCGAGTGACGAAATGACTACGCTTCATATCGGTGTCAGCACAGGGTCGTGGTGGACCAGTTGGTCACTCGACCCTGTTGCGTTAATTGGCATCCCACTCGCGGCGGTTCTGTACTACCAAGGGCTCCAAAGCTTAGGCAGTCGCCGGCGCTTCCACGGGACCTGGCGCCCTTTCACCTTCTACGCAGGCCTGTTGGCCATTGCCGTAGCGCTACTAAGCCCCCTCGACCACCTCGCAGACGAGTTGTTCATGGCCCATATGACGCAGCACATGCTGCTCATGATGATTGGGGTGCCATTAGTGCTGCTCGGCGCTCCGATCCTCCCCATGCTGCGTGGTATCTCTCGACCAATACGGCGCCGTTTGGTGATTCCAACGTTTCAGTCGCTGCCCGTTCGATTCGTGCTGCGTACCCTCAGCCGCCCACTGGTAGCGTGGCCAGTGTTCATCTTCTCGATCTTTGCGTGGCACCTACCCGCACTTTACGAAGCGGCGCTCGCCAGCGAGGCGATCCACCTAAGCGAACATGCGGTCTTCGTCATCGGAGGGTACCTGTTCTGGTGGAACGTTATTGATCCACATCCGCTGCGCCCGAACCTCACCTATCTGGTGCGAGTTCCGTACATCTTCGTCACGGTCGTACCGGCATTCGCGCTAGGGGCATTTCTGACGTTCGCTGACGGCCCTTGGTACCCCACTTACGAGCTCACCGCGCCACTCTACGGGCTTTCAGCTATAGAGGATCAGCAATTGGGAGGGGTAATTATGTGGATCCCAGGCTCATTCATAATAGGCACAGCCTTGATATTAGATTTGTATATGGCCGTAAAACGGGAACAGAAACAGCAAAACATCGCTGAACAATTAACAATCGAAAGTTGATTACGCAGATTGAGACAAATAAAAAGGCCGTTGCCGTCGCAAGGGCCTTTTTATTTGTCTCAATCTGCAAGTACCGAGAACTAGTTCTGGGCGAGCACAAACACCCACAGAAGTGTCGCGATATAGACAGGCGGAATCGCGTATACGGAATACTTTAGCTTTGCTAAAGCAGTGACCTTAAAGGAATGAATGATCCCATAGCCTATTGCCATTAGACCAATACCGACACCAGCCGTCACAAAATGTTCTGCCTTCATGAAGCTTAAAATCGCCTCCGGATTACCTAGGTCGGCGTAGAAAATAACAGACAGATTGAATGCGCACGATCCGTAGATATTCCCCAATACCAAACCGTAAGAGCGCCTTCGAGCAGCTGCGATTGTCACGCTAGCCTCCGGAAGCGAAGTGACAATAGATACCGCAAGTATGCCCATGAAACCACCACCGAGGCCCGTAGCATCCGCAATACTATCTGCACAAGCAGCTAGTAGAATCGCGGCGATGATGATGGCCACCGAAGCCACACCGAAACCAAGGAACGCTGACCGCGCTGCGCCAATGCTAGGACCATCAAGGTCATCACCAACAATTACGGCATCCGGACGCCCGGCGTCATAAACCAGTTTCATCCCGCCTAAGTAGGCGAAGATCATCACTAGTCCACCAACACTAGTCCAGCCAAGAGCGTAATCGCCAGTGACGGCAAGCACCATGGCAAGGATTCCGAGGCCAATTGACACTAGCACCAGTAATTGTGTGTCTTTGGTTTGGTCCGCAAAAAGATTACGTACACCAAAAATGATTGCTACTACGGAAACAATGAAAATGTTTACCATGTTAGAACCGAGCATGTCGCCCAGCGCCAACTCAGGATTATCTTGTCGAACTACCGCTGAAATATTGTGTGAGAGCTCAGGCAATGAGGTCGCCATACTAACCAGTATGGTACCCACCCACAGAGTGCCCCATCCCGTACGGTCCGCGATTTCATCGCCATAGCGCGCAAGAAACACGCCTGCGATGACCACCACTAGCCCGCTGGCAAGAAAAACAGGAACCGCAATCGCAAGGCTCTCCACCGCTTATGCCTCCATACAGAGCATTCTGATGACACCAACATCATAGTCAGCAAGCGAGAATTGCTTCGTTAGCCTTGAGTCAACTGCCATCCAATCACTTCATTATAGCGGGGGCTTTATAGTGATGCCCTTATTTAGGGAATGATCTAAATGACAGTCAATCTTACTTGAAGACCAGAGGGCACCGTACCAATAAACCAATCAGCGATTCCATCATCTGCACGGACTATTCTCCGTGACCGTGAAGGGCGTACCATGTCCGGCGCCCAACCGGTTACCAGTACCGGCCTTACATAAAGGAGTCCATCATGCCCAACAATCTGACTGAACTCGCAGCCACGGCGAACGCATTGGTGGCGCCCGCGAAGGGCATCCTCGCCGCGGACGAGAGCACAGGGACAATCGCAAAGCGTCTCGAGTCGATCAACGTTGAAAACACGGAAGCAGCACGGCGCACATACCGCGAGATGTTGTTCCGAACCGAAGGCGCAGCCGATTACGTGTCAGGTGTCATCCTCTTCGACGAAACGCTCCGACAGGCAGCGTCAGACGAGACTCCGATGGTCAACCTGCTGACAGAGCAGGGCATTATTCCAGGAATCAAGGTGGACGCTGGCGCGAAGCCCCTGGCGGGAGGCACGAGCGGTGAGTTGGTAACCGAGGGTCTGGACGGCCTGCGTGAACGGCTGGCCGAGTACCGGAAGATCGGGGCCCGGTTCGCCAAGTGGCGCGCCGTCATTACCATCGGCGACAGCATGCCAACGTCCACCTGCATCGACGCTAACGCCCACGCCCTCGCCCGCTACGCCGCGCTATGCCAGGAGGCGGGGCTCGTGCCCATCGTTGAGCCAGAAGTCCTCATGGAGGGCGGACACAGCATCGAGACCGCGGAGGACGTCACGACGGCGACGCTTCGTGAGGTGTTCCGGCAATTGGCGGCTCAGCACGTTGATCCTGAGGGCATGCTGCTCAAGCCGAACATGGTCGTGTCGGGCTACGACCAGCCGGATCGAGCGGGCGCCGCTGAGGTGGCAGAGCGTACCGTGCGGGCGTTCCTGCACACCGTTCCCGCGTCGATGCCAGGGATCGTGTTCCTCTCAGGTGGTCAGAACGACGAAGACGCCATCGTGAATCTCCAGGCCATCGCGGAGCGAGGCGTCGCGGCAAAGGCGCCGTGGCAGCTCAGCTACTCCTACGGTCGCGGGCTACAGGCCTCGCCGCTCAAAGCGTGGGGCGGTAAACCCGAGAACGTGCAGGCCGCACAGGCAGCGTTCCTCGAGCGCTGCAGGCTGACCAGCGCGGCTCGCGAAGGTACATACTCCGCCAACTAAATCCCCTCATGCCCCCTCTCCCCCTGGGGGGGGGGCTCTACGAAAGGGTCAGACACAAGGCTCCCTACGAGTAGCGGATCTTGTCTAGGCGATCGAAGTTGTGCGTGGCGTCGATCCAACGGACAGTACCTGAGCGGGAGCGCATGACGAGCGATTGTGTCTCCGCGCCGCCGCCGTAGAACCGGACGCCCTTGAGGAGTTCTCCCGTGGTCGCACCCGTGGCGGAGAAGAACACGTCCTCACCTGACACTAGTTCCTCGGTGGGGTAGACATGGCCGACGTCAATCCCCGCGTTGATCGCCTCGTCGCGCTCCTCGTCAGTGCGCGGCCAGGGCTTGCACTGAATCTCGCCACCAATGCAGCGGATGGCCGCAGCTGTCAGCACCGCCTCGGGGGAGCCACCGATGCCCATCAGTACATCAACCTGAGAGTCAGGCATCGACGCTTGGATACCGCCCGCGATATCGCCGTCAGAGATTAGCTTGACGCGCGCGCCAACAGCGCGGATCTCGACGAGCAGGTCAGCATGCCGGGGTCGGTCGAGCACCGTTACCGTGATCTCGCCAACCTTGCGCCCGAGAGCCTTCGCAATCTTCACTAGGTTGTCCTTGACCGGGGCCTCAAGATCGATGGCACCGCGAGCCTCAGGCCCGACGCATATCTTGTCCATGTAAAAGATGCTGGCCGGCACGTGCATGGTTCCCTGGGCGGACATGGCGATGGCCGCGATTGAGCCCGGTAGGCCCTTGGAGAGGAGCGTCGTGCCATCGATGGGGTCCACGGCGATATCAACCTTGGGGTTCGAGCCATCGCCGATCTTCTCGCCGATGTAGAGCATCGGTGCTTCGTCCTTCTCACCCTCGCCTATGACCACGATGCCGTCCATACTGATGCCATCCAGCGTGTGCCGCATGGCGTCCACGGCCGCTTGGTCGACAAGCTCTTTGTCGCCCAGTCCCATGTAGCGGGATGCGGACAGGGCCGCGGACTCGGTAACGCGCACCAGCTCCATGGCCAGGTTGCGCTCGATGGGCTGAAAACTAGCCCGTTGTGTCATGTGTCATCCCTCCTTCAAGAACAGTGCCTGATTCTAGCAGGCAGAGCGCGCCCTGCACCTCAGTGCCTTCCCCGCCCACGTCCTCAGGCAATCGTGGAACGAGTCTAGGCGTTGGCTCGCTCGAAGTGCGGCGCCCGCGATACGTGCAGAGACCGATGGCTAGATCGTCCAAACGCTTGGTCAGCAGTGCGTTCTCGCAGTAGTCGATGGGGACGACTACGAGACTGGAACCAGGCTCCGCAACGGCTCTCTCGAGGGCAGACTGGAGATCGCCCGACGATTCAACACGCCTGTGAGTCGACCCGAATGACCGGGGAAGCGCCAGGCTTCTTAGTGATTGTCGTGAACATGCCCACGACATCCATGGCCTGGTAACTCTCCTTGTGCGACCGCTCCGTACCGGTCTGCCCCGTAACCGCGATTAGCGGTGCACGGTCCATGTTGGCATCGGCCACCCCCGTCACCAGGTTGGCCGCGCCCGGACCAAGCGTACCCGGGCACACGCCAGGCTCGCCCGTGAGCCGACCCTGCACCTCCACCACGAAGGCGGTGCCCTGCTCACGACGAGTGAGGATGAACCCGATGTTGGAATCCTCTATCGCCATCATCAGCGCCGCGTTCTCCTCGCCGGGCACGCCAAAGATGCGCGTAACCCTCCTCGTTCTCCAGCCATAGGACTAGTAGTTCGTCGGCATCCATTGTGGGTACTCCCTGCGTCGTGCAATCACAGGTGAGTTGCCTTCATATGATGCCGCCAGCACTCCGGAAGTACAGACAGCGTCCGGCGTCGGAATGACACGCCCGGGTTGAGTTACCCTCAACCCGCCATGAGAATCGCGCACACCACCAGCATCTACCTACCCGTGCCCCCCCCCACGCACGGCGGAACGGAGATGATCGTCCACGCGCTGTGCGAAGCACAAACCAAGCGTGGCCACGACGTGCACCTGTACGCGAGCGGCGATTCGCGCGTTAGCGGCACTCTGCACAGCGTGGTGAACCACGCGACGCTGAACGACCCTGCCGTGACGACGTACATGGACAAGGAGCTCGAGACACGCAGCGTATTCGAGTTGTACCAGCCCCCCGTCGACTACGACCTTGTGCACTGTCACTGGCCGACCCTCGCCCCCTACTTCGCGGCCCTCAGCACGACGCCCACCGTGATCACCTACCACTACGTCGATCGCGCGGAGCACGAGTACTACCGGGCCAACGTCCCTACTCTATTCCCTGTGTGCGTAAGTCATCGGCAGGCAGAATTGCTAGGCGAGCCGGACCTGCCAGTCGTCTACAACGGCCTGGACATGGCGGCAACTCCCTTCGTCGCCGATCCAGAAGATTACCTGGTGCTCGTAGGCCGTATCATCCCGACGAAGGGGATTTCAGAAGCGATAGCTATCGCACGCAAAGCCGGAATGCGCCTCCACATCGCTGGCGACGTGACGGACTACATCCCGTGGGCGCGGGCGTACTTCAACGAGAAGGTGCAACCGTTCATCGACGGCGATCGCGTTATCTACACGCCAGAGATGCCCAACGCAAAGGTATTGAGTTTAGTTTCACGCGCGAAAGGATTCCTTTTCCCCCTCCAGGGCGACGAGCCCTTCGGCATGACGGTACTCGAGGCGATGGCCTCCGGAACGCCCGTGATCACTATGCCGCGCGGCTCGATGCCTGAACTGGTGGCCGACGGCGTTTCCGGCTACATCGTCGAGAACGAGCACGACGCCGTACGCGCCATCGCCAACCTAGACGCCCTTGACCGCCACGCCGTACGCGCCCACGTGGAGGACCGCTTCACCCACGAACGCATGGCCGACGGCTACCAAGCGGTCTATGACAACGTACTGAGGAGCCAAGCACAGTGACCACGTCAGATTTCCCGCTGCCAACCGACCTCCCTCGACCCGTTGACGACGGCGCCTGCGATCACCTCGTTGGTCTCGGCATGCCACCCGTAACGCTAACCTCGACCAACGGCCGCACGGTCAATCTCGCCGCGGTGGGGTCGAAGCGCACAATCATCTACTGCTATCCCATGACCGGCATTCCTGGCACGCCCCTGCCTGAAGGCTGGGACCAGATCCCCGGCGCTCGCGGCTGCACCCCTCAGGCCTGCGCCTTCCGCGACCACTACGCCGAACTGTCAGAGCTTGGCGCCGCCGTTTTCGGCCTCAGCACGCAAGCCACCGCCTACCAGCAGGAGATGGCCACGCGCCTCCACCTCCCCTTCGAGATCCTCAGCGACGCCCACCTCCAGCTATGCCGTGCTCTCCGCCTCCCCACGTTCGACGTCGACGCCATGCGCCTCGTCAAACGCCTAACCCTCATCATCCGCGACGGCACAATCGAGGCGTGCTTCTACCCCGTGTTTCCGTCCGACCAGAGCGCGCAAGCGGTTGTCGACTGGTTGCGCGGAAGCGAGCCGGTATAGGGAGTAAACCATGGATTCTCTTAGTCAAGAGGCAACGCTAAGCCTGGGAACCCCGTACGTCGAGCAAGCGCGGCGACACAAGGGTTGGGCACTAGCCTTTGCCAACGCGACCGCCCACGCACCGGGCCCAGCGCGGAACTCATAGTTCCACGCTCGCGAGCTGCTGCAAACCACCAAGCGTGTCGTCGACCTGGGAACGGGTAATGGCAAGGTCTTCCTGTGGCTCTTGGAGGAATTCCCCGGTGTAGCGCCAGCGACAGAAGCGTGGCCGCCCAACGTCCATGTCGCCACGGCCCGCCTCGCGAACAAAGGCGTGTCCGTCATAGTGGCGCTGATGAGACGCTGCCGTTCGCCGATTCCTCCTTCGACCTCGTCCTCGCGCGCCACACGGCGCTCGACCCCGCAGTGGTCGCAAGGGTACTGGGCCAGGCGGCACCGCCCTAACGCAGCAGGTCAGTCCTGCCCAGCGGCGCGAGTTAGTGGGTCGTCCCCAGAATGGTCGATTTCGGCCCTCACTTCGAGCGGTACCAGGATGGCTTCGTCCAGACGGGGCTGACCATCACCCACGCAAAGGCGCACGATTAGCTCGTCGCATTCCGCAATGCCGGCGAGGTGGCGTACATGCTCACTGCCGTGCCATTCTTCGTATCCGACTTCAACCCCACCCCCGACCTCGACGCGCTCTCGGCGTTGGTAAGGAGCGCAAGGGACTGGCGAAGGCCTAGTGGTGACCGAAAGTCGCTACCTGATTGAGGCGAGCAAGGAATAGCCACACACACCCACTCCTGCGTTGAACCACCACCCCTCGCTTGCTAGACTCGTCACGTCAAACTCGCGCGCGGGCTGATTGACGGCGCGCGCCTCTGGAGCGTGGAAACGTGACAACGAATCAGGACGAATTCGGGCCTCTGTGCACGCTCGATCAGCTCCGCAAGGGCGAGGGCCGCCACGTCCGGCCGACCGGCGGTCGTTGGCGGAACAAGGCCATGGCCGTATTCGAAGAGAACGGCGAATACTACGTCACGAACTTCATCTGCCCCCACTCAGGTGGTCCTATCAGCGAGGGCAAGCTCGTCGACGGCATCGTCGAGTGCCCATGGCACGGCTGGAAGTTCCACGTGGACACCGGCCTCTCTGCCGACCAAGCTGACGGCCACGCCGTCGAGGTTTACGAGATGCGGGTCGACGGGGACACGCTAATGGTGGGCGGGATCAAGCGCCCCAAGTAGCATCGCGGTTAGTCAACTGCGGCACGTTAGGAGATCCGTGGCCAACGTCCTCATCTCACGACGCTTCGACTTCTCCTCCTCGCACCGGTACTACCGCGACGAGTGGTCCGAGGAGGAGAACCTGCGCGTTTTCGGCCGGTGCGCCCTACCGAACGGGCACGGGCATAACTATGCGTTGGAAGTAGCCGTTACGGGTGCGCCTGACCCCGACACAGGCATGGTGATCAACCTGGTCGACCTGCAAGCGGCGGTGGAGGTTGTGCTGGAGCAGTTCGACCACAAGCACCTGAACCTAGACACTCCCTATTTCACCAATCGCATCCCAACGACGGAGAACCTGGCGACGGTGTTGTGGGAGCTCATCCGCGAGGCGCTGGTCGGGGCGCATCTGGACCGGCTGCGGCTATACGAGACCGATGATTTGTTCGTGGAGTACTTCGGAGAGCGCGCATGAGCACACCTGTCGTCCACCTATCGCGACACTACATGTTCTCGGCCTCCCACCGCCTCTACACAGACCACCTTAGCTTTGAGCAGAACGAGGCGATCTTCGGCAAGTGCGCGAACCCGAACGGCCACGGCCACAACTACGGCATAACAATCACGGTGCGCGGCACGGTGGACGAACAGACCGGGTTCGTGATGCCGTTGGAAGAGATCGACGAGGCGGTCAAACGCAACGTGCTGGACCCGTATGACCATCGCTACCTGAATGTGGACGTCGAGGACTACTTCGACCTTGTGCCCACCGGGGAGAACATGGTGAAGCGGGTATGGGAGCGATTGGCAGGCCCGCTTGGCGGCAAACTAACCAAGGTGGTGCTCGACGAGACCCGGAACAATCGTTTCGAGTACACCGGCGACTCCAACAAACAGGACAACTAGATGACCAACGCACAATCGGTCCTCGCCGGACAGACGGCCATCGTCACCGGCGCATCCAGCGGCATCGGCCTCGAATGCGCGCGGATGCTGTTCAACGCGGGCTGCTCCATAGCGGTGGTCGGTCGTAGCGCCGACCGCCTCAAACCAGCGGTCGAAGGCATCGCCAGCGATCGTTGGCTGATCGTCGAGTGCGACGTCCGTGACGACCCGGCGGTGCGCGCCATGGTGGCCGGCGTCGAGCAGGCGTGGGGCCGCGTGGACATCCTAATCAACTCCGCTGGCCTGTTCCAGACTGCCCCGCTGGCGGAGACGACCAACGAGATGTGGGACGACATGTGGCACACCAACGTGAACGGCACGTTCTACCCCACGAGGGCCGTCGTACCCGGCATGCTCGAACGCGGCAAGGGGACAATCGTCGTCATGTCGTCCGTAGCGGCGCACCGCGCGTACTCAGGCAACTCCGCGTACAGCGCATCGAAATACGCCGTGACCGGGTTCGCCCGCGCGCTGAGTAGCGAAGTCCGGCGAAAGGGCGTTCGCGTGGTCAACGTGATGCCAGGGCCCGTCGATACGCCGATTTGGGGCTCCATGGACACGCCCATGGCCCGCGATGAGATGCTCACGGCGCGTGAGGTGGCGCAGGCCACCATCAACGCCATGACGGTGTCCGATACCCAGGTCATTGAGGACGTGCTGTTGTTGCCCCAGAAGGGACTGTATTTCTAATGCGCCCTCCCGGCAACAACGTCCTAGGCCGGGCCGTGCGGCACGTGCGCCGCATCACGCGGCCGTGGGTATCCCGGTCGGGCATCCGCCCGTCCGAAGGGCATCACAGGATGCAAGGCAGCTTCCTCCGAGAGGTGGTGTTCGGCGCCAACGATGGCCTGGTCTCCAACGTGGCGCTCGTCGCGGGCGTTGCCGGCGGCACGAACAACCCGAACATCATCCTCCTCGGCGGCATCGCGGGATTGGTAGCAGGCGCGATCTCCATGTCGCTGGGCGCCTACGTATCCACCAAGAGCGAGCACGAGTTCCGCGAATCCGAGGAGCAACGCGAGCGGTGGGAGGTTGAGCACATGCGCGACCAGGAACTCGCCGAGACCCGCAACATCTTCCGGTTGAAGGGCATCCCGGAGCAACTCCTAGACGAGATCGTTCAGGCGGTCTCGCACGATCAAGAGCAATGGGTCAAGCTGATGATGACTGAGGAGCTGGGCTTCGCCGATCAACCACCCCGGCCGAAAATCTCAGCGATAGTCATGGGAGTCGCGTTCTCCGCAGCGGCAATGTTCCCTGTGCTCCCGTACTTCTTCACGGAAGGCAGTACCGCATTCGTCACATCGCTGTCCCTGACCGCGGCCGCCCTATTCGGCGTAGGCGCATTACGTGCGTCGATGACCGCCGGCGGCCTGTGGCGCAGAGGCGTAGAGATGGTCGTATTGGGCGGGGCCGCAGTCGTCATAGCCAACGTCATCGGACGTGCCGTCGGCGTCACCGTCTAGACAGCCGACCTCCGCCTACCTCTACGCAACGGGCCCACTCCCCCTCTGTCATTCCGACACGAGACTCAATCCGCGACAAATCTCGCCACCAACCAGCGCCTGCCTGTCACGCATTAACATCATCCTGAGTCCGCGTCGAGCGGAACCGAAGACTCTCTCACCAGCCCCCAAGCGCGCAGCGCCTACCGCGCTCGAACGCCCTCCCCTGTTTCCTGAGCGAAGCGGCAGCGTAGTCGAAGGCGCTCTCGCCATTCTCCCGAGCGTAGCTCCAGCGCAGTCGAAGAGCTTGCCTTGAGGCACCCGAAGGGATCTCTCACCATCCTCTCCGTCAGCGCACCGGCAAGCCCAATGCATTCGCACGCCGCCACAACACAAGCCAGTCATGAGTTACTGTGGATCCGCGAATGGCCCGAGATCTGAACGCAAACGACCGGTTGTGAGGTGAGCGATGGCTGGCAATGCACTGAAGACGACGGTGGTCGGGAGCTACCCACAGCCTGATTGGCTGGTGGATCGTGAGAACCTGAGCCACCGTCTCCCACCGCGGGTGCGGGCGGAGGAACTCTGGCGCGTGCCGAAGCAGTGGCTACCGCAGGCGCAGGACGATGCCACGCTACTGGCGATACGCGATATGGAGCGAGCAGGAATCGACATCATCAGCGATGGCGAGCAACGGCGTGAGAGCTACTCGAACCGTTTCGCGACATCGCTCGACGGAGTCGATCTCGAAAGCCCGGGCATCGCACTCGATCGCACCGGGCACCCCAATCCCGTGCCGAGGGTCTACGGTCCAATCCGTCGCATCGCACCACGAGAGGTAGAGGACGTGGAGTTCCTGCGGCGGAACACTGATAGGCAGATAAAGATTACGCTGCCCGGACCCTTCACGATGTCACAGCAAGCCCAGGACGACTACTACAACGATGAGGAATCCCTCGCATTGGCTTACGCAGCAGCGGCGAATGAGGAGGTCAAGGCGCTGTTCGCCGCCGGGGCGGACGTAGTGCAGATCGACGAGCCATACATGCAGGCGAGGCCTGAAAAGGCGAAGCAGTTCGGGGTGAAGTCGCTGAATCTCGCACTCGAAGGGGTGACCGGCACAACGGCGGTGCATCTGTGTTTCGGATACGCCCACGTGGTCCACGATCGGCCATCTGGATACTCGTTCCTGCCCGAGTTGGCGGAGTCGGCGGCGCAACAGATTTCGATCGAGTCTGCGCAATCCGGGCTCGACCTGTCCGTCCTGCGCGAGCTGAGCGACAAGACGATCATCCTTGGCGTGCTTGATCTGGGTGACCTGAAGCCGGAGACGGCGGATGTGGTCGCGAGGCGAGTGCGGAATGCCCTCAACTACGTTCCACCAGAGCGGTTGATCCCCGCACCAGATTGCGGCATGAAGTACCTGCCGCGTAACGTCGCGATGGCCAAGTTACGTGCGCTGGTTGAGGGTACGGCAATCGTGAACCGGGAGTTGGGCCTCGCCTAGAGCAACGCACGCACGGCTGCGACAACCTCGTCTTCGGTGGCTAAGCCCTCGATGCGCATAGCGACACGACCCTCACGGTCGACCACGAACACCCACGGCTCCGAGGGCAGGCGCCATTCGAGTATTGCGGCAGACGGGACCAACTCGCCCCGCTCACGGGCGGCCATAAGGTTCCACGGCTCGATGTGAATGAACTCGATCTCCCCGCCCAGCGCCCCACGCACGTCGTCCATGACTTCGACGACCGGCCCACACATAGCACTGACGCAGAATTGGGGCGAGGCGAAGAAGACGACGAACGGCTCTCCTGAGTCACGCGCCTCGGCAACGGAAATGTTATGGAGCTCGTCGCGCTCAACCTGACGCGTGGAGATGTCCACGAATGGTGCGTCGTCGATTGTCAGATTCTCTGTGGCGGGCACGCGGGTACCGACCGTGGGCGCGTTGGCCTCTGGAAGCACGCTGAACCCAGCCTCCTCAATCACGGGTGACACGTTGCCATCGGCGACCGCCACGAAGTCAGCAATCCAGATCCCGGGTTCCGGCAACGCCACTTCGTCAATGACGTAGATGCCCCGGAAGTCGAGGTGCAAGTGCTGCTCGCCATCTTCGTGGGCGTGGATGATATTGTCGGGAATGGTGCGCCAGTGGGCTGAGGCTTCAGTCTTGAACGTAGCTTGCTCGCCATCCCAGAGGGAGAAGCGAACGTTGACCGCTGCGCCTTCGAGGAATTCACCGTTGACGTTGACCAGACCGAAGGGGAAGCGGTTGGAGCCAACGACGAATTCCGAAGCCGCAATGAGTCCGCTGTACCGTTCTGAAATCGTCTGCCCAGTGGTGGGCGAGTCAGGCCCACACGCAGCCAGCGCCCCAAGTGCGGCCAGCGCGAGCAGGAATACGCCGAGGCGGGGCATCCATCGGAATGAACCGGGAGTGAACGTCAGAGGGGTCTCCTCAGAGGGGTCTCTAACGGGGGGGGGGGGGGTACCAGGGAGGCAATGGTGGGCGGTAGAGGACTCGAACCTCTGGCCTCCGCGATGTCAACGCGACGCTCTAACCAACTGAGCTAACCGCCCAACCGAACCAGTATAGGCTGGGCGAAAAGGGTGGGTCAACGCGAATGGGAAGGGAAGCGATGAGGCGTGCACCAGGCCGTTATCTGCTTCGGTTGTGAGGGGTTTGGGCCGGTGATAGAATCCATCGCGGCTGTCTAGCCAAGCGCGGTTCAGGCGTCTGCAGGTGGAGGTGGTGAGAGTGGAGGCTGTTTTGCCCAAGTGTCAGGCGTGCAAGCAAGGTGATTTGGTGCCCCTCTCAGATTTCGGAGGCCAAGGCGCCGCGATTCACTATAAAGCCTGGGTCTGCACCAACCCCGACTGCGGCTTCAACATCAAGATTCGGAACGGCGACGTCTACCTCAACGAGCCCATCGCCAGTGGCGAGGATCACGCTCCTCGCGCTCGCTGATCGCCGGCGTCCGGGCCACGCCCGTGGACAACAACACCCCCCTCGTGCCCATTTCATAGCTACTGTTGATGGCAATGTTTCGCAATCCGCGTCTCAGGCGCGACACACGTCTCTCATTCATCGCTGGCGCATCCATGCTCGTCATCGGGCTGACACTGCTCCTCGCAGCCGGCGCCTACTACACCTACGTAACGTTCATCGCGACGCGCAACTCCGAAAACCTAACCACGCGCATCATTGCAGAGCAATCGGAGACGCTGGATAGGGAGCCTCCCATCACCGCCCAGGGCGCCCGCGGGCCTTCGCCCGCATGGCAGGAGCTCTACCCGGGTGAACTGCTCCCTGCCCGCCAATGGGCCAACCCCAGGGGGTCACTGGATCTCCCGCAGCCGAAGCTTGAAGGATTCACGCCTATCAGCGCTGAAGGCCGCCCATCCTTCGCAGGCGAGATCGGCAGGGCAGAGCGCATCACCATCCCCGCGATAGGCGTGGGAGCCGAGGTGGAGGAAGTGGAGATCCAGGACTTGGGCGACAGCTCGGCCTACTTGACCCCCTCCTTCACCGTCGGCCACATCCCCGAGAGCCCTAACCCCGGCTCCCACGGGAACGGATGGTACTTCGGTCACCTAGAAAGCCCCGTGGCCGGACAAGGGAATGTGTTCTCCCGCTTGCCACGCGTACCAGAGATGCTTCGGACAGGCGACGATGTCCACGTGATCGTCGAGAGCAGCGGTCGCGAGTACCTGTACCTCGTGAGCCAAACGAAGCTCATCCACCAGGACGATATGGTGCTGTACCAGGCGTCTGACGCACGCATAACCTTGGTCACATGCTTCCCGCGTTTGCGCTACGACCACCGTCTGCTGGTCACCGCCCAGTTGGTTGGCTTCCGCGACTTGACCGCCTAGCGCAGCCGCATTCACAGAGTCTTCACGCTCAACATGTCCTACTTCACGGCAGGTTGACACTTCATCCCTATGGTGTGGACGTTAGGCGGGACGATGATTTCGTCTCGCAGAGCGAGTCAAGTCTGGAGGTGGTTCGTGTACACCCGCGTTATTGTTCCCTTAGACGATTCGACGACAACGTTACAGGTACTGCCCTACGCAAAGGTGGTCGCGAAGTCCACCGGAGCGGCCGTCGTGTTGCTCCAGGCGCTCAACGAGTACCCCTGCAAATTAATCGGTAGCGTCAGTCGTCGCGAGCTCGTCACGCGATACAAACCGCCAACACGTTCGGTACGTATACTCCGATTGAACGCTATGACAATTCCTCTCCGTTTTCTACGTCTGATGGCTCTTGGGCTGCTCTTGCCAGCAGCGCTGACGCTTGGGGCGTGCAGCGGAGCGGATGTCCCGCCTTCAACTGCACCGGACACATCGACCTCTGATACCACGCCAAGCACACCGGACGCAGACGACGCGCCGACGGGAAAGTTCTGGCGTACCGATATCGCAGTCGGCAACGGTGAGCACCAAGTCTCCCCCGCGACACCGGTGCTACTCGCGGACGGCTCAACAGCGACACTGGAATCACTTGCAGGGGGCAAGCCGTTGCTGCTGTACTTCTACGCCACCTGGTGAACAGTCTGTAACGCCGAGTTTCGGACGTTAACGGATGTGTACCCCGACTTTGAGGGCAAGGTCGCGGTGGTAGCGGTGGGCTTCGGATCGTCGCAGACCGTGGGCGTGCTGAACGGGCAGAAGGAACGACGCGGCTACCCAGGTGTGTTCGCAGAAGGCCCCGACAACATGGCACGGTCGTTTGGAGTACGGACCCAATCGACGAAGTTCGGTATCTCCACAGATGGCGTGATTCAGTTCAAGGGAGGCTACGGCATGGCGTCAGACTCAGCATGGCGAGCGCGGTTGCAGGCGCTGGTCGACAGTTAACTAATCTAATCGACTAATCGACGACCTCGAGGATCAGCGGGATGCCGACGGCGAGGGACGTGCCACCAATCAGGATCAACGAAGCGCCTAGGGCGATTGCAATGTTCGAGACGCCGTAACCCATAATCGCGATACCCAGCGCCGACCGGATGACCAACCCGTTGAGAAACCACTGACGCCTATCTCCATCGACCGGCAACGACTGGAATCCGCCATCGGCTAAAGTCCTGAACTTGATTTCGTCGATTCTAGCGCGGGCGGTTTCCGCATCGCGGATTGGCTGTACGGGGATGCCTGGGTCGAACGTTGGTCGGCTGCTTGGTGGCGCGCCGCCGCTAGGCGGCCCTACTGACGGCGTCGTTGCGTTCTCTTCCACCAAGGCTGCAGTAATCTCAATACGCGCAAGGATTCCCTTAAACACGAGGAACCCGCCAAGACCGACGAGGATGACGCCCATGGCGCCTACTCCCACTACACCGTAAAGTGCAAACCCGGCCATCTTGCACCTCTCCTTGAGGGTTGCGACGCGGACTCTTTGCCAAGCGAGGGCAATTTGCGATAGCATCCGGCATCGTTGACCCGGCTCACCGGGCAACGCCCAGCATAGCAAAGCGAGGCCGAGATGACTTCCACACCAATCAAGCAAACGGTGCGCGTAACAGTTAACGGAAATCCGTACAGCGCCGAAGTCCCGACCTACCGCACGCTGGTTGATTTCCTCCGGTACGACCTTGGCCTGACCGGCACCAAGGAGACGTGCAGCGTTGGCGTTTGCGGTGCCTGCACAGTGGTGCTTGACGGCAAGATGATCTCGTCTTGCTTGACGCTCGCTGTACGCGTGGATGGCGCCGAGATCGAAACGATTGAAGGCGTTGCCAACGGCGATGAGCTGCACCCCGTGCAGCAGGCCTTCATCGACAACGGCGGCTTCCAGTGCGGAGCGTGCACTCCAGGGCAGATTATGGCTGCGAAGGCGTTACTTGAAGAGAACGCTCACCCCTCCGAGGATGAGATCAAGAAATTCATGATGGGTAACCTCTGTCGCTGCACGGGCTACTACCAGATTATCGATTCCATCAAGGCCGCCGCGGAGCAGATGTAATGAACGATTTCGCTTTCCATGTTCCCGGCAGTCTGAAAGAGGCAGCAGCGTTACTCGCTGAGTACGACGGCGACGCCCGTGTCATGTCCGGTGGTACTGCGCTCATGCTGCTGCTGAGGCAGTCGCTGGTGAACCCAGACCACATCATTAGCCTCCATCGTGTGCCCGAGGCTCGGTCCATCGAGGTAGCTGACGGCGTCCTCCACATCGGCGGGTTGGTAACCCAACGTGAGATGGAACTATCGTCCGTCGTTCGCGAAGCAACGCCGCTACTGGCAAACGCCTACAGCCGCGTGGCCACCGTGCGCATCCGCAACGCCGCCACCGTCGGTGGCGGTCTCGCGCAGGCCGACCCAGCCATGGATCCACCATCGTCGCTACTAGTGCTCAACGCCAGCGTGAAGGTGACTTCTGCCAGCGGCGAACGGGTAATTCCCATCGCGGATTGGTACTCCGACTACTACGAGACGACCATCAACGAAGATGAGATCGTGACCGAACTTCTGGTGCCGGTGCAGCCGACCGACATGGCGTGGACGTACATCAAGTACCTTCCCCGAACCGAAGACGACTACGCAACGGTGTCTGTCGCAGCGTTAGGCAAAGCCGAGAACGGCAAAATCTCCGAGGTGAGGGTTGGCCTGGGTGCAGTTTCCTCGACCGCGCTACGAGCGTCGGATTTGGAGAGCGCGCTGCAAGGTGCCGACGCCTCATTCGACGTCCTAAAGGACGCTTCGCAAGCGGTCGCCAACATTGTGGACCCGACGTCGGACCCACGAGGGTCTGCGGACTACAAGCGCGATATGTCGGTGGTCTTCGCCCGCCGCGCCCTCCAGCAAGTCCTTAACGTCCAGGGCTAGGCTCCCAGCACTGACCCGGCGCGGCCCATATCATTGAACGCGTTCGTCGCAGTTCAATGTACCCAAGCGCTAGCATCAATCACCACCAGTGGACTTCATCTAGGCGTTGATCATGTTGGGCGGCGGCGTCCCACGGTTGAGCGGGCAGGTATTTCCAGCCACCGTCGGAGAACATCACAACGATATTGCCATGATTCAGGCGCTCAGCGATGCGGAGCGCACCTGTAAGGGTGGCACCGGACGATACGCCAGCAAGGAAGCCCTCACTCTCGACAACGCGCCGTGCCGCAGCTATGGCGCTGGCACTGTCGACCAGGAAACGACCGTCAAGGCTATCCAGGTCGAGCAAAGGCGGTATGTAGCCCTCAGCGAGGCTTCGCAGGCCTTGGAGGCGGTCGCCTAGGCGCGGTTCCACTCCTATCACCTTCACGCCAGGGAACGCCTCCCGCAAGCGTTTGCCCACGCCCATGATCGTGCCGCCCGTGCCGATACCCGCAACGAACGCGTCCACCGAATCGATCGCCGCTACGATCTCGGCCCCCGTGGTACGGTAGTGAGTGTCCACGTTTTCTGGTCGGGTGAATTGGCCCAGCTCATGGACGCCGTCCTCAACAGCGAGAGCTTTGGCGGTCTCGATAGCGCCACGCATGCCGCCAGACGGCTCACACCACTCTAGCTCGGCACCATAGAGGTAAAGCATATCGGCCATGCTGGGGACGACCCCCTTGGGGAGAACGACCTTGACCTTGTACCCCTTCTGCTTGGCGACGAATGCGAGGGCGATTGCGGTATTGCCCGTGCTCGCCTCTACGATAGTGTCGCCCTGCTTGAGCAGCCCCTGCGCTTCGGCGGCCTCGACCATGGCGAGAACGATGCGATCCTTCACGCTACCGGAGGGATTGCCACCCTCTAGCTTGGCGAAGATACGGATGCCCGGCTTCGGAGAGAGGTTCGTGAGCTCTACCAATGGGGTGTTGCCCACGAGGCCGAGTAGCGAATTGGTTAACTGACTATCTGGCATGACCCGATTCTACCTTGCATCAGACGATTCCTCTGAATCGCGCCAGTGGAACGCGTTGACTCTCCCTGTTGGCCAGCCGTATTATCCGCCCGCCCTTCAAGCAGGCCACGGCCTTGTTCCTGCCAGTTTGCGACCAGTCCAGAAATCCTTCCAAACAAGAACCATCTTGGCAGCTCTATGCTCCTCCATCTCGCACCACCGGCGTAATCGTCGCCGGGCCCCGCTACGGGCTGTAGGCGGTTGCGCATGTTGACCGGCAACAACCGCAGACGCCTCGGAGATCGTGTGGTGCGCCGGCCTCGCCAAGCTGAGATGGCCCCGCGCCACATCCACGCGACCGAACGTCGGCACGCTCTCCTTTCGCCCTCAGCCTCCGCTCTACTAACCCTCTCGATTGGGTTCGCAGCGCTGATCGCGCTCGGGACCGCGTTGTTGCTGTTGCCGGTCTCCAAAGTGGGGCCTGGGCATGCCGACATAATTACAGCCCTGTTCACCGCAACGTCCGCCGTCTGCGTAACCGGCCTAGTCGTGGTGGGCAGCGCCGACTTCTGGTCCCCCACTGGCCAGGGAGTGCTCATGGCGCTCATGGCCATGGGTGGCTTGGGGATCATGACCGCGGGTTTGGTCATCATCATAGCCCTCGGCAGGCGTGTCACCCTGAACCAACGCCTGATCGTCCGCGACACCATAGGCGGCGCCTCCTTGGGCGGCGTCATCGCGCTTGGATGGTACGTCGTCATCTTCGCGGTCGCAGTACAGGTGATTGGATTCCTCGCGATATTCGCGAAACTTTCGTTCGAATTTCCCGTAGGAAAAGCTGCCTGGAACGCCCTGTTCCATACCATATCTGCATTCAATAACGCGGGGTTCACCATCTTCGAGGACTCCGATAGCTTGTCACGTTTCAAGACCGACCCCGTGATGCTCAGTATCATCGCCATACTGATTGTGCTTGGCGCAATCAGTTTCCCTGTGGTCGCCGAGCTTGCGCGGAGGAAGCGACCCAACCGCTGGTCTCTAGACACCAAGCTTGTGGTCATCGGCACAGTGTCCCTGTGGTTTATCGGCGGCCTATCGATGTTCTTGTTCGAGATCGGAAACCCTCGAACCCTCGGTGCCGAGCCGGTCCTAGACCAGATATCCAACGCGACATTCCAGGCAATCACGGCCAGAACAGCGGGGTTCTCAACGATCGATTTCTCTGCGACCCGTCCAGGGAATGACTTCCTCTTCACGTTCCTGATGTTCGTAGGCGGTGCGTCGGGATCCACGGCAGGGGGAATCAAGGTGAACACCGCAATGATTCTCTTCGTGGCAGGCATGGCGTCCATCAACGGTAGACCACGGACGGAGGTATTCGGTCGCGAACTACCAGTCGCCCAGGTGACGAGAGCGCTGGCGTTGTTCTTGCTTGCGATCCTCGCTCTCTTCATCGTGGTCGTCGCATTGGCGATCACCGAGGTGCACAAAATCGAAGCGGGGCATTTCGGATTCCTGGACATACTCTTCGAAGCTACGTCCGCCATGGGTACAACCGGCCTGTCGAGAGGCATCACGCCCGACCTGAGCGACCCCGGGAAGGTCATCGTAAGCATCGCAATGTACGTGGGTCGCATGGGCCCTCTCACGATCGCGATGGGATTGGCGTTGCGGGAACGGCGGGCCGTTTACCGGTTCGCGGAGGAACGGGTTCGGCTCGGCTAGTCAGCCGTGATCAAGCCCGGCCAGTCGACCTGTAGACCTGGTCACGGGCAAACTCGGGCGGACATGTGACCCCGGCCAGCGCACTCGCGCCAAACGATCTAACCTCGCGTATCACCTGCATCGCCTAGAGCAGCGATCAAGCGTAAAATCGCCAGCGTGTTGTCAGAAACGCGTGGGAGGCCAAACGCTCCGGTGAACACCCGAGATACCGCCTCTACGAATGGAGAAAAATGGCACACCAAGTCGCAGTCATTGGCATGGGCCGGTTCGGTGTTTCCTTGGCGCGGGAGCTGTACCGCATTGGCCACGACGTACTGGCCATCGACAGCAACCCAGGGCTGACCCAGCAGATGATGGGTCAGGTCACTTACTCGGTGACAGGCGATTCCACCTCTGAGGAGCTGCTCGAAGAGGTCGGCATTCGCAATTTCGACACGTGCGTGGTGGCCATCGGCACGGATATCCAGTCCAGCGTACTGACAACAGTTCTGCTGAAGCAGACGTTCGAAATCCCTCACGTGGTTGCGCGCGCAACCAACGTGTTGCACGGTAAAACCCTGCAGGCGGTGGGCGCCGACCGCGTAGTGTATCCCGAACAGGAAACCGGACTGCGCACCGCGCACAGCCTGTTCCAGCGCGAAGTGCTGGAGTACATGGAACTCACGTCCGGGTTCGGCTTCAGCATGATCGCGGCCACGCAAAACATGATAGGTAAGTCGATCGAACAAGCGGGCTTTGGGAACTCACGCGACAAGTACGGAGCTTCCGTCGTGGCCATTAGGCGCGGCCGCGACCCAATTCTATCGCCCTCCAAGGACGAGATGCTGATCGAGGGGGATGTGCTCGTTATCGCAGCACCCGAAGACACCCTCGAGAATCTCGGCACAGGTCGCTAGCAGGCCCATGACCGATCACTTGAAGACTGCGCTCGTGCCCGTCACCGGAAGCGCCCTGGACAAAGTCACCGTGGGGCTCGCCTGCGACCTCGTTAGGTCCAACAAGGGCACCGTGCATGTCGTCTATGTGATCGAGGTGTCACGGCAATTGCCGCTAGACGCCGAGGTGCCCTTCGAGGCGACCCGCGGAGAGCGCATCCTGGTCCAGATGGAGAGAGTCGCCAAGGCCCACAAGTGCAAGGTGGAAGGCGAGATTCTACAAGCACGGTCGCTCGGGGCGGCGGTGGTCAATGAGGCCTTCCTCCGCCGTGCGGACATCGTGGTCCTCGGCACCCCCTATGAGGAGCAGTTCGGAGCGCCTACCATTGGTGATATCGTGCCCTACCTACTCAAGTACAGTCCCTGCCGAGTGGTGATTTACCGTGATACTCAGCCCGGCCGCGAGAGCAATTAGATGCCTCGCAACGTGATGATCCTCGGCTGCGGGCGGGTCGGCGCAATGGTCGCCAAGGCACTTGTTGCCGAGGGCGACGACGTCATTGTGGTCGATCTCGATGCCGATAATTTCCGGCGTTTGGCCGAGGGGCCCAATCTGCACATGGTGGTGGCCGACGGAACATACAACGATGAGCTGCGGCGATGCGGGATCGAGGGCGTGGACGCATTCATCAGCCTCACCGCACAGGACACGGTAAACGCGCTCGCCGCGCAGGCCGCTCAACTCTCTTTCGGCGTGGCCTCGGTCGTCTGCCGGATCAACGACCCCATCAGGCGCGCGATGTACGATGAACTGGGACTTCGCACCGTAAGCCCGCCTCAGGTAATGACGGATCTCGTGCTCGAGGCACTGGGAAGCTAGGCATGTTTGTAATCGTCGTTGGATGCGGAAAGATCGGATATCATCTCTCGCGGGCGCTCCTGGCGTCCGACCACGAGGTTGTGATCCTAGAACGCGATTCCCGCCGCGCTGCACGTGCGACCGAAGATCTCGGATCGATCGTCATATCCTCCGACGGGACCGAGCCGACCGTCCTTAGCGAGGCCGGCGCCGCCAGGTGCCAGCTGCTGATCGCGACCACCGGCCAAGACGCAACCAACCTCGTCGCCTGCCAGGTGGGGAAACACTCCTTCCACGTACCTCAGACGATCGCAGTGGTAACGGACCAAGACCACGTCGAGTTGTTCAAGCGGCTGGGCGTCGACGTCACGATCAGCACGACCGAGCTAATCCTCTCCCACATCAAGGAGGAGATGCCCGGTGGCCCGCTGATCCACCTGCTACCGATCCAAGGCGCGTCCAACGGCATCGTGTGCGTACGCGTGCCCGCAGGGTCGCCTGCCATCGGTCGCTCACGAGCCCAGCTGGGACTGCCCGTGGGCACATCGCTGGCGGCCGTGGTCGCCAAGAATGGCGAGATCAAGAGCGTGGGAGAGAACTTCCAGTTGGAGCAGGACGATGAGGTCGTGGCGATCACACCACCGGACAAAGAGACGCTCCTGTGGAAAGCCCTCACAGGGGGCGCATAGCACATGCGACTTGCACACCTAGGACCCGAAGGCACGTTCTCCGAAGAGGCGGCGCTACTGCACGCGCCGGACGCCCAATTGGTGCCCTACCCGACCATCTCAGGCGCAGCACGCTCAGTTCTCACGGAGGAATGCGACGAAGCGACCACGCCCATCGAGAATAGCCTCCAAGGCGCAATAACCGAGACGCTAGATCTGCTCATTCATGAGCGAGGCTTCTTTATCAAAAACGAGATCAACCTCAGCGTAGCCCACAACCTCATGGCGCAGCCCGGCGTGGCGCTGGAGGACATTCGCAAGGTGTACTCCCACCCTCAGGCGCTCGGTCAGTGCAAAGGCTGGCTCGCTCAGCATTTGCCGCACGCAGAGGTAGCGGCCGCGCTGAGCACGGCGGGATCCGTGAAGCAGGCAGCAGATGACTCAATGCCTGCCGCAGCGATCGCGCCTTTCAGAGCGGCCGCGCTCTACGGCGCAGATATATTGGCGCGTGGTATCCAAGACGACGATAACAACGTGACGCGGTTCGTGGTGCTCGCCAACGACGATGCTCCGCCGTCAGGCGACGACAAGACGTCGATCTGCTTCTCCTTCGACGATGACAAGCCAGGATTGCTCTACAGGGTGATGGGCTTTTTCTCGGACGCCGGGATCAACCTCACCAAGGTCGAGTCGCGACCCACGCGCATGGGGCTCGGCAGGTACTATTTCCTAGTGGACCTCGAAGGCCATCGGGCTGACCCGTCGGTGGCAGCAGTGCTGGCCAAGCTAAGAGCAGAGGCCTCGGAACTGAAGATCTTCGGCTCATATCCGCGCTTCACCTCGTAGGGTTCCCGCGTCAACCTAGAGGAACGGGATCCAACGCCGCAGCCTGCCCTCGATGTTGCCATCCTCTTTATCCGCTTTGCGCCCCCGCATCCCGGCGATGAAGCCAGTGGCGAACCCGAACATGTTCCCCGCAACAGAGCCGATCGAGACCCCTTCCTGAAGGGGCTTCGAAATATGCTCCACGGCTGACTCAGAAATCTTCTCAAAATTCTGCACAGTCCGCGTAGTTGCGCCAATGAGGCCCTTGGTCGCCTTGTACAGCAGGAAGATGCAAACGACCATCGCGATGACCAGCACGGTGCCTGCCAACAGGTAAAGGCTGATGAGGATGTCTCGTATCGCGGCGATTATGTCCATTCGAGAAACACTCCAATCCCGCGTCGGCTAGGCCGTCGAGCGGTAAATCCAGGCTAGCATCCGGCCTCAACGTGAGCAAACCATGCCGGGCGTTATGCTGGCGGGCCACCGGCTGCACGCACCTTGTAGATGGTCACATAGCCGTTAGAGAAAACGACATCCAGTACCTCACCCACCAACGTGTCGAACTTGTCGAGGCCAGCGCCCGAGAAGTAGAGGCGTTCGGTGGGGCCGAGGTAGACGTACTCTACCGCATACTCCTCCAGCATGGCGGTGAACTGATCCTCGTTGGTGGTGCCGTACATGCGCCGCACGTCGGCGATACGAGCACGAACGCGCGCAGGCTTGGAGCCACCGGCACCACGCTGTTGCATCTGGTGCCACTCCCAGCCCACCACCACGGGATTGCCTGTGTAGAGCGCCACGCGGGGGGTCCAGCGGTACTGGTCGGTCACACCCTCCAGGAAAACGGCAGTACCAGGGATGTTCTGACGAATGAAGCGCAGCGCCTCCGCGTCAGAGGCCAACGAGTACCTGGCCTTCTCGTCCTGCCCACGGTTGCCCGGGCCGGGGTCGTGGTAGACCGTGGTCTGCTGGAACGCCGCGCCGTCCAACGTCAAGCCGATCGAATTGTCGAATCGGTCCGCGATCCGAGCGCGCGTGCCCAGGATCGGGTAAACAGCGCTGGATAGCACAAGCAACACCAGCAGGGCAAACCACGGCGCTTTGCAAAAGCGCCAGCGAAGCGCGCCGGTCGCCCAGAGCTGCCAGAGGCCAACACCGCCAACCACGCTGTACAGCACCCAGGCGTTCAGGTAGAACTTGAACACCGTGTTCATGCGGTCGATATCGCGCTCAGCCGTGACGAACTCCACGCCGATCCCGATGCCGAATGCGAGCACAAGCATCCCTAGCAACAGCACCTGCACCGGCATCTCGCGGGACGACGGGCGGACGATCCACCACACGGCAAGAGCCAACGCAGCCATCATGACGAAGGCGAGCACGACAACCGTCGTCCACTGGTGAAGCGCCCCGACCCGCAACCAGATAGCAACGAGAAGCGTCGCTACGACGAGGGCCAATCCCCATGTCAGCCAGCGATTGCTAAGGGACGGGCGGCGGAGCTCTGCCAGCGACGGCAGGCTAAAGCCGCGCTCAGGGCCCACCAGGCGCCGCCGGACCTCTACGGCGAGCCATGTGCCAGCAAGGAAGAACAGCAACCCGTGGATGCCCATGTATTGCCAGGTGACGGTGCGCCAACGGCTCATGATGACGCCAGCGAAAACTGACTCGTAGTTCTGGTGAAACGGCAAGAAGAGCAGGTAGGCAATCGTCCAGAACCCGACGGCGATAAGGATGAACTTACCTATCACCTTGGGGCCAAGGGCGTTCCTATCGGAGACGAGCACCACCACCGCCAGCGTACCGATGGCCAGCAGGCCATAGGCAGGCACGTCCCAGGTGTTGATGGCCGAGACCGCCCCGACCAACAGCGCGAGCCAGGCCATACCAGGCAATCGTTTCACCAAGCCAACCGGCGATCGCGCACCGAGCACCAGGTTCGCCGCGACGCCGACAATCGTGACCTGGAACGGAAGCGAGATCATATGCGCGTGGAGATCCGCGAACAGGAACGACCAGAAGGGAAACTCGGTGATGCTGATCTGTCCCGGCATCAGGCGTGACGACCGCCAGAAGTCAAACTGACCGAATGACCCTGAGCCAATCACGCGGTCGGTCGCTTGCAGTAGCTGAGCCGCGCCATCCAGGTTCGCGAGTACAGCGACGAGCATCGCCGTCACGCCGCCCGCCATCAATGTGGTACGCAGCGACACCGCGAGGCGCATACGTTGGCGCAAGCCTTCGGTGAGGTTGTAGCCAACGCTGAATGCGGTCGTAAATGTCATCGCGAACAGCAACGGCACCGCCAGGTTGTACGCAACCGTCGGGACTATCGCTGTGAGCCGAATAAGTGTGGCGATAGGGACGAAGCCAAAGTAGTAGTAATTGATGTAGCCGCCTGCGTACCAGGGGTCGAATGGCGGAAACGAAACGGATTTCGCAACAGCCGTGAGGTACGACAGATCCATCGGCTTCTCGCCGCCTCTGTAGGGGTGCCAGAGGTCAGGATTGGCGGCGCGGATCATCAAGAACACGAAGAACGCAACGAGGAACACGGCCTCGACAGTGACAAGGTATCGCCAATGGCGGCGGGCCAGTACGGTCAGCAGGGCTTTTTTGCGCCAGAACAACGCCCCCGAAATCGCCGCAAGGATCAGCATCGAAAGCACGATACTAATGCGACCGAAAGACCACACGCCCACGCTTGCGCCAAGCCAGACCAACCACGACACCAACAGCAATCCTAGCGGTCGAGCGAGCACCACGCCACGGTCGGGCAGCCAGCGTAGCGTACAGACGGCGAGAGGCACGGCGAGCCAGGTGATGACCTCTATCGCTAGCAACCACACCAGCCAGGGAGCAATACCGTTTAGGCCACCCTCGCTGAAGATGTCTGACCAGGTGCCGCCTTTTTGCTGAGCGGCAAACGCATCATCACTCAGCATCGCTGGCTCATTGGCCTTGGGCGCGCCGATACCGAGCATGAGGTTTTCAATCTCACCCTTCGACAGTCGGCCTACGTTCTCCCACACCAGCACGAGCGGGTGGTCGTAGTCGACGACGTTCTCGTCGGCCCAGCCAAGGTTGAACGTGAGTCCGCTCCGCTCGATACCCGGGAACGATTCCGGTTTGGTGACCGTTGCACGGGTAAAGGGGTCGTGTTCGAAGGTGACGCCAGCGAAGGACGGGTAGCGAGCAAAAGATTGCGTGAGTTCGTAGCCCAGTGAGCCATCGAAGAGCGCCTGGTAGTAGCGACTCGAGTACTCGTAGCGTTCAGGAAGGCGAGCGATGCTTCCCCAGGGTCGGTTGGAGTAGGCCATGATGTAGTCGGCCCCTGCAACCCACCTGGCTACACGCTCGACTTTAGTGAAGGTGTCGCCTTCGTACATCGGGAGCTGGGTTACTCGGAACTTCCCCAGGTTCGGAAAGCCTTCATCCCAGTGGTTGTCGGTGAGTACCACCGCGCCGCGTTCCGCGTTCTCGTTGATCCACTCTGACGCCTGGATGCCAGGGTGTTTCTCTTGGTAGATGCTCGTGAAAGCGAGGCCGTACCAGACGGTTGCGACCACCACAAATACGATCACGACTGAAGTCAGACGCGCGGCTGCTAGCCGGCGCGGCTTCAGCCAGTCGTAAGCATAGAAGAGCCACCGGCTACCCAGCAACACCATGATCGGGAGCACCGGGGCGATGTAGCGAAGGAACTTCACCTCGAAGGTCGCGATGATGAGGATCAGCGGCACCACCCAGGCGATTAGCATCATCTCAGGCAGGTGTTGCCTGAAAAACGACCGGAGTACGGTGAAGCCGAGGCCAAGCCAGGCGATGATCCCGAGTGGCAGGCCAAGCGCCCAAATCGAGGACTGAGTGATCTCGTAAGTGAGGTTGCGGGGCGTGCCAACGTACTGGACGGTGTACGGGACGTGTCCTGCGGTGCGAGCGATGCCGGTTTCCCAACCCAAATCACCGAAGAATTTGTGAAAATCCAAGATTGCGTACGGCTGGAGGATAGCGAAGGTGCCGATGGCGATGCCACCGGCCATCAGCGCTATAGGCAACACGTTCCGGGCGCTGGCGAAAGGCGAACTGCCGGTCGATTTCCAGTGTCGGTAGACCAGGATGGCATAGGTGGAGAGTACTGGGACGAGAATGGGTGCGCTGCTGCCTCTGAAGGCGAAGGTGAGCCCCACCATCAACCCTAGCCAGACATGGTCTCGCCGTCTGCCGTGCTCCAGGACGTTGAACATCCACCAAAACGCACCGAGGGCGAGGAGGATGACGAACGACTCAGGTCGATAGAAGTGGGTGACCTGGATGTTCATCACGGTGAAAGCGGTCAGCACCGATGCGAGCGCGCCAACGCGCCAACCGAAGAGGCGACGGCCAAGGAAGTACATCAGCAGGACAGAGCCGGAGTCGGCTATGGCTGCGATGGTGCGGCCAGCTGAGGCAAGGTCTTGGAGGCGAACCTGGTCCATCAACGGTTCAAGGATGAAGCCACGAACGGCGACGAGGATGTAGATGATGATGGAGCCAAGCGGGAACCAGTGAGGGTTCAGCGGGCTGGCGTCTTTGTCGAAGAAGGTGCCGATGCCGGGGAGTCCAGGAGTGTCGAGGGGGAAGTCACGGTTCTGCTTGGATTCCCAGCCAGGCGCCTTAGTGAGCGTGTCGTACATGGTGTCGGCACGCATGTAGATGGAGCGCTCGTCAGGGTGGTAGAAGCTACCGCCGTCCCAATCGATGCCCTGCAGGCGCAAGCCGAGGGCTACCGCTGCGATGATAAAGGGCAGCAGGATGAGCAGTCGGGTGATGGTGAGCCAACGGCCCGTCCCGGCGTTAGGCAGGACGACGTCGGACGTGGTCGCGGCGGGCTCCATGGCGTCGGTCATTCTAGCAGCGGTCCCTCGAACCATTACGAGTGCGAAGCGTCCTGGGTTGCATCGGGATGGCGGGCAGCGAGATCAAGGGCCGCCCGACCGGGCGGCCCTTGATCTCGCTGAAGAGCAGGCCTAGATACCTTTGCCGGCCATGAAGGCGGCGAGGTCGGAGGTGCGGCAGGAGTAGCCCCACTCGTTGTCGTACCAGCCGAGCACCTTAACCATGTTGCCCTCCATGACCATGGTCGACTGGGCGTCGATGATCGCGGAGTGGGAGTTCATGCGGATGTCGGAGCTGACGATGGGGTCTTCGGTGTATTCGATGATGCCGTTTAGGGCGCCTTCAGCGGCGGCCTTGTAAGCGGCGTTGACCTCTTCGACGGTGACGTCGCGCTCAAGGTCGGCGACGAAGTCGGTGATGGACCCGTCGGAGACGGGGACGCGGAGCGCCATGCCGTGGAGCTTGCCGTTCAGCTCAGGGATGACCACCCCGACAACTTTGGCAGCGCCGGTGCTGGTAGGGATGATGTTGGCAGCGGCAGCACGTGCGCGACGCAGGTCGGGGTGCGCCTGGTCGAGGATCTGCTGGTCGTTGGTGTAGGCGTGAACCGTGGTCATGAGACCGTGCTTCACACCGAAGTTGTCGTGGAGAACCTTGATCATGGTGGCCACGCAGTTGGTGGTGCATGAGGCGTTGGAGACCACGTGGTGGGCGGCTGGGTCGTAGTCGTCGGCGTTCACTCCAAGCACGAGCGTCTTGTCCTCGTTGGTGGCGGGGGCGGAGATGATGACCTTCTTGGCGCCAGCCTCGATGTGGGCGGCGGCCTTCTCGCCGTTGGTGAAGAAACCGGTGGACTCGATCACCAAATCGACGCCCAAGTCACCCCAGGGCAGCTTGGCGGGGTCGCGTTCGGAGACGGACTGGATCAGCTTGCCGTCGATCTCTATGCCGCCGTCGACGGATTGAACCGTGCCAGCATAGCGTCCGAAATTCGAATCGTACTTGAAAAGGTGGGCGTTGACCTTGGGGTCAGCCAGGTCATTTACCGCCACGATCTCGAGTTCGCCCGGGTGCCGCATCATCGTGGCACGCAGCACCTGCCGACCGATCCGGCCGAAGCCATTGATACCTACGCGCGTCGTCATATCCATTCCTCCTGTAGGCCACGTTCCGCGGCTCCCAATGCTACCGCTAGGAGGCCGTGTCTTCAACGTCCAGACGGGCGAAAAGGACTAGTGGGAAATCCTTACCAGTTTGATCGTTGTGATCCGTTTACCTCTGGACCGGAGCCCGCGATGGTGGGTTGTTGGGGCCCCGTTATCCATCATGGTCGGACCAGATCCTGAAAACGGGGTCACATCCGGGATAAGAATCGAGCGCCAACCGCGCTAGGGCCGATTATCGGGAGGGGGGCTAGGCCTTGAGCTTGGCGAACGGGGCTTTGCCGGCGTAGCGGGCGGCTGCGCCGAGTTCATCCTCGATGCGGAGCAGGCGGTTGTATTTGCCAACGCGCTCGCTGCGGGCGGGGGCGCCGGTTTTGATCTGGCCTGCGCCGGTTGCAACAGCAAGATCAGCGATCGTAACGTCTTCAGTTTCGCCGGAGCGGTGGCTGATGACGGGGTTCCAGCCAGCGCCTTGGGTCATGCTGATGGCGGTCATGGCCTCGGTGAGCGTACCGATCTGGTTGACCTTCACGAGCACGGAGTTGGCGGACTTCTCGTTGATGCCGCGTTGGATGCGCGTGGGGTTGGTGACGAAGAGGTCGTCGCCGACGAGCTGGATGCGTCCGCCAACGCGCTCGGTGAACAGCGCCCAACCTTCCCAGTCGTCCTCTGCGAGGCCGTCCTCGATGCTGACGATGGGGTACTTGTTCACCCAGTTCTCGAAGAAGGCGACCATCTCAGCGCTGGTCAGGGTGGCGCCCTCACGGGTCAGGACGTACTTGCCGTTCTCGTAGAGCTCAGTGGAGGCGGGGTCCAGCGCAATGAAGACATCCTCGCCAGGCCGGTAGCCCGCTTTCTCAATGGCCTCGACGAGCAACTCCATGGCTGCCTCGTTGGTTGGCAGGGAGGGGGCAACGCCGCCCTCGTCACCGACGTTAATGGACATGCCACGTCCCGCGACGATCTTGCGCAGGGCGTGGTAACACTCGGTGCCTGCCCGGAGCGCCTCGGAGAAGGAGTCGAAGCCGAGGGGCATGACCATGAACTCCTGGAAGTCGGTGGAATCCATGGCGTGCTTGCCGCCATTGAGGACGTTGAGCATGGGGGCTGGCAGGACGGGGTCTGCGGTCTTGAGCGCACGGTACAGCGGCTCACCCATGGCGGCGGCGCTAGCGTGGGCGTTGGCGAGCGATACGGCGAGGAGGGCGTTTGCGCCCAAGGTTGCCTTGTTGTCGCTGCCATCAAGGTCAAGCATCGCTTGGTCGAGCGCGGCTTGGTCGGATGAATCCAGCCCAATTACTGCGGCCGCAATCGCCTCGTTCACGTTCTTGACCGCGGTGAGCGTGCCTTTGCCGTCGTAGCGCTTGGCGTCGCCGTCACGCAGCTCGACGGCCTCATGGGCTCCGGTGCTCGCGCCTGAGGGAACACCAGCCCAGCCAGCACTGCCATCACTGAGGGTGACGACTGCTTCAACGGTGGGGTTGCCGCGTGAGTCGAGGATCTCGCGAGCGCGTACTGAGCTGATGGTCGGCATAGAATCTCCATTCGTGGCAGTGATGGCAAGCACGGTTAAGCACTCATGCGTCCATATGCTTGCTCTAGTTTAGCTGGAGAGCGCGTCTACGCGCATACCGATAGACTTCGCGCAAATGCACTGCGCGCTGTCTTTCTGGGCGAATGAGCGCTGCCGAACTGAGAGGTTCTCCGTGACCATAGACCCAACCCCTGCCCCGCCACCGCTGCTGATGTCAAACCAACGCCCACTGATCATCGCTGTTATCGGTGGCGGCGACCCGCCACCGAGGGCGATGGAGCTCGCAGAGGAGGTTGGCCGCGAACTCGCGTCACGTGGGGCTATGGTCGTTTGCGGCGGCATGCGAGGCGTGATGGAAGCGGTGTGTCGCGGTGCGAAGGCGGCAGGTGGAACGACGATCGGCATCTTACCTGGCAACGAGCCTGTGACTGCTAATGACTTCATCGATATCCCAATCATGACGGGGATGGGCTATGCACGAAACGTGATTGTGGTGAAGACGGGTCGAGCGGCGATCGCTATCGATGGTGCTTACGGGACGTTGTCGGAGATTGGGCATGCGCTAGGGGACGGGATCCCTGTAATCGGGCTCGAAACGTGGCAACTACCCCACCGGAGCGACCTGCCGCTCAACCTGGTTCACGCCGATACGCCGAAGGATGCGGCGGAAAAGGCGATTGCGCTTGCACACGAACGCGACGCACGCGAACACACTCGCCTGCACTGATGGGCGCTCGCCAGGGCTGGTAGACGGGCAAACGGGGTACTGCCAGAAGTCGGGAGCGTTGTCGCCTCTGAGGCTGTAGAGCACGCCTTTCATCTCAGCGAAGGCGATGCGCTAGTTGAGGCTCACCCAGGGACTGAGCACGGTGACGGCGGCGTTGGTCGCGTCGACGAAGGGCGCGGGGTAGATGCCCACTGCGATGGAGCCTGCGAACATCGCCCACGCGAGTCCTGCGAGCAACAATGGGACGGGGATCTTCGACTCGTCCTCAACGTCGGTAATGTACATCTCACGGATGACTCGGATGTAGTAGTAGAGTGAGATAACGCTGGAGGTCACGGCAACGGCGACCAGCCACTCAAGGCTTTGGTCCACTGCGGACGTGAAGAGGTAGAACTTTGTCAGGAACCCGGCGAAGATCGGCAGGCCCGCAAGCGAGAACAATGCGCCGGTCATGATCATGGCGAGCACGGGGGCACGCCTGGAGAGGCCTGCGTAGTCAGCGATGTTTTCCTTGCCCAGCTTGAGCTCAATGACGACGACAACGGTGAATGCCGCGAGGGTCGTGAACGCGTAGCCCACGATGTGCAGGAGCACTGCGTTGGCGCCGATGACGGTGTTGGGCACCACGCCGACGAGGATGAACCCGATCTGGGCGATGGAGCTGTAGGCCAGCAGTCGCTTGATGTTGGTCTGGGGCAATGCGGACAGCGACCCGACAACCATCGTCGCGGCGGCAAGCACCGCCAGCGGCATGCGCCATTCGTTGACGGAGCCTGAGCCCGCCTCCGTGAGGAAGCGCAACAAGAGTGCGATTGCGGCCGCTTTGGACAGCGTGGCGATGAGCGCGGTGATGGGCGTAGGTGCGCCCTCGTAGACATCGGGCGCCCACATGTGGAACGGCACCATCGAAAGCTTGAAGCCCAAGCCCGCGACGAACATTACGAACCCTGTAACAAGCGTGAGGTTCCAACTGGCACTAGCAGTCAGCAGCGGACCCATCTCGGTGAACCGAGTCGTGCCCAGCGTACCGAAGAGCTGGCTGATGCCATAGAGCATGATTGCGGTGGCGATAGCGCCGAGCAAGACGTACTTGGCGCTCGCCTCTGCGGTCCGTGTGTCTCCCCTGCTCAGGCCCACCAAGACGTACAGCGAGAACGACAACAGCTCGATAGAGATAAAGGCAGTGAGCAGCTCGCCCGACTCCGCCATCAATGTGGCCCCGAGCACCGCAAAGATAATCAGCGCGTAGTACTCGCCAGGATGCCGCATCTTCTGAGCGACGTAGTCCACCGACATAACCACAACCGCGAGACCAATGCCCGCGAAGAGCACCTTGAACAGCAGGGAGTATCGGTCGATGAACAGCAGGCCATCATAGAGGTGCTCTCCCGTGTCCAGCTGGGTGGACACGGCAACCACTCCTGTCACGGCCAGGCCAAGTACAGCGGTCGCAGCTGTGACGACGTTGCGCCGGTACTCCTGCGACTTGGGTACGAGGAGGTCGACGAGCAACACGAGGAAACCTGCACCGGCAAGGATGAACTCAGGGATCAGCAGAGAAAAGTCGACGTTCATCGGCTAGCCCCCCAGCCCCGCGAGGACAGCGTCCACGCCTGGTCGTATGACTCGCAGCAGAGGTTGTGGATAGAGGCCCACGTAGAAGATCGGCAGGATCAGGATCGTGGCAGCGATAAACTCACGGCGCGTGAGGTCGGTTAGGTTGTCCCACTTGGGATCGCGCTCACCGTAGAACGTGCGTCCGATCAATCGGAGTATGTAGACGGCGGTGATCGCTGCTCCCAGCACACCGATTGCGCCAAGGATCGGCTCGGATCGGAATGCGCCGATGAACACAAGCAATTCGGCTACGAAGCCGGCAAGGCCCGGCAGACCAAGCGAGGCCAGACCCGCGATCACGAAAAACGCTGTACCCCATTTCATCTTTGTAGCCAGACCATTCAATACGAGCGTATCCCGCGTATGCGTACGCTCGTAGATGCCGCCCACGATCGTGAAGAAGAGGGCAGTCATGATCCCGTGCGCGAACATCTGCAGCGTCGCGCCGGTGAGGCCGACGGCGTTCATGGTCGCGATGCCCATGAAGACGTAGCCCATGTGGCTGACGCTGGAGTAGCCGACGACATACTTGAGGTCGTTCTGTGCAAGCGCGGATACGGCTCCGTAGATGACGTTAATCGTGCCGATGATGAACAGGAGCAAGGCCCACTGCTGCATGCCTTCAGGCAGGATCATCATGCCGATGCGGATGATGCCGAAACCGCCGAGCTTCATCAGGACGCCGGCGTGCAGCATGCTGACCGAGGTGGGCGCGGCGACGTGGCCGTCTGGCGACCAGGTGTGGAACGGCCACATACCAGCCAAGAGGCCGAAGCCAACCATCGTCATGAGGAACATGACGCTCTGGAAGGTCTCCGAGAAGCGACCGGGGTGGTCAATGCTAGACATGATGGCTTCTATGTTGAACGAGCCTTCGCCCGCCTCAACATAGACGCCGATGATGACGATCCAGATCAGCAAGCTCGCGGCGACGATCATCATCACGAGCTTGAGGGCACCGTATTCCTTGGGCCGATCGAAATCCTTGAACTTGGAACTGCTACCCCAGACGCCGATGAGCAGGTACATCGGAACGATGGCCAGCTCGTAGAAGAAGAAGAAGAAGAACAGATCCATGGAGACGAAGGTGCCGTACACGCCCGCGATCAGCAGGAACAGGAGGATGTAGTAGTCCTTGTTGTCGCGCTGGATGTTGGCGGCGACGATGGTACCCGCTGCGCTGACGATACCCGTCAGCAGGACCATGGGGGCGGCGATGCCGTCGATGCCAAGGGCGAACTCAATGCCGAGGAGTTCCAGCCAGGGGTAGGCACGCTGGAGCTGGAAGCGCGCGCCACCGTCGTAGTCGAAGGCGATGAAGGCATAGAGCGACAGCACGAGCAGCGCAAGGCCTGAACCTATACTGATCCAGCGAATCACGTCCTTCCGCGGGCGCGGCACGAAGACGAGCACGAGCGCGGCGAGCATCGGCAGGTAGATCAGCGTCTCGAGGACGTGGCGTTCGAAGTAGTTCATCTACGCCGTCCTCAACCAGACGTACACCGCTATCGCCGTGACGCCTGCGCCCATCGCTAGGCCATAGTCTGCGAAAAGCCCGGTCACGTGACCGCGCAGGCGTTTGCCTGCTTCCACCACGGTGAGGCCCGACCCGTTGATACCGCGGTCGTTGACGACGGTGCGGTCAAAAAGCGCGACGGCTCGGCCGAGCGCTAGGACAACCCTGTCGACGAACCACTGGTAGAGTGTGTCCATGTAGTAGCGGTTGATTAGCAGCTTGTGCACGGGACCAAGCTGCGTACGGAGACTGTCGACGCTGGATCGGCTCGACTTGTACAGCCAGATGCCTAGAGCAAAGCCTCCTGTCGCGAGGACGATGCTGACGATGGTCCAGCCGGGCTGGAACTCGAAATCGTGGCCGTGCTCACCGTGGAAAAGGAACTGGCCGATGCCCTCGAACCCGCCACCAAGTGGCAGGGCGATGAATCCGGCGAAGACCGAGAGCACCGCGAGGATGGCGAGCGGCACGCTCATGACGGCAGGTGACTCGTGGACATCGCGGTTCTCCGGCTTGAGTGGGCCAAAGAAGACGAGGTAGGTCGCTCGCGCCATGTACAGGGCGCTAAGCACGACCGCGATGAGGAAAAGAACGAGGAACGCAGGATTCAGGCCATCCTGGATTGCGAGGAGCATCTCATCCTTGCTCCAGAAGGCCGCTAGCGGCGCGATACCGGAAAGCGACAGCGCACCGATGGTGAAGGCTGCGCCGGTGATCGGCATGCGATGTCTGAGGCCACCCATCTTGGTGATGTCGGTCTCATCGTGCATCGAGTGCATGATCGAGCCTGCGCTGAGGAAGAGCATGGCCTTGGATAGGCCGTGCATGAGCAGGTGGAATCCCGCGGCGGTGAACCCACTAGCGCCGAGGGTGAGCATCATGAAGCCGAGGTGGCTCATCGTGGAGTAGGCAAGCACGCGCTTGAGGTCGGTGACGACCAGCGCGAGGGTCGCGCCCATCAGGGCAGTAATGATGCCGATGACGGCGACGAACATCTGCGCGGACTCGGCGACCTCGTAGATGGGGAGGAGCCGCGCGACGAGGAAGACGCCAGCGGTGACCATGGTGGCGGCGTGGATCAGCGCGCTGACCGGGGTGGGGCCTTCCATGGCGTCGGGCAGCCAGACATGGAGGGGGAATTGGGCGGATTTACCCATGGCCCCGAGGAAAATCATGAAGGCGGCGAGGGTTGCCTTGCCCTCGCTAACATCGCCAGCCTCGACGGCGTGAATGATGCTGATGATGTCGAAGGTTCCGGTCTCGGTGACCAGAATCAGGATGCCGATGAGGAGTCCGACATCGCCCACGCGGGTGGCGATGAAGGCTTTCTTGGAGGCGTTGACCGCCGATTTTCGCTCCCACCAGAAACCGATGAGCAGGTAGGAACAAAGGCCCACAAGCTCCCAGGCGAGATAGAGCAGCAACAGGTTGTCGGCGAGCACGAGCGTGAGCATGGCTGCCGTGAACAGTGAGTGGACGGCGAAGTACCAGCCGATGCGCGGGTCGTCGGCAACGTGCCCCTTGTGGGAGTGCCGCATATACCCGAGCGAGTAGATCTGAACGAGCGCCGCGACGAAGGTCACCAACGCCAGCATGACGATGGTGAGCGAGTCGACAATCATGCCGGAGCCAACGCTGATGTCGCCCGCTGAGAACCAGACGCGCGGCAAGTGATACTCGGCGACGCCCTGGCCGACGAAGTCGAATAACACGAACCAGAAAGTCACGAAGGCCGCGACGATGGCGATTATGGAGAGGTGCTTACCCTGCGACGGGAAATATCGGCCCAGCAGCGCAATGACGCCGAAGGCGATGAACCCGTAGGTGGGGATGAGCCAAGCTTCTTCTATTCCCAAGCTAACCCTTCATCAAATCGATTTCGTCGACGTTCACGGTGCCACGTCGGCGGAACAGGCGCATGATGACCGCGAGCGCCAAGCCGACCTCAGCCGCCGCCACGGTAATTACAAAGATAACAATCACCTGCCCGGTGACGATTGAGGAGACGTCGCGGAAAGCGGCGAACGCCACCAGATTAATATTCACAGCGTTAAGCATCAGCTCAACCGCCATAAGCACCATGACCGCACTCTTGCGAGCGAGTACGCCGTAGAGCCCCAGACAGAACAGCGCGGCCGCGAGTATCTGAAAGTCGACGAGCTCGAGAGTCATCCCTGACCCCCGTTGCCCGTCTCATCGGCGCCGTCCTCATCGTCACCCGACCGGCCGATAACGATGGCACCGATGAGCGCGACCAACAGTACAATCGACGCAACTTCGAAGGGAATCGCCCAGTTCTCGAACAGGCCTGCGCCCAACTCCTCGATGCCGATGCCCGTGCGCCGGTAGGTGTTGTACTCGCCGGAGTCACTGATCGCCGCTCCCGCAAGTAAACCGAACAGCGCCAACGAAACGATCGCTGCCGCCGGCCATCGCCGGTGCTCAGTGGCGACCGAGAAATCGCCCGTCCGGGTCAGCATGAGAGCGAACAGGATCACGATGATGATCGCTCCGCCATAGATCAGCAATTGCACCAGCGCCAGGAACTCGGCGAAGAGCACCACGAACAAGCCTGCAACGCCCGAAAGCGACGCCAGCAGGAATAACGCGCCATACACGATGTTGCGGGTCGTAACGACGCCCAACGCGGCAACGATGGTGATGCCACCAAGGATATAGAAGAGAACGAGGCCCATGCTAGGACTCGCCTCCTTCGGTTGCTGCTTCTGGAGTCCCCGGAACTTCAGGCACACTCGCCGCTTCCTCAGCCTTTGACGCAGCGGCGGCGGCCCGTTTCGCCAGCACCACGCTCGCAACGTTACGGTCAGCGCCGGTGGGAGTCCAAGCGACCTCGTCCTGGTACTTCCGGCCCAGATCGAGCAGCAAGTTCAGGTCTGCGCGAGCCCCTGTTCGCGCGAAGCTCGCAAGCTCGTGCTCGTGGGACATCGCGATAGCGTCAAAGTTACAAACGTCCACGCAGATCCCGCAGAGGATGCAACGGTTCAGATTGATCTCAAACATCTCGATGATCTTACGGCGATGGCTCGTTCCCTCAACCGCTTTGGGGTTATCGTGCATGACCGCGGTCATGCACTGGGTAGGACATTCCCGCACGCACACCATGCAACCGGTACAGAACGGCTCATCGGCCGTTTGGTCCCAAAGCAAGCCGGGGAAGCCCATGAAGCGGTCCTGCACCGGCAGGTGCTGCTTCGGATAGTTAGCCGTGACGTTCTTCTTGCCGAGCCACCGCAACGTGACCAGCATTCCCTTCAGGCCAGAAATCATGCGCTGGTCCCTTCTGGTACAGATGTGGCTGAAGCGGCATCTGCGGCAGGTTCTGGCGCCGGGCGCGGCTTTGCCTGCACAACCACCGCGTTCGCCGCGTAGCGAGCAGCCAGCTCCCGCGCGGGATTGCGCTGCTTCCGCGACTGTACGACGACCGGCACGGCAAGGATGACTAGCGACAGGATGGTCAATACCCACCAAGGCCAATCGAACTTCAGCTGGAACGCAGCCGCGAGGAACAGCACGAACGAAAGTGGGATGAGCCACTTCCATGCCATCGCCATGAGCTGGTCGATGCGCATGCGAGGGTATGTGCCGCGTATCCAGAAGATGACGAGAACGATGAAGTACGCCTTGCCCATCAGCAGCGCGACAGAGGCGACCTGCGGTAGGTCCGCGCCGAACGGCCAGCGCCAGCCACCCAGGAACAGCAGCGCACCAAGGATCCCAAGGACGAAGGTATTCACGTACTCTGCCAGGAAGAAGATCGCCCAGTGTGCGCCGCTGTACTCGACGAACGGACCACCAACGACCTCGGACTCAGCGAAGTAGATGTCAAATGGCGTTCGTCCAACCTCGGCTAGGCCCGCCACCAGGAAAATCACGAACGCCAGCGGCACCACCGCGATGTATGGAACGGTAGCCTGGGCGTCGACGACCTTCACGAAGTCCAGCGAGTCCGCCAGCATCCCGACGACCAAGATCATGATGATGATCGGGATCTCGTAGCTCACCAACTGTGCGGCGGCTCGGAATCCACCAAGGATGGCGTACTTGGAGTTGGAGCTCCAGCCCGCGAGCACCAGGCCCACGATGCTGAGCACCGAAATAGCGACGAAGAAGAACAGGCCCATCTCCATGTTGCGCACGACAACGTCACGAGCCAGCGGGAACGTGAGCCAGACAACAAACGCGGGCACAAACACCAGAATCGGCGAGGCGTAGAACAGCAAGCGCTGCGAGCTTCCCGGCGCCACATCCTCCTTCGCCATCAGCTTGATCGCGTCGGCGATGGGCTGCAGGAGCCCAAATGGCCCTACGCGGTTGGGGCCTGGCCTACCCTGGAGACGCCCGAGGAACCGGCGCTCGAGCCAAACCAGCGAAACGGCTGCCAGCGCCGCCACGTTGAACAGCGCGAAGAGACGAATGCTCAGTTCGATAACCTCGGCGAGGGTGACGTTCATCGGTCCACCTCACCAAGCACGATATCCAACGAGCCGAGGATTGCCACTGCATCCGCGATGTACGAGCCTTTGGTCATCGGCCGCAGGCCAACGAGATTGCAGAAGGACGGCGGCCGAATCTTCACTCGGTAGGGCTTGTCCGTGCCATCGCTAACCAGATACACGCCCAAGTCGCCACGCGGATTCTCAGAATGAACGTAAACCTCGCCCGCCGGGGGACGCGCGATACGCCGGCCAGCAGCCATAATCGGCCCGTCCGGGAGCTGATTCAAGCATTGCTCGACCATGCTGAGCGACTCGTAACACTCGAGTACGCGCAGGTAGTAGCGGTCCCAGCAATCGCCGTTCTCACCCACCGGTACCTTGTAGTTGAGGTACGGGTAAATCTCGTAAGGGTCGTCCTTGCGGACGTCGTAGGGGACGCCACTGCCGCGCAGTGCCGGGCCCGTCAGACCGCACGAGACTGCGGAGGGGCCGTCGATAACGCCGACGCCTCGAGTGCGGCCCAGGAAAACTTCGTTGGTGCTCAGAAGGTTGTCGCTCTCCTCGACGCCCTTGCGAACCTCGCCCACCAGCCGACGCACCCACGGAACGAAATCGTCCGGGACATCTGACCTCACGCCGCCGATGCGCATGTAGTTATGCATCATCCGCGCACCGGTCACGTGCTCGAACAGGTTCTCGATACGCTCGCGCTCGCGGAAGCAATACATGACCGGCGTCATCGCACCGAGGTCGATGGCATAGGTGCCGATGAACAGCAGGTGGCTCGCAATCCGGTTGAGCTCAGCGAGGATGACGCGGATGTACTGAGCCCGTTCAGGAGCCTCAACTTCCATCATCTTCTCGCCGGCGCGCACCCATGCGAGCTCGTTGTTGAGGTTCGCAATGTAGTCCACGCGATCGAACAGTGTGATCACCTGACCATAGCTCTCGACCTCCGCGAGCCGCTCGCTGCCACGATGCAGGTAGCCGATGTGCGGAGTGACGTCGACGACCATCTCGCCGTCGACGGTCAGCACCATGCGGAACACACCGTGGGTCGCAGGGTGTTGCGGCCCCATGTTCAACATCATGTCGACCGTTTCGAATTGTGGCTCGGTGGTCATGTGGCCTACCACTCTTCGTAATCGTTCAGGGGATAGCTCTTGAGGCCCGGGTGGCCCTCGAAGCCTTCGTACAAGAGCAACGGCGACATGTCGCTGTTGCCAGGGAATTCGACGCCGAAGAGATCGTGGGTCTCGCGCTCGTACCATGTGGCGGCTTCCCAAAGGTCTGTCAGCGAGTCGATCGTCGGCAACTCTGCGGGCAAGTCCGCCTTCAGGATCGCCTTGCGATTATTGGTTGTTGAGTACAGTACGTAGACCATCTGGATGCGGTCGACCCAGTCCACCGCAAGCATGAGGTTGAGCATATCCATGCTCATCTCGCCATCGCGACACTTCTTCGCGGCCTCGTGTAACTCAGCGGCATCTACCCGCACCCATGGTGTGTCCTCGCGGCCTGCGGCGTCGAGCACCAGAGTGCCTAGCGTACGCGCCAACTGCGCTGCGGTCTCCTCGCCACGCTCGTTGAGGACCTCTTCGGCGACCACGATGGGCGGACCATGTCGCGCGGGCTTTTCGGCCGCCGCTGGGGCATCCGGGGTTGCTTGGGGCTCTTGCTCCGTCATCCGGCCGTTCCCTCCGTGGCAATGGGGACGGAGTCCGCAACGAGAGCGGCATCGGGAGCAGGGGCGGGGGCAATTTGCTCAACCGAGTCGCGCAGGTCATCGATCTGATGGTTCTTTGCGTCGCTCTTAATCTTCGTCTGAAGCTTCATGAAGGCGTCCATCAGCGCCTCGGGGCGCGGGGGACAGCCGGGAATGTAGATGTCCACGGGAATGATGTGATCCACGCCCATCACCACGCTGTAGGACTTGTAGTAAGGCCCCCCACTGGTGGCACACGTGCCCATGGCGATGACCCACTTGGGGTCGGGCATCTGCTCGTACAGGAGGCGGATGGGGTCTGCCATTTTCTTGACCACGGTGCCAGCGATGATCATCACATCGGACTGCCGGGGCGAGGGCCACGTGACGATGCCGAAGCGGTCGAAGTCATGGTGCGCCATGTGGGTCGAAATCATCTCGATGGCACAGCAGGCCAGACCGAACGTAAGCGTCCAGAGCGAGTTGCTGCGGCCCATGGCGATCAGATCGTCGAGCTTAGCCGTGATCACGCCCGGAACCGTGCCGCTGATCCTGTTAGGAGCCGGGTGGTTGCCCTTCCCCAAAGACTCATCACCGCCTTCGTCCGTGTGAAAGAAATGCCCGCCCTTTTCGCGGTCCCACTTCTGAGGAACAAACAGGGGCAAGCTCTGCGCGTCGTTGTTGCCTTCTAGCGCCACTCAAGAACTCCTTTACGCCACGCGTACGCCACGCCGAAGAGCAGGATAGCGATGAACAGGATCATCGCGTAGAAAACAAAAGTTGGTGTTTCCTGAAACACCAACACCCACGGGAACAGGAACACCGCTTCCACATCAAAGATTAGGAAGAGGATAGCGAAGATGTAGTAGCGGACAGTGAACTGCGTCCACGCGAGCGGCGTCGGCTTGATGCCCGATTCGTAGGCGATAGCCTTCGCCTCTGAAGGACGCCGTGGCGCCAACAGGAACGAGCCGACCAACATCGCCGCCATGCCAGCAACCCCAATGGCAGCGGCAATGACGACGGCCGCCCAATTGACGGCATATCCCTCTACAGGCATCTAACCTCTCGAAAACTTAGCCACGGAACGCCCTTTTACGCGTCCCCCCGCGGGAACCGGCGAGCGGTTCGCCAGCAGATTGTTTCAAAATCGGTGCCTATCATCCAATGCCCACGACGGGGTGTCAACGCAAGCGGGCACCGACTTCCCTAAGTCGACTCCAGCGCCATCACCGTCCCCATGTCTTTGTCACCACGCCCGCTCAGGCAAACGACGATGGTTTCCTCCCGCGTCAGGCTAGGCGCGAGCGTATCAACGGTGTAGGCGATGGCGTGCGAGGACTCGAGCGCGGGGATGATGCCCTCCAGCAGACCGGTCATCTTGAACGCAGCCACCGCGTCATCGTCCGTGACGTTGACGTACTGGGCACGCTCGGTCTCGCGCAGCCAGGCGTGCTCGGGGCCGACGCCAGGGTAGTCGAGGCCCGCGGAGATGCTATGCGTCTCGATAATCTGCCCATCCTCATTCTGGTTGATGTAGGACATAGAACCATGCAGCACTCCGGGGCGGCCTCCACCAACGCTCGCCGCATGGCGGCCGGTCTCCACACCCTCGCCACCTGCCTCTACGCCTATCAGTCGCACGCTGGTCTCGTTGATGAACGGGTAGAACATGCCGATCGAGTTGGACCCGCCACCCACACAGGCGACCGCGTAGTCGGGAAGGCGGCCAGTCGCTTCAAGCATCTGCGCCTTGGACTCCAAGCCGATCACGGTCTGGAAGTCACGGACCATCATCGGGTACGGGTGCGGGCCGACCGCGCTACCAATGATGTAGTGCGTATCGTCGACATTCGTTACCCAATCGCGGATCGTCTCGCTCACCGCTTCTTTGAGCGTCCGTGAGCCTGCCGTGACGCCACGAACCTCAGCACCGAGCATCCGCATGCGGAACACGTTGGGCTCTTGTCGGCGCATATCCTCGGTTCCCATGTACACGACACACTGCATACCCAGCATCGCGCAAACCGTCGCAACGGCCACCCCGTGCTGGCCCGCGCCCGTCTCCGCGACGATCCGCTGCTTGCTCATGCGCTTGGCCACGAGCACCTGGCCGAGAGCGTTATTAATCTTATGCGCGCCCGTGTGCGCAAGGTCTTCACGCTTGAGGTAAATCTGTGCGCCGGCGCCCCTCTCGGTGAGCCGCTGAGCAAAGTACAGCGGCGTCGGCCGTCCCACGTAGTCCTTGAGCAACTTCGCCAGCGCCTCCTGGAACTCCGGATCGGCCTTCGCGGTCTCGTATTCCTTGACCAGATCCTGGAGTGCCACCATCAGCGTCTCCGGTACGAACTGCCCGCCGTAGGCGCCGAACCGGCCGTGAGAATCCGGAAAGCCTGTGTCCATGGACATCATTCTTTGCCCTTCTTCGTAGGGGTCCGCAGAGCCAGCAGTTTGCTGCACCAGGCGGAAACCTTGCGGGGAACCGATACGAACGGAAGCTTGAGCTTCGACGGCAGGCCGCTGAGCAGGCCAGCCCTCGTCGCACCATCCACGGCACGGACCGCGTTGACAAACGCGGCTACCTTTTGGAGATCCTTTTCGCCGTCGCTCTCCACCCCGCTGGAGGTATCGACGCCCCAGGGTTTCACCTGAGCGACCGCGTCGCCGACGTTGTCAGGCGTCAGACCGCCCGCGAGACTGAAGTCGAGGCCGCGTGCGAGTTCCGCCGCGATCCCCCAGTCAAACGTTTGCCCGGTGCCGCCGTACTCGCCGGCGACCTTGGTGTCGATAACTATCTTGTGGCCAGCCATCTGGTGCCGGTGCTGCAGCACCATGATTCGTGGCATCTGCGCCGAGATTGGAATAGCGGGGTCGATACCGATGACCTTGTAGACCGGCACACCCAGCTCTTTGGCATAGCGAACGTCCTCGGCTCCGCAGAGCTGAACGGAATCCAGATCGAGTGTCTTGATATGCTCTGCTACCTCTGCCTCGGGCTGGTCGGCGAAGAGGCCGACGATCTCGGGGCACGCTTCGCCGTAGTGCTCGCGGAGGAGCGCTAACAATGTGCTCGCTCGAGTCATTTCCAGCCGACGCCGTGCGGACGGAACGAATACCAGCCCAATGGCATCGGCACCCGCATCCACGGCCGCGATGGCCTCCTGGGCTGTCTGGAATCCACAGATCTTTACGTGTGTCATTTCTCTCGCCTGGCGGACATTAGACCGCCGCCAGTTCCCTGACCTTCGCGCCTGGGTCGGACGCCGTCATCAACGCTTCGCCTACCAGGATAGCGTTGACGCCCGCCTGCTTGAGTGGCATCACATCTTCGGCACTCGACATGCCGCTCTCAGCCACGATGAGCCGCCCCTCGGGAATCATCGGCCTCAGCTTGAGCGACAACGACGTGTCCACCTTGAATGTCTTCAGGTCGCGATGATTGATACCGATGATCTCGGCCCCACAGCGGAGGGCCGTTTCCAGCTCGCGCTCGTTATGTACTTCCACCAACGCCTGTAGCCAGATGCTCTGGGCGACCGCAAGCATCTCGCGCAATTGCGTCTCTTCCAGCGCCGCCACGATGAGCAGAGCGGCATCGGCGCCGTTCACTCGCGCCTCGAAGAGTTGATAAGGGTCGAACAGGAAGTCTTTCCGCAGCACAGGCACGCTCATCGGCCCCACGGCGTCTTTCACCGCCCTCAGATGCTCCAGACTACCCTGGAAGTAGTCGGCCTCCGTAAGCACTGAGATCGCAGCCGCGCCATTCTCAGCGTAGCTCGTTGCCATCGCGACAGGATCATAGCTGGAGGAAAGCAATCCCTTGGATGGCGATGCCTTCTTGCACTCCGCGATCAGGCGAACTTTGTCACCCCACAACGCGCCGGACAGGTTCAGCGGGAACGGAGCCGTCTTGACCCGCTCCTCTACCTCCGCCTGGGGGAGAGCTGCTTTATGGCGAGCGAGCTCGACCCGCTTTGCCTCGATGATTTCGTCGAGTATGGTTCCTGTGCTGCTCATCTTAAGGTTCATCCTCGGCGCTTCCACCTGGTCTACTTCAACGTCTGGCTAAGCTTGGCCAGCGCCTGAAGCTTCTGGAGCGGAGCACCGCTGTCGATCGTCTCGCGGGCCAGGTCGACGCCCGCCCTGAGATCGGCCACGCGCCCGACGACGACCATGGACGCGGCAGCGTTGAGCATCACGATGTCCTTGGCGGCGCTGGCCCCATCGCTGAGCGACTGATGGAACAAGGCGGTGATACCCGAACCGTCAGTCGCCTGCAGCTCGCTAAGGTCGACACGCCCCAGTCCGGCATCTTCGGGGCAGACCTCGAAATGCCTGACGCGGCCTCCCGTGACCTCGTAGACCTGCGTAGTCGTGGTCGTCGTCAGCTCATCCAGCCCATCGTCGCCACGCACGATCCACGAATGCTTCGTACCAAGGCTCGCGAGAACGTTGGCCATCAGTTCGGCATAGCCCTCGAAGCCAACGCCAAGGAGTTGGTAGGCGGCGCCAGCAGGGTTGGTCAGCGGGCCAAGGATGTTGAACACGGTGCGGAGCCCAAGCTCTCGCCGTACAGGACCTGCAAACCGCATGGCCGGGTGGAATGCTGGCGCGAACATGAAGCCGAGATTCAACTCATCAATACATCGGCGTACGGCATCAGGCGTCAGCTCCAACTTCACGCCGTTGGACTCCAGGATGTCGGCCGCACCTGATTTGCTGGATGCCGCGCGATTGCCGTGCTTGGCAACAGGGACACCTGCCGCCGCGCTCACCAGCATCGCTGCCGTGGAGATATTGAACGTGTCACTGCCATCGCCACCGGTACCTACCACGTCCAGCACTTCACTGTCCGTGAGCACGTGCAGCGCCTTCTGGCGCATTACCTTCGCCATGCCGGTGATCTCGTCGACCGATTCCCCCTTCATACGCAAGGCCACCAGGAACCCCGCGATCTGGGCAGGCGTGGCCTCACCCGTCATGATCTCCTCGGCGACCGCCGTGGCGTCCTCGACACTCAGCGACATACCGGTCGTCAGCTTCTGCAATGCTTCTTGAATCATGCGCTTGCCTCACCTTGCCTGACCCTTGTGACCAGGGCATCGATCTCTTCTGCCTTCATATCGACCGGTTGGTCCGGCAGCCAGTCGAATATGACATCGTCCTCAACCTTGCCCACACCCTCGTGGACAGCTATGTGCAGGCCATCGGCCTGACCCGCCATCGCGATCTCAACGACCGTGCGACGCCGGTCCGCCGGATTGCGTAGCTGCATGAGTCCGAACCCACCCATCAGGACCTCGACGGTCAGCAGCCAATCGAATACCCAGTAGCGCTGCTCGCCTGAAACCATCACCCACAGCGTGATCACGGTCATCAATGCACCGCCGATCACCAACCACTTGCCGATCTTGCGGCGCATCGCGTCGAGTACCACGTCACGCTCGCCACGCAAACCTGCCCTGAACTCCAGCCCATCCATCCCTGCAAGCGGTGGCTCGATCTGATGCACCGCGTAGCCTCGCTCGGCGAGCATCTCCTCGGTGCTCGAATAAAGCGCACCTGGGTTATCAAGCGTATACGTGCGGTCGATAACGGTGGACAGGACAGGAACGACGGTCTGTTGCATGCTAGGCGGCGCCTCTCTTAGTTGGTTCAGCTGGCTTCGCGGGTACATCCAAGAAATTCTGCAGAAGCTCGTGCCCCTGCTCAGTCATGATGGACTCCGGATGGAATTGGATACCCTCCACCGGATGGTGCTTGTGGCGCACTCCCATGATGATGCCGTTATCCGTAGTCGCCGTCACCTCAAGCACCTCGGGCATCGTGCGCGGCAGGATCGTCAGCGAGTGGTAGCGGATCCCCTCCAATGGTTGCTTGAGCCCCGCGAAAACCCCAAGCCCGTCGTGATGAATCAAGCTCGTCTTGCCATGCATAATTTCGCCCGCAACATCCACCGTCGCGCCGTACGCCACCCCGATGCACTGGTGGCCCAGACATACGCCCAGCAATGGGACGCTCGGCCCAAAGCGACGCACCACGTCGGTAGAGACACCAGCCTCGTTAGGCGTGCAGGGGCCGGGAGAGATGACGATACGCTCCGGCGCCCAGGCCGCGATCTCATCAAGCGTCACCTTGTCGTTACGCACGACCTCGACCTCCTGCCCCAATTCGCAAAGGAACTGGTAGAGGTTGTAGGTAAAGCTGTCGTAATTGTCGATCAGCAGTAGCATGGTGATCTCTCCATGATTCTATTCCGCAGCCGTTAGGCGCGCCCGCGCTCGGCCTCTGCGATGGCACGCAGCAGCGCGCCCGCCTTCTGAAGGGACTCCAAGCGCTCGAACTCCGGCTCACTGTCGTACACGACGCCTCCGCCTGCCTGCAGGTAGGCGATGCCATCCTTGACGACCATGGTCCGAATGGCTATCGCCGTGTCCATATTGCCCGAGAAACTAAAGTACCCAACAGCGCCAGCATATGAACCTCGCCGCTCGCCCTCAAGCTCAGCAATGATCTCCATGGCCCGGATCTTGGGCGCCCCCGACACCGTGCCCGCGGGGAAGCACGCTCGCAACGCATCGAAGCAAGTCATGTCGTCACGTAGGTCACCGCTCACGTGCGATACGAGATGCATAACGTGGGAGTAGCGCTCCACCTCCAGCATCTGCGGCACTCGCACACTGCCGGGCTTGCTTACACGGCCAATATCGTTGCGCCCGAGATCCAACAGCATGGTGTGCTCGGCGCGTTCCTTCTCGTCTGCCTTGAGCTCCTCTTCCAGAGCGTCGTCCTCCGCCCTGTCCACGCCACGCCGTCGCGTGCCGGCGATAGGGTGCGTGTCCACCAGCCCATCCTCCACGCGCACAAGCATCTCGGGCGATGCGCCAACGATGTCGAAATCCTCGAGGTGCAGGAAGTACATGTAGGGCGACGGGTTCACCGCGCGCAGCGACCGGTACAGGTCGAACGCCTGGGATTCCACTTGCACCTCAAGCCGCTGGGAGGGCACTACTTGAATGATGTCGCCCGCGACGATGTATTCCTGAGAGCGTTTCACCATCGCGTGGTACTCCGCGATGGTCTTATTCGATCCCGCCTCCGCCGTTACCTGACCGCCAATCGCAGCGCCGTCTTCGTCCGCCTCAACCAGCTTGCTAGCACCCGGCAGGGGTTGTGCTAAGCGATCTGCGAGCTCATCGATGCGCGAGACCGCCTTTTCGTACGCGGCGGCGGGGTCGATGCCCTCTTCGAGGAACGCGTGCGCGACAATCTGAATACGATGCTTCAGGTGGTCAAACACCAACATGGCGTCCGTAAACATGAACAGCGCCTCGGGTAGACCGTGGGGGTCTTTCCCGGCGACGGGTACACGAGGCTCGAAATAATGGACGCTCTCGTAGGCGAGGAAACCAACGGCTCCTCCCACAAAACGAGGCAGGCCTTGCACCTCCACGGGGACGAAACGCTCGAGCTCCTCCTGCACAGGAACCAGCGGGTCCTGCTCACTGTCGGGCTGACCCGGCCCGGTGCGAACGACCTTGTACGGCTCGGTGCCCATGAAACTGTAGCGCGCCAGACGCTCGCCGCCTTCAACGCTCTCCAGCAGGAACGAATGCGGCTCGCGGGCGATTTTGAGATAGGCCGAAACCGGCGTTTCGAGATCCGCAACAACCTCGCGGTATACCGGTATCAGGTTCCCGGGCCCCTTCGCCAGCTCCCGGAACGCTTCTATCGTTGGGTAGTACGTCACGCCAATCCTCGATTCGCCTTAGCCACCGCCCGATCGCTGGCAATAAAAAAACCCGTCCCAACAACAGGGACGGGATTAACCGTGGTGCCACCCATATTCATCCTTCTATCAGTGCCCATCACTGGCCATGACTGGAAAGACCTTACTCGGCACAATCCCGTGGTCTCGGGGGATTATGCCGTCCGTCTGTATCGGGACGGGCCCGGCGGCGCCTACCTCCCTCGGCGAGGGAATCGGGCCACGGCTCAGGGGTCCATTCGACCTTCGCGCTGGCACCGGATCTCACCCATCCCGGCTCTCTGTGGCCCCGCTTGACGGTATACTACTCCCCGTCACAGCCAATATCACTACCCCGTTATTATCCCCATGACGCATCTGGGCTGTCAACGTGACCTTCGTCCCGCTGCGCCCGACCCTGATTGGCCCGTCCGACCCGCTAGACGGCCACGCGACTCCCCCAATCAGCTAGAGGTAACAACATGGCAAACGAGCAACTACGCGTCGGCGTGATCGGCGTAGGCTTCGGCGCGGCGGTTCACGTCCCGGCATTCCGGGCAGAGGGGTGGGAGATTTCAGCAATCTGCGCTCGTACGTCTGCCAAGGTCGAAAAGGCAGCCTCCGAGCTCGAGATTCCCAACGTCTTTACCGACTACCGAGATCTCATAGCGTGCGGCGACGTGGATGTCATTGCAGTCGTAGTCCCACCGATCGCGCATGCCGAGCCCACGCTCGCGGCCATCGCCGCAGGCAAGCACGTACTCTGCGAGAAGCCGTTCGCCATGAACATCGAACAGGCCAAGGCCATGCGCGATACGGCGAAGGCCAAGGGCGTCACCGCCATGGTAGCCCACGAGTTCCGCTACACACCGCAGCGCCTCCAAGCCAAGCGACTGATGGAAGAAGGCTACGTCGGCGACGTTCGCAGCCTCTACGCCCAGGCCAACTTTGCGCTGGGCCGAACCGCCGGAGGGGTGGCCCCCATGACCTGGCAATCGAGCCTCGCCGACGGCGGTGGCGCGCTAGGGGCGCTGGGCTCTCACTTCCTGGACAGCTTCCGCTGGTGGGTGGATGAAATCACAGAGGTGTCTGCCTCGATCGCGACACTCAAGCCCGAACGGACGGATGCCGCTGGCAACATCATGATGGCAGACGCCGACGATTCGTTCGTGATCAACCTGAAATTCGCCAACGGTGCCATCGGCTCGTTCGCCTACACGTCGGCTTCGCCCGTCCACTTAGGCGCTCGCATCGTAATCGAGGGCTCGGACGGTGTGCTCGTTCTGCCTCAGGCAGGCGTGAACCCGACGTCCGCAGAGGTAGTGCACGGCGCAAAGATCGGCACCGAGGTGCAGCCACTGCCACGGCCTGCCGAGTTTGATCCCTTGCCTGACGCGACCGACCGACGCATCCCTGCGTTCCGTCGTCTCGTCCGAGACTTCCAAGCTAGCGTGGATCAGGGCATTTCCCTGACGCCCAACTTCGACGACGGAGTACAGGTTCAGGCCGTGCTCGACGCGGTGCGCGAATCGTCCGCAACCGGCAAGACGGTCGCCATTAACTCGGGAGACTGACGGCCACACGAGACCTCGCCGACCTCGCTCAGCGATAGCTCTCGTGCGCTCGCGAGCTTATCGTACTTACCCGTGGCCTGAGACTGAAGGATCACCTGAGCCGAGCGCAGACTAGGCAGGCAGGCCCCTCTGATCCACCCGTGCCAGCTAGAGGTTGGGGAAATAGCGTGCCAGCTCGAAATCCGTGACCGCCGCCTGGAAGCGTTGAACCTCGATGCGCTTGTTCTGCAGCAAGCTCAAGTAGGTGTGCTCGCCAAGCGCCTCTCGGAGGACATCGCTCTGCTCGGCTAACGCCAACGCTTCGCTCAGGCTCGCCGGCAACGCCCTGATACCGTGCGCCGTCCGCTCTTCATCAGTCATCTGCGCAACGTCCCTATCGCTGGGGGCCACAGGCTCGTAGCCCTGCTCGATTCCCGCCAAACCTGCCGTGAGAATCGCGGCAAAGGTCAGGTACGGATTGCACGCGGGATCCGGTTGCCGGAACTCGATACGGACCGACGCCTCTCTCCCTGGCCTGTACGAAGGTATGCGGACCAGATCAGAGCGATTCACACCAGCCCATGACGTGTAGGCGGGGGCTTCGAAGCCAGGTACCAATCGCTTGTAGGAGTTCACCCACTGGTTGCAAACACACGCGATTTCGGGAGCGTGCCGCAACAAACCTGCAATGAATTGCTGCGCGATTTTCGACAATTTGAACGGGCTGCCCGGGTCGTAGAACGCGTTATCCTCGCCTCTGGAGAGCGACATGTGTACGTGCATGCCCGAACCATTCTGGTCCTGCATGGGTTTGGGCATGAAGCTGGCGAAAACCCCATGGCTTTCCGCAACCTCCTTGACTACCTGCCGGTAAGTCATGACTGCGTCCGCCATTGTGAGCGCGTCCGTGTGACGCAGGTCGATCTCGTGCTGACTCTGCGCTACCTCGTGATGGCTGTACTCGACGGGGATGCCCATCTGCTCCAGAAGCAGTACCGTTTCTCGCCTCAGATCGGCAGCCTTATCCAGCGAAGACGTCAGGTCAAAGTACCCGCCAACGTCTAGCGGCTCAGGGCTCAATGAACTCTTGAAGTAGAAGTGCTCCATCTCTGGGCCCACCTGGAACACGAAGCCTAGGGCCGCCGCCCGGTCAAGTGCCTGCTTCAGTACCCACCGCGAATCGCCTTCAAACGACGAGCCATCAGGGCGCAGAACATCGCAAAACATACGGGCGACTGCGTTCTGGCGTGGGCGCCACGGCAACACCGAAAAGGTCGTGGGATCCGGCATGGCGACCATGTCCGCTTCGTCATGACGCGCGAAGCCTTCCACGGTCGAGCCATCGAACGCCATGCCTACCTCAAGCGCGTCTTCAAGCTCCGCGTCTGTAATGGCAAATCCCTTGAGATTGCCCAGGATATCCGTGAACCAGAGGCGGATGAACTTGACATCGTTCTCTTTGGCCATCCGGAGAACGTACTGTCGAGCTTCGTCGTTACCGCTCATCGCCATCGTGTTTCCTCTCGTTCGGCCCTGGTCATCCACCATGCCAGACTGGGCGGGCAGAATCACTCATTCGACTTGAGGTGTCCCAATGCGCTCTGGGCCGCAGCCAGCCGGGCTACGGGCACTCGATAAGGCGAAGCGCTGACGTAGTTGAGCCCGATCTCGTGGCAAAAGGCAATGCTCTTTGGGTCGCCCCCGTGCTCACCGCAGATACCGATGGGGAGCTCGGGGCTGACCGCCCTACCCTCCTCAACCGCGATCCGCATGAGCCGACCGACGCCCACGGTGTCAATGCTCGTGAACGGGTTCCACGGCAAAATGTCCTCCTCAACGTACTGGTTGAGGAACTTGGTTTCCGCGTCATCACGGCTGTAGGCGAATGTCATCTGCGTCAGATCGTTGGATCCAAAGCTGAAGAATTCGGTATTCTCCGCGATCTCGCCTGCCGTGAGCGCAGCCCTCGGTACCTCGATCATCGTCCCGAACTTATATGTCATCGTAACGCCAAGCGCCTTTCGGGTCGTTTGCGCTACGGCGCGAAGACGCGGCCTGAGCCACTTGAGCTCATTCACGTGAGAAACAATGGGAATCATGATCTCGGGGTAGATCTTGCCACCCTCGCTGGTGAGGCGGCAAGCCGCCTTCACGATGGCCCGGACCTGCATCTCGTAGATCTCAGGCATCGTCAGGCCCACTCGGCAGCCCCGGTGCCCCAACATCGGGTTGGACTCCCGAAGTGATTCCACCAAATCCAACATATGCTCCCGTTCAGAGACCTCATTGGACTTGCCAGCCACTCGCAGATCGACAAGCTCGGTGATCAGCTCTTCATAGTTCGGAAGGAACTCGTGTAGCGGAGCATCGAGGAGGCGAATGACCGTCGGGCGCCCCTCCATGACCTTCAAGATGCCGTAGAAATCGGCCTGCTGGAACTCTTCAAGATTCGCCAACTCGGCATGAAACTCAGCGACTTCCTCGGACGACGCAACGGTCCGCTGCGCATCCGCGAGCTTTTCGCCAAGCGATACGCGCTCAGAAGCCGGAGCGATCGTCAGGGCCTGTTCAATCTCATGAGCCCGGCGGATCAGCTTTGACGCCTGTGGTCCCACGGCGAGTAGCGCCTGGATGTGGTGGATTCGTTCCGCCGCGAAGAACATGTGCTCGGTGCGGCACAGGCCTATTCCCTCTGCGCCGTTCTGCCGAGCGACCGAGGCGTCTTCAGGTGTGTCCGCATTGGCCCACACCTGAAGGGTGCGCACCTCATCGGCCCATCCAAGGAGCGTATTCAGCTCTGCTAACTCGTCGGGGCGGGGCTCCGCGTGGGGAAGCTGACCGATGAAAACCTCACCCGTGGCACCATCGATGCTGATGATGTCGCCTTCGGAGATGGTCTTTCCCCGAGCGGTGACCTTCCGAGCGGCCATGTCGAAGTGCAGCTCTTCGCAGCCCACCACACAAGGCTTTCCCAGGCCGCGCGTAACGACCGCAGCGTGGCTCGTCATGCCGCCGCGAGCAGTAAGCACACCCTCTGACTTGATGATGCCGTGGACATCGTCCGGGCTGGTTTCAGGGCGAACGAGAATAATCTTGGCGCCAGACTCGGCCAGCGTTACGGCACGGTCGGGATCCATGACCACGACGCCAGAGGCTGCGCCGGGTGATCCGCCCACTCCCTCTGCCAGCAACGCGGTCTTCGCAGCCTTGGCTTTCGCGTCCACGTCGAAGCGCGGCATCAAGACTTGCGTGATGTCGGCGGCAGGGATGCGGCCAAGCGCATCCGCCTTAGAGAGCACGCCTTCCTCGACGAGATCGACCGCTATACGTACGGCCGCTGGCGCTGTGCGCTTAGCCGTACGCGTTTGCAGGATGTAGAGCTTTCCGCGCTCGACGGTGAACTCGATGTCCTGAACTTCTTCGTAGTGGGCCTCGAGGCTGCGGGCCATTTCTTCGATCTGCTTGTACAACGCTGGCTCGTCGTCCTCCAGCGTCGCGATGCGCAGGGGCGTTCGAACGCCAGCGACCACGTCCTCTCCCTGCGCATTCGTGAGGAACTCGCCGTAGAGGGTCTTTTCCCCGGTCGCTGGGGAACGAGTGAACAGCACTCCCGTGCCCGAGTCTGGCCCCAAATTGCCGAAGACCATGGACATGATGACGCAACCTGTGCCGAGGTCATGCGAGATACCTTGAAACTCACGGTAGGTGATGGCTCGGGGGTTGTTCCAGGAGTTGAACACCGCCTCAATCGCCTGTCTCAACAGCTCCCACGGATCGTCGGAGATATCACTCCCCGTCGTGTCCTTGATCACGCCTCTGAACTGCGTAACCAGTTCACGCAGCGCGCCGGCATCGAGCTCGTAATCGAACGTCAGCGCCCGTGAAGTCTTGGCCACTTCGAGCAGCGTATCGAACTTGTCTTTCTCGATGCCCAGCACGACGTTCCCGAAGCCCTGCACGAGCCGGCGATACGCGTCCATCGCGGGACGCTCATCGTTCATCATCTTGGCCACGCCGGCTACGGTGCGGTCGGTCACGCCCATGTTGAGAATCGTATCCATCATCCCCGGCATAGAGACCGCAGACCCTGATCGAACGGATACCACCAGCGGGTTGTGCGGGTCACCGAACTTACGCCCCGTCTCTTCTTCCAGGACGTGGACATTCGCGACGATGGAGTCCCAGAGACCGTCCGGGAATCGTCGATCTACCTTGAAATACTCCAGACAAGCTTCCGTCGTGATTACGAATCCAGGAGGTACAGGGATACCGATGCGGGCCATCTCGCTTGCGTGCGCGCCCTTGGAGCCAAGAAGGTGCACCATGCTCGCGCTTCCTTCGGCGAGCCGATAAACCATCTTGCGTTCGATGCTGGTAGCCATCACTCCCTCCTCACGGGGGTTCCCGCGAGCTTCCTGGACGTTGTGAAAGAGACGCTGACGATGGGTTTCTGCTGCTCTGAAATCGACGTTTTACCCTCAAAAAGTGATGATAGCAGTCCCTGATTTGGAGTACAAAGACCGCGCCGATTCGACTTCGAGCACCGCGGTCGCCGCCACGACGCCTTTCGTCGGAGCTATTCCTCCGAATCAACGCTTTCGGTCACGGCGGCGGCGTAAGCGCCTCGATACTCAGGCGGCAATAGATCCGCGATGGACCGCATAATCCGATCCGTCATGCTCAGCAGCATCTGTTTATCGATACGGGCTGACGGATTGAGCGTGTACGGCTCGCCAATAACCGCCTTGAGCTTCTGGAAATGGAAAGGCGTGTGCAGCACGTGTGGAATGAGCTCAGTGCCGGTGAGCGCCACCGGCACGATGGCCACGCCCGTGCGCAACGCCATGTAGGCAATGCCATCATGGCCCCTGCCCAAAGCGCCGGGATGGCGCGTACCCTCCGGGAAGATGAGCAACGCCTTCCCTTGATCCAATAATTTCTGTGCATGGGCCAGCGCAGCTAGGTCCTGCTTCTCGCGGTTCACACCGAAAACGTGCACCTGACGCAGGAACCAGGAGACAAACCAACCCTTGAACAGCGACCGTTTCGCCATCCACCACACGGGCCTGTCTATCGCATAAATCAGCACCGCCGGGTCTGTGTAACTCTGGTGGTTCGATGCGATCAAGAGCGGGCCCGTCTTGGGCAGGTTCTCCCGGCCCTCAACGACCATGCTCCCGAAAGTAGGCAGAAATACTTTCGCGAGGAATCTCCCCCCACGGTAGAAGAAATCGATGCGAGGCCCATTCACGCGCCACCTCCGAGGGCCTCAATCACCGCGCCCACGACGCCCTCCACATCCAGCTCATCCGTCTCCACAACCACCGCATCGTCAGCGACGCTCAGCGGGCTCTCCGCGCGCTCGGAGTCGATCCTATCCCGCAGCTCCAGGTTGGCACGAATCTCAGCCTCGCTCTCCACGCCGTCGAGCTCCGCAACCCTACGCCGAACGCGCTCATCAGCGGACGCATCCAGGTAGACCTTCCCTGCGTCAGGCAACACCTTCGTCCCGATGTCTCGCCCGACCATGACGACCTCGCCTGCCTCAGCCATGCGGTGTTGCTGGGCAACCATCGCCACCCGGACGCCAGCTACTTTCGACACGTCTGAAACTGAAGCCTGCACCGGTGGAGTTCGCAGATAGTCCGTCACGTCTTCGTCGTTGGCTAGTAACCGTTCGCCCTGCGGGGTCACCACAATGTCCATCACGGTAGCGGCCGCCAGGGTCGTCAAGCCAACGGAATCCAGGGCGCTCACGCCCTCGCGCAACGCTAGGTACGTGCACGCGCGGTACATCAAGCCGGTGTCGATGAAGCGATAACCCAGGCGACTGGCTAGCTGGCGGCCAACGGCAGTCTTACCTGACGCGACGGGACCATCAATCGCGATAACTTTTGGTAGGGACACACAGGAATCTTTGCGTGACTGGGGCTGCCGCGTCAAGGCCGCTTCGAGGTACGCGACGCGTCACCGCCCGCTAGCGCAGTTGTCACGCAGGCTGCAATTTTGGGTTCCAGGCCCCTCCATGCTGTCGATCGGGTATTTATCAGCGCTCAAAAACACTACTTGTGCTATTTATTTTGACCCTCACTCGTAGAAATGGTAGAATAACGCCTGCAGGTACCGTCCGTAGATCAGGGTAAAGAGGTGAAGGTTTCGCTGTCCTGATTTCACAAGACCGACACTCCCCCCCCTAAAACATTCCCTTCCCAAGATTCCTTCGCCTCCAGGAGACGCTTCGATGGTTGACCAGAAGCAATCCGATTACACAGCAAGCGATATCCAAGTCCTCGAAGGCTTGGAAGCAGTTCGCCGCCGCCCTGGCATGTACATCGGCAGTACGGATCAACGTGGGTTGCACCACCTCGTTTATGAGGTCGTCGACAACGGTGTGGACGAAGCAATGGCCGGTTACTGCGACTCCGTCACCATCACCATGCATGATGATGGCTCAGTGAGCGTCGCCGATAACGGCCGCGGCATTCCCGTTGACGTTCACGCCACTACAGGCAAATCAGCCCTCGAAACCATCATGACAACGCTTCACGCCGGCGCTAAGTTCGGCGGCGGGGCTTACAAGGTCTCCGGTGGGTTGCACGGGGTTGGTGCTTCGGTAGTCAACGCGCTCTCCTCAGAGATGCGAGTCGACGTCTTCCGCGACGGCATGCACTACCACCAGGAATACGAACGCGGAATCCCGTCCACAGAAATGATCGAGGACGGGCCCATCGAAGCCCAGGATCCCCACCAGCAAGGGACTGTCGTTCGTTTTCTAGCCGACGAGCAAACCTTTGGGCCCATCAACTACGACCACGATGTCTTGCTCCAACGCTTCCGCGAGATGGCTTACCTGAACAAGGGCATCTGGCTGTCGTTCAAATCAGAGGCCCGCCCCGAGCACGACCGCACGTTCTACTTCGAGGGCGGAATCGCCAGTTTCGTTCGCCAGCTGAACCACAATCGAGAGGCGCTTCAGGAGGAGCCCTTTTACATGGAGCAACAGGGCGGGGACGCCATGGTTGAGATCGCCCTCCAGTACAACTCTGGCTTCTACGAGAACACGCTGGCCTTCGCCAACTGCATCAACACTGTCGACGGCGGGACCCACATGGTCGGCTTTCGCGCTGGCTTGACTCGCGCCATCAACAGTTACGCCAAGAAGAGCAAGATTCTCCGCGACGACCAAGCGAATTTCGCCGGCGAGGACGTCCGAGAAGGCCTAACGGCAATCATCAGCGTTCGACTTGAGGAGCCCCAATTCGAGGGCCAGACGAAGGGCAAGCTCGGGAACGCGGAGATTAAGACCGCCGTCGAGCAACTTTTAGTGCAACATCTCGAATTCTACCTTGAGGAACATCCCAACGAAGCTCGCCGCATCCTCGAGAAATGCATGACCTCCCAACGTGCCCGCGACGCCGCTCGCAAAGCACGAGACCTCGTGATTCGCAAGAACGCCATGGACGGCGGGTCGCTTCCGGGTAAGCTCGCCGACTGCTCCGAGAAGAGCCCCGAACTTTCAGAGCTATTCGTCGTGGAAGGTGAATCGGCCGGCGGGTCAGCCAAGATGGGCCGTGATCGCCGCACGCAAGCGATCCTGCCCCTGCGCGGCAAGATTCTGAACGTGGAAAAGGCACGCCCCGATCGCATGCTCGCCCACGAGGAGATTCGCGCGCTGATCACCGCCATCGGGGCCGGGCTGGGCGAGGACTTCAACATGCCCAAGCTTCGCTACCACAAGGTCATCATCATGACCGACGCGGATGTCGATGGCGCACACATCCGAACACTCCTGCTAACGTTCTTCTTCCGCAACATGCGAGAGCTCATCGACGCCGGCCATCTATATGTCGCCCAGCCCCCGCTGTACCGCACGTCCCGCGGCAGGTCCGTCGAGTACAAGTACGCCGAGGCCGACAAAGACGCCTGGATGTCGAACCAACTCTACGGCCGCGTATCCGTCACCAACGACGACGGCTCGGTCAAGATGGCCGGCGCGAAGCTCAGCACCTTGCTTGAGTTGATTCGAGAGTTCCAGTCTTGGGTCGCTCCGCTATCCAGCCTGGGCCTCGCCCCCGAGCTCGCTGGCGTCCTCTTCCAGGGAGCTGCCCAAGGCCACTATCGCCTCGCGTTTGATGGGCCCGGCACTCTGCAAGCGGTGGCGGACTGGTTTACGCAGTACGGCCTAGAAAACACCCCGCGAGAGAACCTCAAAGAGGGGCGCTTCCTGTTGGAGGTTCCTGGGCACGGTACTATCAACGTGAAGGCCGTACTGGAGTCCGCCTCTTCTCACCGCGCCAACGAGATTTTCCCTCGTGTCTCCGAGTGGGTCGACGGCCACAGCTTCTCGATCACCCGGCGCGACAATCAGGTTGCTGCGGGGCTCGCCTGGTTCGACCTAGCCGCCGCGCTCGAACGGCACTCCGACCGCAGCGGCGTGAATCTCCAGCGCTACAAGGGTCTGGGGGAGATGAACCCCGATCAACTCTGGGAAACGACCATGGATCCGACCAAGCGGACGCTGCTCCAAATAAACGCCGAGCAGGCAACCGAGGCTGACGACGTCTTCACCACGCTCATGGGCGACCTGGTCCAGCCCCGCAAAGAGTTTATCCAGGCCCACGCACGTCAGGTGAAAAACCTCGATATTTAGCGGCGTGAGTCCCGTAGGCGAAATCTAGCTCACAACGACATTGCCTTCCGCATCGCCCTCGAGGATTGAGAACAGCTCGTAGCCATCGCCACGCAGGCGCTCGCTGCCACCCTGATTGCGATCCAGGATGCAGCCGACGAAGACTACCTTGTGGCCAGCGTCTTTCGCCGCGCGGATTGCCAGATAAAGCGAACCTGCTGTCGAGCAGGCGTCGTCCACGATTGCCACCGACGCCCCCTCCGGCAACGGCCCCTCAATGAGCTTGCCCATACCATGTTCCTTCGGCTGTGGTCGCACGAAGAATGCAGGCACTTGTCGACCACCGTCCTGTGCGCTCAACATCGCGATTTCGGTAACCATCGGCACCGCAGCGACAGCTGGGCCTCCAACGGCCTCTGCACCTGAATCCCGGATGGCCGGCAAGATCGCTCGTGCAACCGCATTCGACCCTTCGGGGGATAGCGTGAGCAGGCGACCATCGAAGTAGTAGTTACTTTTCTCGCCCGATGTCAACGTGAAATCACCATACCGCAGCGCCTCCAGCTCATTGCACAATTCCAGAATGCGCTGGGGAAGATTCCCCTCCGTTGGATCAGTCGCCATCTCTACTCCTCGGGGAGGCCCTACCGATAGAGCCCATGTTTTTCAATGTAATCGCCAACCGCGTCCGGAACCAAATAGCGGAATGGCTCACCGGCCGTCGCGCGACGCCTCAATTCGGTGCCACTGATCTCGATCAGCGGTAGGTGTACGGTCATCAGACGCTCGCCCACCGTCGGAGCGATGACCTCCAGCTCCTTCACATCGACCCCACCGTGTCCCGGACGCAATGCCACCACCAGTTGGGCTAGCTCCAAAATACGCTCAGGCGCTTTCCAGTGGTGCATGGTGTTTAGCGTATCCACGCCCATGATGAACACCACGTCGTCGTCTCGCATCACGCCAGCACGAAGCTCCTCCAGCGTATCCACCGTATACGTCTCACCGGGACGGTCAATCTCTAGCGTGCATAGCTTGAATCCCTTATTCGCTTCGATCGCCAACGCAACCATGGCCTTACGGTGCGCCTTACTCATCAGGCGCTGGCCGCGTTTCATCCAAGGCTCACCCGTAGGAACGAACCACACCTCATCAAGCCCCAGGCGCCAACGCATCTCCTGCGCAAGGATCAGATGGCCCGTGTGGATTGGGTCAAAGGTTCCACCCAAGATACCGCGACGCATTTAGTCCCACACCAACTCGCTGGTTGCAATTCGCACCGTATCCCCGATTTCAACCCCCGCCTTTTCCAGTGCCTGGATCACACCGAAACGTTCCATTTCCGCATGGAACTGCATCCGCGCCCGCCAATCGCTGAAACGCACCATCGGTACAAAGCGTTCCAATGGTTTACACGACACAACAAAAGCTTCCCCGACCCGTTCGATACGCACCCGGGGCCGATGGGAAGGGGCAGCTCCGATGTGCTCCTCCTCAATCAGTTCTGAGCTTTCCTCGCCATCATCCAACTCAGGAATCAACGGCAGTACACGATCTAGCAACGCATCAAGACCTTCTCCCGTAACCCCCGAAAGCACGCTAGGAACCTGGCCGCTCGCTTTTTCAAGCTCAGCCAATTTCTCCGCTAGATGCTCTCGAACTTCCGGGACATCAACCTTATTGAGCACTGGCACCCGGGGCTTGTTATCCAAGCCACCCGGATAGGCTCCAAGCTCTTTGGCAACGCGCAGATACTCTTCACCAACGTTTTCAACACTTCCATCAACAAGATGTAGGAGCACTCGAACGCGTTCTGTATGCCTCAGGAATTCAAGGCCCAGCCCCTTTCCTTCGCTAGCACCCTGGATCAAACCAGGAACATCAACAAACACTAATTCCCGCCCTTTTCGATAAACCATCCCCAAAACTGGTTCAATGGTCGTGAACGGATAGTCTGCGATCTTCGGCCTAGCTCTCGAAATCACGGAAAGCAACGTCGATTTCCCTGCGTTAGGAGAACCGACAAGCGCAACATCGCCCAACACTTTCACTTCCAGGAACACCAACAGCGACTCACCGGGTTCCCCTGCCTCTGCCAGCAACGGTTCTTGGTTGATTGGGCTCACGAACCGATGATTGCCTCGACCAGGGAGACCACCTCTAGCAATCGCTACCTTACGATTAGCAATGACCAAGTCTGCAAGCTGTTCTCGCTCTCCAGCATCATCCTCTCGCCACACAACGGTACCCATTGGCACTTCAATCGTGGTGTCCTTACCCTTTTTCCCTGTCTTATCCCGACCCCCGCCATTTTTCCCATCAGCAGCATAAACATTAAAAATTCGATGGAGATGGCCAAGAGTACTTACTCCTCTTCGAGGAACAAGATAAATTGTTCCTCCGGAACCACCATCCCCACCATCAGGACCACCTCGAGGTTTGTAAGGCTCATGGAGAAAAGAGATGGCCCCATTGCCACCTTTCCCCGCTCGCATCTGAAAATGTTTGTTATCTAACAATCCTTACTTCTCTTCTATAACTAGTAGTAGTAGTAGATCCTCTGAATACTAATGATAAATGTATCTGTGGAAGGGCGTTTCGCCAACGGAAGCGATCTAATAGGCCGTTGCCTGATGGAAGGGCGTTGGTATTGGTGTTAGTAAGGACGAGATAGAGTGTTAGCTAATGGGGAAAGAATCAAGTAATAAGTTGAGTTCGCCGGCGAAGGTCTTATCTGACGCGAGTCGTTTGGATATTTTCTTGACGCTGTAGATAACAGTGGTGCGATCGCGACCGCCTAATGCGGTGCCAATTTCATCAGGTGAGAGCTTATGCCGGGTACTTAGGACGTACATTGCGATTTGGCGAGCGCTTGTCACGGCGCGGTCCCTTCGCCCGCTAACGAGAATTGATTGAGGCAAACCGTAGTGAGCCGCTATCGCCGCGATCGCAGCTTTAGGTGAGGATTCTCCAATATCGTGAGCTGCTACAGCTCCTAGTGTGGCCTGTGCAAGTTCAATCGTGACAGGCGTGTTGGTGAAGTAGGCCATCGCCGTTACGCGGTTCAAGCAACCTTGTAAAAGTCGTACGTTGCTCTGCATTCGTTCTGCAATGAAGTCAATTACCTTACGCGGTACGGCGACGGGTGCGCTTTCGGCGAACGTGGACAGCATTGCGGTACGCGTCTCAAGTGTTGGCTGGCCGATATCAGCGAGCAAACCCCACTCGAATCGAGAACGCAATCGTTCTTCTAGCAAGGGGAGGGCAGACGGAGGGCGATCGCAGGTTAGAACGATCTGTCGGCCGGAGTCATGGAGAGCATTGAAGGTATGGAAGAAGCCTTCCTGGGTACCTTCCTTGCCTGAGATGAACTGGACATCATCTATTAACAGAAGATCGGCGCTGCGGTAACGAGCGCGGAACGACTCCGTTCGGCGGTCCTTGATGGCGGCGAGGAATTCATTGGTGAACTGCTCGCATGTAACGTAGGCAACGCTACGGCCGGCGGCCTGGGCCCGAGCTCCAATCGCCTGTAGCAAGTGTGTCTTACCAAGGCCCACAGCACCGTAGAGGAACAATGGGTTGTAGGCAGCACCCGGAGCGTCTGCCACAGCCATCGATGCCGCATACGCGAGCTGGTTGGACCCACCCACGACGAATTTGTCGAAGGTGTAGTTCGGATTGAGCGGAGTGTCCGTCAGGCGAGCGCCGGGCGAAGCGACGCGTGCGGGTGAGGTTGGTGTCACCGGAGCGGTTGTGCTCATATGGCTAACGTCAGTGGAACCAACCTGAAACGAGACGCCTATCGGAGCCTCTGTTATCGCGCTGACTGCGTCTTCGATGAGCGCATGCATGCGCCGTTCGAGCCATTCGGCAGCGAACGGGGTGGGTACCGCGACGATCAACGTGTGATCGTCCATGTCGACTCCAACAGTGCCACGTAGCCAAGTGTCAAAGCTTGGCCGCGTGACTTGCAGTTGCAGACGACCCAGTACCGCTTCCCAGGTATGGCGAGCGGAAGTGTCGACAGGCACGGAAGAACTCCGAGGTAGGTTGAAGGGTCTGATCAATGGCCGCGCGCCAGCGGGCCGAGTTGTATCCGAAGGGTATGCGCCGCCCTGCGGGACGGGGGATACGTTATCACGCAATCGGGATTTGATTGCGGAGTAGAATTCGGGCAAATCTCACGCCCTTTCCCTCTTGCATTTTTCGGTGCTACCGGTGGAGCAGGCCATGAAGCCGTTCCTTGGCATCGGGGAGAATCAACGGGTGTGAGACGCGTTGTATCATCGCTGCATGGCCTCTTTACGCATTGTTTTTATGGGTTCACCCGGCGTCGTGATTCCCATCCTTTCATCGATCGAACGCATGGCGTCGGAACTCGACGGCAAGATTGTCGCTGTCTACGCGGCCCCTGACCGCGCGGCGGGCCGCGGTCGCAAGCTTTTGGCATCGCCGATCAAAGAGTCTGCGCGGGCTCGTGGCATCGATGTGCTTACTCCGGCACGCGTCACCAATGATGAGGAGAAGGCTCGTTTTGCAGAGCTTGGTGCAGACCTCGTGGTGCTAGCCGCATACGGCTTACTCCTGCCGGCGCCGTTCCTCTTCGGACCTAAATACGGCGCCGTGAACGTTCACCCGTCCCTCCTGCCACGGCATCGTGGGGCTTCCCCTGTTGCGGGGGCGATTCTGGCCGGGGATACTACGACCGGAACTACCATTATGAAGATGGATGAGGGTTTGGATACAGGCGACATCCTTGCGATGGAAGAGGTTTCCCTAGTGGGTACCGAGCGTACGCCCGCGTTAACAGGAGAACTATTCGCTGTCGGAGCGCGGGTGCTTAGCGATGTCCTGCCCGCCTATCTGGCGGGTGAGCTCGTTCCCACGCCCCAGCCTGCCGAAGGCGCTACCGTCATCAAGCGTTTCAAGAAAGAGGATGGGCGATTGGACTGGGCGCTGTCCGCCTCCGAACTGGAGCGGCATACCCGTGCGTTTGACCCATGGCCAGGTACCGCCACTACGTTTCGCGGGGAACGGCTAGAGGTGCTGTCGGCTACGGTGCAGGAGCCAAGCGGAGATGCGCCTGGTTCTGTCGTCGCCCAAGGTCTGCATGTCGCGGTTGCGACAGGAGATGGCTTGCTGGTGTTGAATCAGGTGAAGCTTGCCGGCCGTAAGCCTATGGCAGCAACCGACTTCGTTCGTGGTCACCCCGATTTTATCGGGGCAACCCTTCCTTCGTAGCGAACTACTCGCTTCCAGCCGACGCTGTGGCCACGGGGGCACCCTCTCCCTCTGCCGCTCCTTCATCAGCGCCACGACGGTGAGCGATGCGTGCTACAACGGCGTCAGGTTCAGTCACCAACGTCACGTTAGGGGGCAGTACGACGTCATCAGCATGGATGACGGAATCCAGCGCCACCAGCGGCGCGAGGTCGACGACAAGGGCGTGGGGCATCTCAAGGCCTAGGGCCTCAACCATAAGCTCGTGGAGGTCCTCGGCGAGTTGAGCGCCTTCTTCCCTCGCTGCCAAGGCCTCGCCCTCGAAGTGGAGCGGAACGGCAGCGTGGATGCGCTCGGTCCGGGAGATTGTGAACATGTCGACGTGCAGGACACGGTCGGTGACGGGGTGCTTTTGGATCTGCTTGACCACCACGAAGTGTTCATCAGAGCCGACCTTGATATTCAGCGGCGTGGTGAACCCCGCTTCGTTCAGGGCGTGGACAAGGTCCGACGTGTTCGCCTGGAGGGTTAGCGATTCTGTCGTCGAACCGTAGATGTGGATGGGCGTGATTCCTGAGCGCCTAAGCGCTCCGGTCTTCTTCCCCAGGGCGGTGCGGTGCTGTGCTTCAACGGTGATCTGATCCATGCGGGGCTCCCGAGCTGCGTCCGAAGGGGGACGGCTGATGAAACGTAGGGGTGCCGTTTTCCGCAGCACCAAACCAAAATGCTACCAGAAATAGCCGGAGCCGGCCAAGGCTAGGAGCGAATTGCTATTATCGACTTTCTCGGTCGATTTAATTGTCTTTAGATCGTTCGGTAGTTATGATAGTCGGCAGTGCCCTTGGGGATAGAGGAGAAAAGAGCGATGCGCATTCCGATGAAAGTGGACTATGGAGTCCGTGCGCTGGTGGATCTCGCCCTTCAATCAGAGTCAGGGAAACCGGTGCGCACCACCGACATCGCGGGGCGGCAGAGCATCCCTGAACCGTATCTCGACCAGGTACTCACCACACTCAACAAGTTCGGGTTCATCATGAGCAGGCGTGGGCCTCAAGGTGGCCACGTACTTGCACGCCCTGCGTCGGAGATCACGTTGAATCAGGTCGTAACCACGCTGGAGGGCCGGAGTGCCCCGCTCGACTGTATCGACGACATGTCCGAGTGTACGTTGGCCCCCTCGTGCGCGCAGCGGGGCATCTGGAAGGACGTCGAAGAAGCCGTGGAGCAGGTGCTTACCATGACTAGCGTAGGTGACTTGGCCGAGCGTCAGCGCCTCGCCGCCGAGATCGTTTCCCGCACTGCATAGCTGCGCGACGGCTAGGAGCACTGGCCGCACGTGCGCACGTGCGTTACATTTATTAGAAGCGGCAAGCAGTCGCCGCTAGCGGAAGCGGCCTCTCTTACACCAGGCGACGCCCCAACGCATCTCAATAGCAACAATGGGTCGCGAGTGGCAAACATCACGCGCGATTTCGCATGCATCCCAATGGTGTATGCAGTGGGAGGAGGAGAATTATGACTACGGCAGCACAACTTACGCCTGAACAGGTGCGGCGATATAGTCGTCACATCATCATGCCCCAGATTGGCAGCCGAGGACAGCGTAAGCTAATCGATTCCAAAGTACTGATTATAGGAGCGGGTGGTCTTGGCGGCCCTGTGGCGCTTTACCTGGCCCTAGCGGGTGTAGGAACGATCGGCCTCGTAGATTTCGATACTGTTGACCTCAGCAATCTGCAACGCCAGGTGCTTCACAACAGCGAGACGATCGGCATGGCCAAGGTCGAGTCCGCAAAGTTGACCCTGGCCCGCTACAATCCCGAAGTGAACGTCGTGGCCCACGAGTTCCCGATTACCTCGGAAAACGCCATGGACCTGATCGCCCGATACGACGTGATTGTCAATGGCGCGGACAATTTCGCGACACGCTACTTGGTTAACGACGCCGCGTATCTGAACAAGAAACCCCTCGTCGACGGAAGCATCCTGATCTTCGACGGGCAGGTCACCACCTATGAGCCAGGCAAGGGCTGCTACCGCTGCCTCTACCCGGAACCGCCCCCACCAGGGATGGTTCCGAACTGCGCGGAGGCCGGCGTGCTGGGTGCACTTACGGGAACTATGGGCAGCTTGCAGGCCACGGAGGTCGTCAAGGTCATCCTAGGCATCGGCGAGCCGCTCATCGGTCGCCTGCTCTTGGTGGATGCGCTCAGCATGGAGTTCCGCGTGGTCAGAACACGCCGCGACCCCAAGTGCCCGCTGTGCGGCGACAATCCGAGCGTCACTGAGCTGATTGACTACGACGTCTTTTGTGGTCTGGTGCTACCGGGCGACGAGGGCGTGCTAGCCGTTCACTGATGGACGTGACCCGGCCCTGGAGCACCCATGCGTAGTTCCAGTCTCATCGAGGCCATCGGGGAAACGCCCTTGGTCGAACTGCCGTCGTTTAGTCCGAAAGCCGGCGTCCGGATTTTCGCCAAGCTGGAAGGGAACAACCCTACCGGCTCGGTGAAGGATCGGATTGCCCGGGCCATGATTCAGGCCGCCGTCGACGATGGTTCGCTGGATCCAGGCCGGACGATCCTCGAACCCACCAGCGGTAACACCGGGATCGCGCTTGCGATGATCACCGGTTTGCTTGGCTATCGATTCACCGCGGTGATGCCGGACAACGTGAGTCCGGAGCGGTCAGAGCTGCTGCGCGCCTATGGCGCGGAGATCATCTACTCGCCCGGAGCCGAGGGCTCCAACGGTTCCATTGCCATGGCGAAGGAGATTGTGGCCAAGGACCCGTCGTTCCTCATGCTGTACCAGTACGGCAACGCGGCGAACCCTGGTGCCCACTATGCAACCACGGGCCCGGAGATTATCAGGGACTTGCCTGAGATCACGCATTTTGTAGCAGGACTGGGGACCGGCGGGACACTAATGGGAACAGGCCGGCGGCTCAAGGAGTTCAACCCGAAGATTGAGGTCATTGCGGCCGCTCCGGAGCCTGATGATCGGATACAAGGATTGAGAAGCCTGGAGGAAGGGTTCGTGCCCCCTATCCTTGACTTGAACATGCTGGACGCCAGAACTATGGTGAGCGGAGAAGAAAGTTTCCGCGGAACCGCCGAATTATTGCGTCGTGAGGGCGTGTTCGCTGGAGTATCCTCCGGCGCAGTGCTAGCGGCGGCGGTTCGCCTTGCTGCACGGTTGGATAATGCCAACATCGTGTGCCTCTTCGCGGACGGAGGCTGGAAGTATCTGAGCACGGGCTTATGGACGAGAGAGTACGACGAGCTCAAAGGATCGGTGGAAGGGAAGATCTGGTGGTAACGGAAGCAGGGAAGTTTCCGTTTAGCCAGGCTCCCTACATCATTGGCGTCGTCGGTAGCCCTAGTTTGGATTTCCAGCGCAGCCTGGACGCTGAGGGCATTAGGTTCGTGCAAGCCGACGCTAATGGTAGTTCAGGCTCGCCCACGGACGCATTGCTCTTGGATCTGACGGAGACCCACCGCCACGATATCGAGCTGGCCACGCAGAGCTTACCTACCCATGGCGCTCCGGTCATCGCGGCCATCTCCTGGGATCTCCTACGCACTCCGAATGTTTCGATTGCTACCGACGACATCATTGTTGTGCCGTGGCGTCTGGGTGAGCTCTGGCTCCGGATCGCTCGCCTGTTGGACCGTAAGGGCCCAGCCCCTGAGGTGCAGCTTATCAGCGCCGGAGACCTCGTCATCGACCCGGAGCGCTACGACGTCTACGTAGCGAACAAATCGGTGCTCCTGACGTTCAAGGAATACGAGTTGTTAAAGCTACTGGCCTCCAACCCCGGCCGCGTATACAGTCGCGAAGCGCTGCTGGAACAGGTGTGGGGCTACCAGTACTTTGGCGGTACCCGCACAGTCGACGTACACGTTCGACGCTTGCGCAGTAAGATTGAGGACGCTACCCATACGTTCATCGACACCGTTTGGAATGTGGGGTATCGATTCCACGGGTAGGCGCATATGTCCTCTTTTCCCTCGTCCGAGGGCGCGACTGTCCCTGATGTCGTCGTCGTGAAGCGTTCCTACTCCGGCTTCTGGATCCTTGTCGCCACGATACTTGGATCGAGCATGGCGTTCATCGACGCCACGGCAGTCAGCGTCGCACTTCCCATCCTGCAGTCGGATTTGAATGCGTCCATCGGCGACCTGCAGTGGATCATCAACGCCTACGTCCTCTTTCTTGCGTCCCTCCTGCTGGTCGGTGGAGCGCTAGGCGATCAGCTTGGCCGCAAGCGCATGTTCATCGCAGGAATCGTTATCTTCGCCGCCGCGTCTGTGTGGGCGGGGCTCTCGCCCAACGCGACATCGTTGATTATTGCGCGGGCGGTACAGGGCATCGGTGGCGCCATCTTCGTTCCCGGGAGCCTTGCCCTCATCGGCGCCTGCTTTTCCGATGCTGAACGTGGCTCGGCCATCGGCACCTGGTCGGCTGCTAGCGCCCTAGCGACTGTCGCGGGACCTGTACTTGGCGGGTTCCTCGCGGAAGAGTTCTCGTGGCGTTGGGTCTTCTTCATCAACATCCCGGTCGCGGTCGCCGTAATCGCCATTGCTATCACCCGCGTGCCGGAGAGCCGTGAGCGGACCGGTAGCAAGATCGACTGGCTTGGCGGCGCGCTCGCAACCACCGGTCTTGTGGGCCTTGTCTATGGCCTCACGGAGTCGGCCAACGCTGGCCTGGGAGACCCGCTGGTCTTCGCGTCGTTGTCCGTTGGCGTAGCCGGACTCATCGGATTCGTGGTGGCGGAGGCTAAAGTCACTAACCCCATGATGCCTTTGGGCGTATTCAAGAATCGGAGCTTTAGCGGCGCCAACCTCCTAACGTTGTGCCTCTACGCCGCATTGGGCGGATTCATTTTCTTCCTGCCCTTGAATCTAATTCAGGTTCAGGGTTACTCGGCCACTGCCGCAGGCTTGGCGATGTTCCCGTTGATGGTTCTAATCGCCACCGTCTCGCGCTGGTCTGGTGGTCTCGTCGTCAAGGTGGGCGCGAAGATACCGCTGACCGTGGGTCCCAGCCTCGTCGGTATCGGATTCCTGCTGTTCGCGCGCCCGGGCATCGAAGGTCCTGGGTTCTCAACCTATATGACCGAGTATTTCCCGGCCGTGTTTCTGACTGGCCTGGGCATGGCTATCACTGTCGCTCCGCTCGTCACCGTCGTCATGAGCACTGTTGATCAGCGGCTCTCGGGCCTGGCGTCGGGCATCAATAATGCTCTCTCCCGCACCGCGATGCTGCTGGCAGTTGCCGTGTTCGGCGTGGTCGCGCTGGGTATCTTCAATGCATCGCTCGATGACAATCTGATTGCATTTGCCGCCTCGGCCGATGTGGTCGAGTATCTGGACGGCGAGCGTACGAAGCTCGCCGGCGCCGTCCTGCCCCCAGGACTGGGTGGCGAGGCCGCCGCGGCCGCCCAGCGCGCCATTGACGAGGCGTTCATCGACGCCTTCCGTGGTGTCACATACATCGGTGCACTGCTGGCATTCCTCAGCGCATTCCTGGCGTTTTTCGTTATCGAAAGCCACCCTAAACATGGAGCCCAGTACGAGAGTTAACGTGACCGCCGATTGCCGAGGCTTGCCTGGTAGCCTAGAATCGCCCCACAGTAGCGCCGCGAGGAGAATCTAAAATGCCTATTTACGAATATGTTTGTCCTGAAGGGCACGACCGTTTCGAAAAGCTGAGTCCCATGAGCGAAGGTGAGGTAGCAAGCTGCCCCGCCTGCGGCGAAACCTCGCCCCGGGTCATATCAATGTTCTCCGCCCGCATCGCCGTTGGCGCTGGTGTTGGCGCGAGTTCAGCGCCCATGGCGGGCGGCGGAAGCTGCTGCGGAGGCGGTTGCGGCTGCTAACTGGCCAGGCGTGAGCAAGTAACAACAAAAGCCCCGCTTCTGAAGCGGGGCTTTTGTTGTGCGTGGGTAAATGATTCGTCAAGGAGAGAGTCAACGGTAACCTGAACGCTGATGGAACCGCCAAATGTATGGATGGGGATTGTAAGTCGCGGCAATGGCTGCGGCCCAGCGCTGGCTAGCGTCCTGACCTTCTCTCATTGTGTTGCGCTGCCACCGTCGAGAATAAAGCACCCGACTCCAGCGTGGGAAAGTGCTTGCCGCTCCGCAAGGTTGCTGGCGATATGAGAGTCATGTGTCGCCACAGTCCAGCCCAACGCCCCCGCGATCGCGAGCCAGACCTCTTCAGTGATATCAGAGGCGAGTCGTTGTTCGTCATGACAGACGATATCGAGACCAAGCCGCCGAAGGGCGGCGGGGACTTTGTGGCCGAAGTCCCGGTCGAAAAAACGTCTTATGGCGGCTTGAAGGCCTTCAAACTGGAGGGCAGCATCGAGTTTTCTCAGAGAGACGCCGAAGTCGTCACCGATTACATGCTAAGTATTCGCCTGCCTCGAATCGCTCTCGGAGGACCCAGGCCGCGATTCCGGGTGACTCAAGAACGACTGCTCACAGGTTTGAGCGCAGTCCCGCCCACCATTGTTTCCCTGGCCGTTACCAGATGCAGGGGTCTCGTGGCATACCTGACTAATGGCTGATGCTAGCGTTGGGCAGCCACAGAGTGCGACGGCTGCGCTCGGTCTTTAGCTCGGATAAAGACCAGAGGCGATCTCGCCGCGATCACACGAGGGTATTTTGGACTGTCAGTTGCTGCGTGGCCAAATCCAAGTCGTCCCACCTGAGGCCAAGCAATTCCCTTTGTCTAAGCCCGGTTGCGATGGCAGTGATGAACAGTGCCCCTAAGCGATGGCTTCGCACTGCTGTGGTGAAATCGCGAGATTCTTGGACATTGAATGGCCCTACCTGACGGGCTCCAGTACTTCCTGGCTGCCCATGTAGGGTACGAGGACGTCCGGCAGGCGCACCGAGCCGTCCGCTTGCTGGTACGTCTCCAGGATCGCGATGATCACGCGTGGTAACGCCAGGCCAGACCCGTTGAGTGTGTGCACGAACTCGGTTTTCCCGCCGAGCTCTCGCCGGAACCGAATGTTGGAGCGACGCGACTGGAAATCCGTGCAATTGGAGCAGGAGCTGACCTCGAGCCACTCATCGCTAGCTGGTGTGTAGATCTCCAGATCGAAGCTCTTGGCCGAGGGGAAGCTGATGTCCCCTGTGCACAGCTGGAGCAGGTGGAACGGCAGGTGCAAGCCACGTATGACGTCAGCCGCTGCCTCCACGATGGCGTCGAGCGTCTCCATGGAGTGCTCGGGTTCCACGAACTGGTACATCTCCACCTTCTCGAACTGATGCACGCGCTTGAGCCCGCGCACCTGCTGGCCGGCCGCCGCGCGCTCTTTGCGGAAGCACGGAGTGTGCGCCATGTAGCGGATAGGCAGCGTACCGGGGTCGAGTATCTCGTCGCGATGCAGATTGGTCAGCGGCACCTCGGCCGTCGGGATTAGCCATAGGTCCTCGTCAGCGTCGTGGTAGAGGGCATCCGCGAATTTCGGCAGATTGCTGCTGCCAATCATCGTCTCTTGGAGCACCAGGAACGGCACCCCGCGCTCTTCGTAGCCGTGCTTGCTGCGGTGCAGATCGATCATGTAGTTGACCAGCGCTCGCTGGAGCCGAGCGCCCGTGTCGCCCAGTACGTAGAACATGCGCCCCGACACCTTCGCGCCCCGCTCGAAGTCGGTAATCCCGAGGGATTCGGATAGCTCCCAATGCGGTTTCAGCTCGAAGTCGTAGGTGGCGCGCTCGCCCTCTTCCCAGATCACCACATTGCCGCTCTCATCCGGCCCGTCCGGGACCTCGTCGGACACGACGTTCGGCAGGTTCAGCATCAACTCGCTGGTGCGCTCGTCGAGACCGCGTAACGCCTCGTCGAGTGTTTTGAGACGCTCGCCTGTCTGGCGAACGGCCTCCTTCTGCTGCTCGGCGTAATCCCCCTGCCCCGCTTTCATAAGAGCGCCAATGGCCTTGCTGGCCTCGTTGCGCTCCGCACGCAGGATGTCGGCAGCCGCTATGGTCGTCCGCCGCTGCTCATCGAGCGCGAGGATCTCGTCGATAACGCCTGCCTCTTCCTGACGGCGGCTGAGCGAGCGGCGCACTGTTTCCGGGTCGCGCCTGATGAGGTCGATGCTGATCATGTGACAATTCTCTTCTCGGACTTGCCTGCGGTCGAACTAGGACTATGACTGATACGACGGGTCTTTGGCATCGAGTTGGCGCAGCAGCCAAGGCCACGCCATGCCCGCCGGATTTTTGCCCACCAGCGCGGCTGTTTTCGCAATCGCCTCGATGGGCGCTTGGTGCAACTGTTGGCCCGTCGACATCGCGAGCACTTGGACCTGGCACGCGCGCTCCAGGTTCCACATGCGTCCCCATGCGTCCGACACGTTTCCGCCGAGCGTCAGCAGACCGTGATTGCGCAGCACCATGTTGTGGGTGTTCCCCAGGTCTGTCACGAGACGCTCGCGTTCTTCGACATCGACGGCGAGGCCTTCGAATTCGTGGTACGAGATGTCGTTGTGGAATCCGTACGTGTCCTGTTGCAGCGGTATGAACCCGCTTTCAAGCGCCGACACTGCCATGCCGTAGGGGGTGTGCGTGTGCATCACGCAATTCACGTCATGCCGCGCCGCGTGCACGGCGCTGTGGATAACGTACCCCGGCAGATTGATTGTGTGCCCGCCTTCGATCACATTGCCATCGAGATCGATTTTCACGAGGTTGGAGGCGGTGACCTCGTTGTAGCCGATGCCGAACTCGTTGATTAGGAACTGATCAGTCGTTCCCGGCACACGGGCTGTGATGTGGTTGTAGACCAGCGTGGTCATCCCGAACATGTCGGTCAGGCGGTAGGCGGCGGCAAGGTGGACCCGCGCCTGCCATTCATCTGCGGGGTACGTAGCGTTCTTGCTGCCGATTTCCATCGTTGGTGCCTCCGCTGCGCGGGATAGTGACGCCGAGTATAGCAAGCGTATCCACTGCGCTCGCGATTGTGCGGCGATCATCGCCTCTTCCATCATCGAGTGGAGTTGAGGCGGCATAACGCGCCTCACGTGACGCTATACGACGCGTTTCGGAACATCGTGGCAACAAGCGCTGGCTCAGGGGCCTTTGGCTTTCACCGTTCCTTCACATCGACCAGGGGTTAACTCATAAATGAGGCACGCAATGTGAGTAGCATGGCACTAATTCACGGGGAGAGCCGCCGGTGTGGCGGACAGAGTGGTGACGGTGACCGATGCAATCCACCGCAGATCTAGTGGCAGCAGGTAAGGGATGTACAGACACTGAAATGTCCCCGTTCCCTGTCTATCGGGTGTTGCCTCCGGCAGGCTTCGTCCCGATTCGTATTCAGGCACGCATTACGGCCAACTGGGCTTTCCTTTGAAGGAGTCCACTCATGAATTACCAGAGCAGGGTCACTCATCAGGCAGTGGAGTCCAGTCAAAGTATCGGAGACTCGACCGATCGCACGTTCAACGTCGGCTATTCGATATTCCAAGACGTTGCTAAAGCTGAAGAGATTGCTGAAGTGGCCTTCCGGCACTCGGGAACCGCCGAGTATCCGGCTCTGTGCCGGTCAGTGGTGCAGGCGGGATTGAGGATTCCAAGCTCGCGACCTAAGGGGTCCAGCTGCGCCGACTGCTTAGAACCCGCGCTGCCTTCATTCACGAACCGCAGCGAACCGTGGCGAACGGATTGATGTGCCTACCACTAGAACTGCGGGTCGCGGTGGTGCTTCATGACGTCGTCGGTCTGTCCAACGAGGAACCGGATTGGGCATTCGGGTGGGAACTCTACTGGACGAAGGCGGCTGTCCACCAAGGGCGGACCTTGCTGGCTCTCCGATTCCGCGGTACCACCGACTGGGCGCACTAGCGCCTGTCCACCGCTCGGTCCATGAATGCCAGCGATAACTAGCCGCGCCTTCCGGTTCGGTGGAACATCCCGTCGGTGGAATAGGGGTGCAGACTAAGCGAGGGTCGACTTGGATGGGTGGACTCCGCGCTGGTAACGTAACGCCTCACTAAACAACAACGGGAGGCGCGCGATGTCGTTGATCGAAAACAAGCTGAAGGACATGGGGATAGAGTTGCCCCCGCCGGGCAAGCCCGGCGGTAACTACGTTTCAGCCGTACGTACAGGAAACCTGGTCTACCTTGCTGGCGTCGGCCCACGACAGGCCAACGGGGAGTTAACGCTGGGCAAGCTGGGGCGCGACCTGACCGTGGAGCAAGGCTATGAGGCCGCCCGGTGGTGTGCCGTAAGCATGCTCGGCAACCTCCGCAACGAGATCGGTGACCTGGACAAGGTGGTGCGCTTCGTGAAGCTGTTGGGCATGGTCAACAGCGACCCGGATTTCACCCAACCACCGGCAGTTGTCAACGGATGCTCTGACCTCCTCGTTGAGCTGTATGGTGATCGAGGCAAGCACGCCCGCAGCGCCGTTGGCCTCACCACGCTCCCTAACGGCATGGCAGTGGAGATCGAGGCCGTGATCGAGGTCGAGCCCTAGAGGGGATTGGGCATCGGCGTGGCAGTTCGCCTGGCGTTCGATCGTCCTTCGAGTGCTCAGGATGAACGGCGGCGGGAGTCCGGAGGCAGGGGAGTGGAGAGTGTTCCGTGCCTGGTGAGGTTCTCGAACTACGACCCGACGCTGGCCGTTAACGTAGGTTCCAATCACCCGCGATGAACGCTGATTTCTTGTCCCGTGCCCAGCCTTTGGTCGCGCGTTCGGATGCGAGGACCTGAGCACGCGTATGGAATTCTCGGGAAAACGCCAGCGCCAGCGGGCGGCGGTTGGTCGTGTAACCACCTAGCTCGCCAGAGTGGCTTTGAGCCATCCTACGGGTTAGGTCTTCAGTGTGGCCGGTGTAATAGGAGCCGTCCGCACGGTCAGGATGTAGACATGGAAAGCCAAGCAGCTCCTACCGTGCGGTAGGGCCAATCGGAGGCTCGTCTCCGGGATTCTCGTCAACTTCATCGTCGCCGGCATGGAGAGGGGCCTGAGTGCTGCGCGTCTGCGGGAAGAGCAACACGTCCCGGATCGACTTCTGCCCCGTGATCAGCATCACCAGACGGTCGATACCGATCCCCAGCCCACCCGTGGGCGGCATCCCATGCTCCAGCGCAGTGATGAAGTCCTCGTCCATCCGGTCGAGGTCCTCGCCCTGGTAGCGCTTGCGTAACTCTTCCTGCTCTGTGAATCGCGACCGTTGCACGTCCGGATCGTTCAGCTCCGTGAAGGAGTTCGCGATCTCCATGCCTGCCGCAAACGCCTCGAAACGCTCCGCGTAACGCGGGTCGGTGGGGCTGGCCTTGGCCAGCGGCGACATCTCTACCGGGTAGTCCACCAGGAACGTTGGCTGGATCAGCTTCGGCTCCACGTACGTCCCGACCAGCTTGTCAATCAGCCTCCCTCGGCTCTCCGCGTACGTCGCGGGCACACCTAGCTCCCGCATCTTGTCCGTGAGCCCCGCCGCATCGGGGTAGTCGTTGAGGTCTAAGCCTGCGTACTGCTTCACGCCCTCGTGCAGCGACAGTCGAGGCCACGGACCGTTGAGCCGTAGTTCGACTCGCTCGTAAGTCACCGTCGTAGCGCCGGTGGTTTCCAGAGCGACCTGCGGCACCAACGTCTCCACCAACCGCATGATGTCGTTGTAGTCCGCGTACGCCTCGTAGCTCTCCAGTAGGGTGAACTCGGGGTTGTGGTCGGCGTCGATGCCCTCGTTGCGGAACACGCGACCAATCTCGTAGACCTTGTCCATCCCGCCCACGATTAGGCGCTTAAGGTACAACTCGGTCGCGATGCGTAGGTATAGTTGGCGGTCCAAGGCGTTGTGGTGCGTGATGAACGGCTGTGCCATCGCCCCCGCAGGCACTGGCACCAGGACGGGCGTATCGACTTCCAGGTATCCGCGGGAGTCGAAGAACGAACGGATTCCGGTGATGATGCGGCTGCGTGCCCTCATCGTGTCGTGGACGTCACGGTTGGACATCAGGTCTAGGTAGCGCTGTCGATACCGCTGCTCCACGTCGCGAAGGCCGTGGAACTTCTCTGGCGGAGGTCGCACCGCCTTGGCGAGCAGCGTCACACTTTGCACTGCGACAGAGACCTCCCCCATCCTGGTGCGCATCATCGTGCCCGTCGCTCCAACGAAGTCGCCAAGGTCTAGGTCATCCAGGAGGGCGTAGCCGTCGCCTAGCGTGTTCTGCCGCATGAAGAGCTGAAGGTTACCCTCGGAGTCTTCGATGTCCGCGAACGATGCCTTGCCCATGCTGCGTAGCCGGATCATCCGCCCTGCCACCGACACCTCGACGCCTTCGACGTCTGCGCCATCCGGCGCAGCTGTGAACGCCGCCGTCGCTTCGGCGGCGGTGTGACTTCTGTTGAATCGAGGAGGGAACGGATCGACGCCTCGTTTTACAAGCCTCTCCAACTTCAAGCGGCGGCTCCGCAAGAGCTCGTCTCCGCGCTGTGGCATGGGTTACTCCGTCTAGTGCAGTGGGATCAGGCCGGGGCGTCCCGGGTTAACGAACGGTCATGACCTTGAAGCGTTGAACACCTGCAGGCACCGCGAACTCGACTTCATCGTCAGCCGATTTGCCGAGGAGGGCTTGTCCCAAAGGTGATTCGTTGGAGATTTTACCCTCAGTGGGTGACGCCTCGGTACTACCTACGATGGTGTAGGTCTCGTCCTTTTTCCCGCCGAGTTGCTGGATCTTCACGATTGAGCCGAGCTCGATAACGCTCGACTTCTGCTTGGCGTTCGAGTGATTAGGGATGATAATCGCATTCTGAATCATCGATTCCAGACCACGGATGCGTCCTTCGACGAACCCTTGCTCAGTCTTCGCTTCTTCGTACTCTGCGTTCTCGAGCACGCCTGCCTCTTTAGCAGCCTGGATCCGTTCAACAATCTCCATCCGACGCACACTGCGCAGCTGCTCGAGTTCTTCTTCGAGCCCACGTAGGCCTTCCGTGGTGAGGTAGGTGTCGTTAGCGGCCATGTCATCCCTCCACGGGTGGAGCGTGCCAGAAGAAACACAGAAACCAAAGACCGAGTCCCCCTAGGGTTCCCGGTGCGACGACGCTCAAGGGGCTCCTTGATTTTACCCCACCAGGGCAGGAGCGGCAATTTTGGTTATGGCGTGGGCGCCACCATGCCGCCGGCATGTGCCCACATGACGCCTGAATCGCTTGTGATCGGTTTCTGCAAATGATTGAACCTAAGTTCAAACAAAGTTTAGAATCACGACCAGTATTACCGTGCATTTGCGGGCGTGAGGTGTGACGTGCGCGTTACGGGAGGCGTCGCTCGAGGAACAACTCTTCGATCCCCACGGTCCCCGGGCGTCAGGCCCACAACCGACCGGGTTCGTAGTGCATTGTTCAATATCCTCGTGGGATATGGGCTGGAGGAAGCCAAAATCGTGGACTTGTATGCAGGAACAGGATCGCTGGGTATCGAGGCTCTCAGCAGAGGGGCCGCTCACGCAGACTTTGTCGAAGCCGACCGTCGGCAGATTGACGTCATCCGCGACAACCTCCGCGACACGAAGCTGGCGAGCCGGGCGACCGTGTTGCGGAACGACGTCCTCAAGGCCATCGAAGAGCTCGAAGGTCCTTACGACTTCATGTTGATGGACCCTCCGTACACTCAACCGTTCCCTCACGAAGTGGTCGAGCGCATCGGCAGCTTGGGACTCCTCGGCGAAGACGGTATAGCAATCGTCGGCCACGCGAGCCGTGTGACGGCCTCGGAACGCCTTGGTGTGCTCAAGCGCTGGCAGGACCGCCGCTACGGAGATGCCTCGCTGGCTTTCTATCGGACTGCTGAAACGGAAGGGATCGCATGACGATTGCCATCTACCCGGGTCGTTTCGACCCCGTGACGGCCGGTCACCTTGACATCGTTCATCGAAGCGCAGTGATCTTCGACAAGGTGATCGTTTCGGTGTTCGAAGCGCCCGAGCGACAGACGCTCTTCACCACGCAGGAACGGATGGACATGTTCGGCGAAGGAGTGCAGGACGCTCCGAACGTTGAGGTCCAGAGCTTCAGCGGGTTGGTCGTTGACTGGGCGCACACGGTAGGGGCATCGACCATCGTTCGTGGCATCCGCATGAACGCGGATTTCGAGTACGAGTTCGAGATGGCGCTCATGAACCGCAAGCTGGCGCCCGATGTCGACGTCGTGTGCTTGATGAGCGATAGCAGATATCAATTCGTTCGAGCGAGCCTCATCAAAGAGGTTGCCCGACTCGGTGGAGACATCGGCGGCCTTGTGCCGCCCCATGTGATAGCAGCGCTCAACGAGCGGTACGGCCAAAGCTAGGCTATAGGGCAAGCAATCGGTAAGGAGGATGGGAAGATGGACATTCTGGAGCATATCGACAGACTTGAAGTGATGACCACGCAGGCGAAGCGTATGCCAATCACGGGACGCGCGATGATCGACGCAGAGCGCTTGGAGGGGCTGATCGACCAGATGCGGCTTGCCGTGCCGCGCAACGTACAGGAGGCCCAAGAGGTCCTCGAACGTCGCGAGCAGATCATCAATCAGACCATGCTCGACGCGCGTCGCATCCGAGCGGTGGCCGAGACCGACGCTCGTGCGCTAGTCGACGAAAGCGAGCTCCTGAAGCTCGCGAAGAAGCGTGGCGATGAGATCGTCGCAGCGGCAGAGGAACGAGCCGCTCGTTTGCTGCAGGCGGTCGAAGGTCAAGCCCGCAAGAAGCAGGCGGGCGCTGACCAGTTCGCGCAAGACTCCCTCGCCAAGCTTGAAGAGCAGGTACTCAGCGTGCTCAACGTAATCCACGCTGGGCAGCGTGTCCTCTCGCCCGCTGAGGAGATGCTGGCCGCCAACATCCCCAACGCTCTCGAGGCGTAAAAGGCCTCCCAAGCCTGAGCGCACACCGAAACCGAACGCGAGGCGGTTCTCTTGGAGGTGGCCGCCTCGCTGTGCGTCCGGGCATTCCCCGTATGATTCCCGAGATTCGATCCCGTAAGACCAAAGGACACCATGACGGCCACGCAGACCCTCGCACAGCACATCACCAACACCCAGGCAGATAGCCTGCCCGACTGGATCTACCACGAGTCCAAGCGGACGCTGGTGAACATGTTAGCTATCGCCATCTCAGCCGCAGGCGCCGTGCCAGTTTTGGCGCTGACAGACTGGGCACGCGAAGAAGGTGCCAAGGCACGCGCGACGGCCATCGGCTCCGGTCTACGGACGAGCCCAACTATCGCAGCGCTGTTGAACGGGTACATGGCCCACCTTCAGGACTACGACGACACTCACTTCCCCACTGTGCTGCACCCCACTGCCCCGATTTGGCCTGCCGTTCTTGCGCTCGCCGAGGACATCGGCGCATCGGGACGTGACGCCCTGGCGGCGTTCGCCATAGGCGCAGAGGTCGCTTGCCGACTTTCCATGTCCGTGCACCCGTGGCACTACGACGCGGGCTGGCACATCACGGGTACGGCAGGCGTTTTCGGGGCGGTCGCCGGTGCGGGTTGGCTCCTGGGCCTCACGTCCGACCAGATGTTCAATGCGCTTGCAACCGGGGGCACTCAAGCCAGCGGTGTTCGTGAGGTCTTCGGTTCCGACACCAAAGCGTTGCACCCCGCAAAGGCCGCTAGCAACGGTCTCCAGGCGGCATTGCTCGCCAAAGCAGGCTTCACGGGGCCGGATGACATCATCGGTGGCCGTCGTGGTTTTTGGGAGGTACTCTCCGCCGCTGGCCATAGGGAGGATGAGCTCAATGGCGGATGGGGCGAACGCTGGGCGTTCGCCAACAATGGTCTCAAGCCCTACGCCAACGGAGTCGTCTCCCATCCGATCCAGGATGCCGTCATTAAGCTGCGCAACAACCACAACCTCAAGCCGGAGAACGTTGTGGCCATCAAGGCGCACGTACATCCCTTGGTACTGGAGCTCATGAACCGAGCCGAACCCCGTAGAGCCCTGGAAGGAAAATTCTCGTTCCAGCATTGCGCCGCTGCCGCCCTTGTCGACGGCGCTGGCCATGATGCCCAGTTCACCGACGCCAAAGTTCTCGACCCTGTGATCTCCGCGGTCCGCGCTAAGGTCTCGGCTGAGGTTGATGCCAGCATGAAAGAAGAAGCCGCGCGCGTCGTCATCACCCTTACCGACGGCTCCACCGTCGAGACCACCACCGAGCACGCCTCTGGCTCGCCTGAGAACCCCATGAGTGACGAGGCGCTCGAGACCAAGTACTCAGCTTTGGCCAGTGAGATTATCGGCCAGACCCAGGCCGACGAACTTCTCTCCGCCATCTGGGCGTTGGACTGGGCAACCGACGTCAAGCAGGTGACCAAGCTTATGGTCAAAGCCTAGCCTCGATGCCACGTTGCCATGACTGAACTGATCTCCCAAACCGACGCCTTCGTGCGTGAGTTCGATGCTACGGTCACGGGCGTTGACGGAGCGCTGGTGACGCTCGACCGCACTGCGTTCTACCCCGGCGGTGGTGGCCAGCCATGCGACATCGGCACGCTCACCTTCGGCGATGCCAAGGCCAACGTCACCAAGGTCAGCCGAAAGGACGGAGAGATCGTTCATGAGCTTGACGGCAGGCTCTCTCCAGAAGGCGCGCAAGTCCTCGTGGGCGCTCGGGTGACTGGCGTGGTGGACTGGGGTAATCGGCACGCGTTGATGAGGACGCATACCGCGCTGCACATCCTGTGCGGTGTCATCTGGCGCGACTTCGGCGCCCACGTGACCGGTGGGAACATGACGCCTCTGGCTGGCCGTATGGACTTTGAGTTCGAGAACATGACCGCTGATTTCGCGGAGCGCGTCGAAGAGCTCGCCAACGCCGAAATCACCGCCGCCCGCGACATCAGCGTGCGCTTCCTCCCCCGTGATGCCGCCTTCGCGCACCCAGACCTTATCCGCACCAAGATCAACCTCCTCCCTGAAGGGATCCCTGAGGTCCGCGTCGTCGACATCAACGGCCTAGACGTCCAGGCCGACGGTGGCACCCACGTCGCCAACACACGTGACGTCGGCCGCATCCGCATAGTCGGCCACGAGTCCAAAGGGCGGATCAATAAACGTCTCCGTCTCGTCATCGAAGACGCGTAGTCCCCATATGCCGCCCCGCGACACCCCTATGGCGATCACTTACGCCTGGCTGGGTGTCGGTGTCGCCAGCGTATCCGCCGTCGCCATCTTCATACGCCTCGCTGATACCGATCCGTTGACCTTCGCTGCCTATCGCATGCTGTTGGCAGCGGGGATGGTTGCAGTACCAACGCTGCTCCGTGCGCGTGGCGAATTGTTTGGCCTCACGTGGCCTGACATCCTGCTGCTGTCGATCTCGGGACTCTTTCTCGCCACCCATTTCGCCGTGTGGACAGCATCGCTTTCGCTCACGTCCGTTGCCAGCTCCGTCCTGCTTGTAACCATGTCGCCCATCTTCGTCGCCGCAGGTTCCCACCTAGTCCTCCGCGAGCGCGTCAGGCCGATGACCATCGCCGCCATCGTCATCAGCCTCGCGGGCGGTGGCGTGCTGGCGTTTGGCGACCTCGACTGGAGCGACCGCCGCCTGCTCGGGGACGGACTCGCCCTCACAGGCGCCGTCGTGGTTGGCATCCACATGCTCATTGGGCGCAAGGCTCGCCGGAGCGTGGGGAACCTGCCCTACGTCACTGTCGCCTACACTGCCGCTGCCATCGCGCTGCTCGCTGGCGCTCTGGTTTCTGGCGCGCCCATGCTGGGGTTGCCGTCAGGAACCTACTTTTGGATCTTCGTTACCGCCCTCGTTCCCCAGGCCATCGGCCACTCGCTGCTGAACTGGTCGCTCGGCCACGTATCCGCCACCAATGTCGCCCTCGCCGTTCGCGCCGAGCCCATCGTCGCCACGCTTCTCGCCATCCCCGTCCTTGGCGAAACGCCATCGTGGACGGTGGTTCCCGGCGGTGCGCTCGTGTTGCTCGGCGTATATCTGGGAATCAAGGGCGAAGGAACCAGCGCGCCAAGCGTGCCCAAGGCGTAACCGGCCCTATAATCGCCCGTGATGCTTATCGAGCTCACCGTCCGCAATCTCGCCGTGATCGAGCACACCCGGCTCGAGCTTGGTCATGCGCTCAACGTCGTCACTGGCGAAACGGGTGCGGGCAAATCGCTGTTGGTGGACGCCCTGGAGTTCGTCCTCGGCGGGGCCGCCGACCGCTCGCTGATTCGCGCGGGCGCCGATGCCGCCTCGGTGGAGGCTACCTTCCAGGTGCGCCAACCAAGCCCAGCGCTCACCGCTGCCCTTGCAACGACCGGAGTAGACCTCGACGACGAGGGAGCCATCGTTCTCTTCCGCGAGACGCACCGCGAAGGGCGTACCGTATCGCGGCTGAACGGGCGGGCAGTTCCCGTTAGCGTCGTGCGTGGGATCGGCGTCACCCTCGTGGACATTCACGGTCAGGGTACGCACCTGTCACTCCTGGATCCCACCTTCCAGCTTGTCATGCTCGACTCCCACGCCATCGACACAGGGCTGCGCCCTGCCGTCGAGCAGGCCGTCGCAGCCGTGCGAACGCTCGAGGCTGAATTGGCAGAGCTCGTGGCCGACAGTCGTGCTGCCGCTCAGCAGAAGGACCTTCTCGATTTCCAGGTCAACGAGATCGCCGACGCAGGTCTCGTCCCCGGCGAGGAAGCAGCGCTCGTGCGTGAGCGCGACGAGCTGGCCAACGCTCACTCGATCCAGGAGGCGTGCTCGACGGCGTATGAAGCTCTTTATGGTGATTCCACCAACGCCGATGACCTTATCGGGCAAGCAGTACAGGCGCTGCGGCGCTCGCTGGATCCATCGGGCAAATTGGCTGGTCATATCGACGCCCTGGAGGAATCCGCTGCGCGGCTCAATGAGGCCGCACGGGATATCCGGGCCTACGTTGAAGGCATCAGTGGCGACCCCGGCCGCCTGCAGGACGTCGAAGACCGCATCGAGGCTGTGCGGCGACTCAAGCGCAAGTACGGCGACACCGAGGAGGTTGTGTTGGCTTTCGCTGAAGAAGCGCAGCGGAAGCTCGAAGCCTACGAGACGTCTGACGAGCGCCGCGAAGCGCTCGTCTCGCAGGTAGCCAACGCCCGCCAGTGGGCCGGCACGCAGGCCTGGGAGCTCTCGAAGGCTCGCTACGAAGCCGCAGAGCGCCTCTCGGCGGCGACGCTCGAGCATCTCGTCGACGTCGGTATGCCCCAGGTGCGCTTCGCCTGCGAGATCACGCAACGCGAGGGCGAGGACGGCTTGGCGTGCCCTGATGCCGTCAGCTACGAGTTCGATCTCACAGGCATCGACCGCGTTGAATTCTTGGTGGAGACGAATCCTGGCGAAGGCCTGAAACCCCTTGCCCGGGTGGTGTCCGGTGGCGAGACATCCCGTCTCATGCTGGCGCTCATCAGCGCGCTCCGGTCCACGGCTGGTGTGCCCACGCTGGTATTCGACGAGATCGATTCAGGTATCGGCGCGCGTGCCAGCGAGGTCGTCGGGCGCAAGCTCTGGGCGCTCGGTGGCGCCGCGCAGGTGCTCTGTGTCACGCACCTACCCCAGATTGCTGCTTACGCCGACCGCCACTTCCGTGTGCAGAAGGCAGTCGAGGACGAGCGTACGTTCGCTGGCGCCCTTGTGCTGGATGCCACCGCTCGGGTCGGCGAGCTCGCTGAGATGCTTGGTGGCGAGCGCAATGAGGATATCGATGGCGCGGCGCGCCGGATGTTGGAGGCAGCAGAGGCTTCCAAGGGGGGGCGCTAGCCCGGCCCTTTGGACACGACTGTGAACGTCTCGATGATCTCCGGCTGAATCTTCAGCAGCTTGCTAATGGGACAGCGACCCATGACCTCCTTTAGCCGCTGACGCTGCTCCTCGTCCAGCGCTCCCGTCGCCGTCATATGGCTCTCAATGCGCTCGATGCCGGTGCCGATCCGCTCGTTGGTTACCGTCACCGTCACCTCGCCCAGATCCCAACCCTTACGCTCGCAGTACAAACGCAGTGTGATCGCTTGGCACGAACCCAGTCCAGCCAGCAGCAGTTCGTGGGGATCGGGGCCCCCGTCGTCGCCAACGGGCTCGGGCTCGTCGCTCAGCAACGTGTGACCGTCCACCGAGATCTGGTGGATCAGCTTGGTCTTATTTGTGACGATGACCGTGCCCATGAACCACCCCTAATCGGTGCCTGCAAAGCCAACGGCGGCGAGTGTTCCCCGCCGCCGTCGCATATCAGCTACCTAACATCGCGCGTCTCGCACATCGTTCTGTGACGGTTAGATTATACGCGGGAGAAGCCGGAGGGGGCATTCGGGATTTGGGTCACGCCAGGGCGGAACTCAGGGTCCTTGCGGGGGCCTTCGCTCTTGACGTGCCATCGTGCTCGGCCCAGCTTCTCGATTTCGATTTCGAACACGTCTCCATCGTTGATTGGTCCCAGGCCCACGTGGTACGTCCCCGTCGTGATGATGTCGCCGCCCTGAAGCTGAAGGAACTTACTCACCCACGACAGCTGCTCAGGGATCTTCCGGGCCATGGCCGCCGTGCTGTAATCCTGGCGTGCTCCGCCATTGACCCACGACTTCACGTTCAGCACGTGTGGGTCGCCCACTTCGTCGCGCGTCGTAATCCACGGCCCCACCAGCGCGTACGTGTCTTGACCCTTCGGCAGGAACTGCGTGCGTCGGTTCATCCCACGAGCCGAGATATCCACGAACGGGCAGTACCCGAAGATGTGGTCGTAGGCGTTATCGATCGACACGTTTTTCGCATGGTTTCCGATCACGAAAGCAATCTCTGCCTCAGGTTGGAAGACATAGACCGGAGGGATGTCCAGCAACCGCACTTCACCTTCGGGGCCCACGGTCTCCGGTGACTTGTAGAAGAACTCAAGGGGCACGTCGCCCGGCTTGCGCTCAGGCGTGTCCAGGTAGTTGGCAAATGCTGCCAGGACCTTGCGTGGCTGCGGGATCGGATTGAGCAGCGTTACGCTCTCCAACGGCACACCATCACCGTTAGCGGACAGCGACTCGAATTGCGCCCGGAACGTCGCGTCCCATTCGCCGATGACCTGCTGCATCACGCGCTGCGGCCCCTTCTCCTCCCGGGAGGAGATAGCCTCGCTGACATCGACGACACCCTTGCCGTCGACCAGCACGCCCACACGCTCGTCGTTGAATCTGAGAATCTTCACAACACACCTCCCCTGCTCTGCTTGGCTAGGCTCACGACAGCAGAGCGCAGCGTCCCCGCAGTCAAAGCGCGCGTATTGTAGCCGCCTACGCTACGGCAGGGCCATGTGCGGTGCCCCGTCGTACTCGGTCGTGCGAGGACCCTAGCGTGCCCTAGCTCGCGGCGGCGATGGCCGTCTTGTCGCCCTCGATCGCAGCAGTCATCGCCGTGATCGCAACTTCGATTTGATCATCGTCCGGCTGGCGGGTCGTCAGGCGCTGGAGCATCAGGCTCGGCACCGTCCACATGCGTACCAGCGCATGGCCGGAATGCTTCGCGTTGAAGCGAATCACCTCGTACGAGATTCCCGCGATCACGGGGATGAACACGATGCGTGATGCGATCCGGATCGGCAGATCGGGCGTACCCATCAGCGCGAAAATCAGGATCGACACGATCATGACCGTCAGCAGGAACGCCGTTCCGCAACGTGGGTGGGCGGCCGGGAACATGCGTACATGCTCGTTATCCAGTGGCAGCAGCGCCTCGTGCGCATGGACCGACATATGTTCCGCCGCGTGGTACGCGAACACTCGCTTGATGCTCGGCATCATGCCGAGCAAGCTAAGGTATGCGAAGAAGATCAGCAGGCGGAGAACGCCCTCGCCTAGGTTGCTGAGGATGGAGCTGTCGGTGACGCGATCGATTGCGTTGTGAGTGATGATGAGCGGTAGCACGAAGAACAGCGCGATGCCGAGGGTCAGCGAAAGCGCGATGGTCAGCGCCAGCGACCACGCGGGCAGTGGCTCATCGTTGTCGTCCTCGCCAGCGGCGATCTGCGCAGAGTAGGTGAGCGCGCGCATACCAATCGTAAGACTCTCCGCGAGCACCAGCGTGCCGCGGAGGAATGGAACCCGGCGCCACTTGTTCATGGCCCACTGGGGTACGGGCTTGAGGAGTGTACGGATGCTGCCATCGGGATGGCGGGCCGCCACCGAATAGACGTGGAGCCCGCGGATCATCACGCCTTCAATGACCGCCTGCCCACCGTAAGCGGAAGTGCTGGGTTCGTGCTGGTGTTCGTGAGCCAATCTACTCTCCGTCGCTTTTCGCTAGTGCTCTAATACTAAACCGCCCCAGCGGGGCTGGGGCAATCAAGAATTTCTCTCCTATTTGTGACCTGCAGCAGCTTACTGGCTGAGGTTGAAGCGGCGCCGCAGGCGCTCAACGCGGCCCTCGGTGTCAATGATGCGCTGTTCACCCGTGAAGAACGGGTGGCACTGGGAGCAGATCTCCAACTTTATGGCCTGCTTCGTAGCGCCCGTCGTCCAAGTGTTCCCGCAGGAGCAGGTGACAACAGCCTCATCGAAATAAGTTGGATGAATCTCAAGCTTCATAATTGCGTTCCGTTCGTTCAGTTACCTAATCAGATGCGCCAGCAGTCCTCGAAGGTGCTAGGCGACCTCTGCCGGCGCCACGTTGGCGCGCTTGCGCAGCTTGCTGGCGTGGTCGAATTCAACGACACCGTCCACCAGCGCAAACAGCGTGTGGTCGCGGCCGATGCCCACGTTCCGGCCCGCGTGCACTTTCGTGCCACGCTGCCTGATGATGATGGTGCCGGCACGCACGGCCTCACCGGCGAATCGCTTCACGCCCAGCCGCTGCGAATTGCTATCTCGTCCGTTGCGGCTGCTACCACCAGCTTTCTTATGCGCCATCAGTCGCTCGCTCTCCACTCTTCGAGCCCGCCGTCACAATCTCCTTGATAGCGAGCTTTGTGAGACGTTGACGGTGCCCGGTCTTCACCGCATAGCGTGTCTTGCGCTTGTATTTGAGTACGATGATCTTGTCGCCCTTGGCCTGCGTTTCGACCTCTGCGACTACCTTGGCACCCTCTACAGTAGGGGTCCCGATGGTCGTGGACGAATCATCCGAGACCAAAAGGACTTGATCGAGCTCTACGGTGCTGCCCTCATCTGCCGCGATTTTCTCAACGGTGATGCTGGCGCCGGGCTCGACGCGATACTGTTTACCGCCTGTTTTTACGATTGCGTATTTCATAGTCAACCCCGAGATTGTATGGGAGCTCGGCCTATCCTGTAAAGAACCGTCGTTCCCCACGTCCTGACCTCTAGAGCTTGTTGCGAATCGCCGAACCGATTACCGTGTGTGGGATTCTCCAGACAAGAAGGTGTTCTTTGCGGTACCGCCACATCTCAGGCGACTCCCATCTGGAAGTCGATACAGCCAAGTGGACCCCACGTATCCCGGCCAAATACCAGCGGTACGCTCCCGAGCTACGGCACCTCGAAGGTACCGATGCCTGGTTCATCGATGGTAAGCAGGTGCGAGAGGCCGCTGCGGCCGATCTCTACGCCGGCAAGGGGCGAGAGAACTACCTGCCCGCCGCTGCGAGGTATGAGGGAACGCCTGGCACTGGTTCTCCGGAGCAACGGCTTGAAGAGCAAGCGCAGGACGGCGTGGACGCTGAGGTGCTTTTCCCGGCGCAGGCCACCGGGCCCCGCGTGTGGCGCACCGTTGAGGATGACGATGCCTACAAAGCGATCATTCACGCGTACAACGGTTGGCTGGGGGAGGACTACTGCTCGGCCGCGCCTGATCGGCTCCTCGGCGTGGGCATCATGCCTGCGGTTGATGATGTCGACGCGTACATTGCCGAGATGACGTACTGCAAAGAGGTTGGTCTGGGCGCCGTGATGCTCATGGGCTTCCCCACGGGGCAAACGTACCCCTCCAGGGACGATGACGGTTTCTTCGCCGCTGCGCAGGAGATGGGTATGCCCGTCACCGTCCACGTTGATATCGAACGACCTAAGACAGGCTCATACCTCCTGTACCCCAAGGGGACCGAAGAGGAACGACTGCGCCTCGAAGCGTCAGGCCGCACCCTTGCGGAACAGGTCGCCCGCTTCGGTCCAACCAAGGGAAGCGCTGGCCTCGTAGCTGTCCAATGGGTGCTCTCTGGCCTCTTCGACCGCTTCCCTGATCTGAAGATCTTGTTCGCCGAGAACCAGATCGGCTGGATCCCGTTCTACCTCCAGGGAGCCGACGCCCGCTACGAGCGCAATCGTTACTGGGCCCAGGAGTACCTTGGGTTCGACCCGCTCGCTCGTGACCCCAGCGAATACCTCCTAGAGCACACCGTGTGGGGCTTCCAGTACGATCGCGTAGGCGTGGAAATGCGGAGCTTGCTCAACGTCGACAACCTCATCTGGGGCTCGGACTTCCCGCACCAGGAATCCGACTGGCCATATTCCATGAAGATCCTCGACAAAGCGTTCGCCAACGCCCCCGACGACGTTCGTTACAAGATGACCTGCGGCAATGCCATCAACTTCTTTGGCCTAGACGCCAGCTAGCTGATTACCTGAACGATGACCCTCTCTCCTGCGTCATCCTGAGACGAGACGAAGTCCGCGAAGGATCTCTCTTCACCCCCCCCCCGCGCACCCGACCATGAGTCTGCTCCCGCGCTTTCAACCACGGCTGCCTGCGTAGCGCATGCGCCTGCCGACAACCTGTCTACGGAGTCCAGTTGGCCGCCACCACCTGCTTCGTGCCCTGCGCCCCGGGCCAAGCGCGGGACACATCGCTGGGCAACGGCGGGTCTCCAGGCCTTACGCAATACGCCGCGTCGTTGAACGCGGCGCTCGGTTCGGTGCCCTCCAGCAAGGCCGGACACGGTCTTCAGCAGCCGTCTACGCATTGCGATGATGCCGATCGCAGTCGCGCCCAGATGCTCTCGCTGGTGCGGCGACACGAGGCCGATGCCTTCCTGCGCCGAATAGTCCTGCGCTGCGAAGTCCTTGATGCCCGTGCACGCCTCCAAGCACTGCATCTCGCGGTCGATCTGGTACTGGTTGCGCTTGTTGTGGGTCGGTCAGTGTGTTCCTGGGTACACCTTGAAGTCCAGCCAGCAACCCTTGCGCGTCGCGGCCAGCTCTCTCGCCGAGATCGGGTCGTCCCGCATCGTGAACGTCCAGCGCGCCGTCAGGTGGCCGCTGAGAGGCACGAAAGCGTGGTAGCTCTGACTCCGAGGGTAGCCTGGGGGAGCCGTGTAGAAGGGCATGAAGAACAGGTTGAATCTCCAGTAGTCCATCCCCTCGGCGCCGTCGTATATGGATCCGAGCTCCACCCCGAAGTCGGTGTCATGCGTCTGGAGCCGAGGCGGATTGTCGTCTGTCCGGAACTGCATTCGAACGTCTCCTCCCTTCTTGCCCTGGTTCTGCCATTCATGGCGCACTTCCGGTTTGTGGGCATGATGATGCAGTAACCCCCACAGACCAGGCAGAATGAAACCAACGCGAAAAGAGAGGGCGCCCGACTGGGCGCCCTCTGAACGATTTATTGCGTCGGCAGGCTACTCGTCGTCCAAGTCTTCCTCAGGATCGCCCCCGGTGTCGTCTTCGTCCGCTTCCTCGGGGAACCCCAGCCCAAGCTGGCCCTGGGCGGGCGCCTCTCCGTCGTCCTCGTTGTCCTCTCCGTCGTCAGCCGTTGTGTCAAGGTCTGGCTCGCTACCGTCCGTATCCATCGGTGCTGACGTCACGACTGGGGCTGCTGCAGCTCGCGCCGCTTCGGCTTCCTCCCAGGAGCGTTCCTTGAACGCACTCATGGACATCACGTGGTCGTCGCCCTGAAGCTTCGTCATCACCTGGACGCCCTGCGTGTTCCGGCCCAGTGTTCGGATCTCCTTAATCGCCGTGCGGTAAACCATTGCTTTGGATGACCCGACCATCACCTCTTCCACGTCAGGCCCCGTGATCACCGCAGCCGCGATATCGCCGGTCTTGTCGGTGATCTTCAGGGCGATGACACCCTGAACCCCGCGCCCCGTCTTGCGGAAATGATCGACGATGGTCCGCTTGCCGTAGCCCCGGTCGGTGAGGATCAGGAGCTGAGCGCCTTCCGTCGCTACATCCATACCCACGACCTCATCATCGTTCAGTAGGCGTATGCCGCGAACTCCACCGGCCCCACGGGTTTGGCGCACGCGGACATCGTCCAACGAGAAATGCACGGCCTTGCCGTTCTTGGTGATCATGATCGTACTCATGCCAGGGTCTGCAAGCCGTGCAGTCAACAGATTGTCGCCTTTGTTAAGGTCGAACGCGGCCAGTCCATTGGAGCGGATGTTCGAGAATTGACTGAGATTCATCCGCTTTATTTCGCCCCGGCGCGTGGCCATGACGATGTATTGGTCCACCTGAAGATTGGAGATCGCGACCACGGCGGTCACAATCTCCTCGTTCGGGTTAATCTGGATCAGATTCTGGATAGGCGTACCCCGCGTCTGGCGGGTGGCGTCCTGGTGGATGCGGAACACCTTCTCTCGGTACACACGCCCCTTGTTCGTAAAGAACAGGAGCCAGTCGTGGGTGTCGGAGACGACCAGCTGCTGAATGGCGTCGCCTTCTCGGGTCTCCTGGCCACGAACGCCCTTGCCGCCGCGATGCTGCAAACGGTAGGCCTCGATGGGTAATCGCTTCAGGTAGCCGCGGTCGCTGAGTGTGATGACGTTGTCAGCGTGCGGGATGAGGTCTTCGTCAGTGGAGTCGGTGAGCTCTTCTTCGGTGAGCTCCGTCCGGCGGTTCTGTCCGTAGGCCTTGCGGAGGTCAAGAGTCTCCTCCTTGACGATTGCCAGTACCTTCTCGGGGTTCCCTAAGAGATCTTCCAAGTCAGCGATCCGAACCTGCAACTCCTGGTACTCGTTCGCGATGCGTTCACGTTCGAGGGCGGCCAGGCGCCGTAGCTGCATGTCCAGGATGGCTTGTGCCTGAGCTTCAGTGAGCCCGAACTGGGTCATCAACCCGGTTCTCGCTGCTTCCACATCGTCGGATGCCCGGATCAACGTGATCACTTCATCGAGGTTGTCGAGAGCGATCGTGAGTCCTTCGAGAATGTGGGCGCGTTCGCGGGCACGGGACAGGTCGTATTCGGCGCGGCGTCGGACAACGTTGCGCCTGAATTCGATGAAGTGCTGGAGCGCGGGCTTCAGGCTGAGCACGCGCGGTTGACCATCGACCAACGCAACCATGTTGACGTGGAAAGCCGTCTGGAGGGTGGTGTGTTTGTAGAGATTGTTGAGCACCACGTGTGCCGCCGCCCCGCGGGCAAGCTCCACAACGACCCGTAGACCCTCGCGGTCGGATTCGTCGCGCACCTCTGAGATACCGTCGATTCTCTTCTCTTTCGTAAGAGCAGCGATTTTCGCAACGAGCGCTGCCTTGTTCACCTGATATGGAAGTTCTGAGACGACGATGCGCTCGCGGTCTCCGCGTTCCATCTCTTCAATCACCGCCCGCGCACGAGTGACGACCCGCCCGTGGCCTGTGTGGTACGCCTGCAGGATGCCCTCACGACCGATGATGATCCCCGCCGTGGGGAAATCCGGACCCTTGACGAAGTTGATCAATTCGTCAGCCGTGGCTTCAGGGTGGTCCGCCAGGTAAATGATGGCGTCGCATACCTCGCGCAGGTTGTGGGGCGGGATGTTCGTCGCCATACCTACCGCGATACCGGACGATCCATTGATGAGCATCAGCGGGATGCGTGTGGGCAGTACCGTGGGCTCGCGCTGGGAGCCGTCGTAGTTGTCTACAAAATCGACGGTGTCGCGGTCTATGTCCTGGAGGATCTGCTCTGAGATGTGCGCGAGCCGAGCCTCCGTGTACCGCATCGCTGCTGGCGGGTCGTCGTCGACCGACCCGAAGTTGCCTTGGCCATCGATGAGGGGGTGGCGCATCGAGAATTCCTGCGCCATACGCACCAACGCGTCGTACACCGAGGAATCGCCATGGGGGTGGTATTTACCGAGCACCTCACCGACAACGGCCGCACACTTCTTGTAGCTGGAACCCGGTCGCAGGCCCATACCCTGCATGGCGTAGAGAATCCGTCGATGCACCGGCTTGAGGCCGTCGCGCACATCGGGTAGAGCGCGCGATACGATGACGCTCATCGCGTAGTCGAGATACGCGGAGCGCATCTCGTCTTGGATGGCGATAGGCCTGATGTTCGAGGAGTCGGCCTGAACCATGGGAGTTCCTTTCGAGAGCCATCACTCGCGTTCTATACGCTGAGGCTCTTCGTGCTACATGTGGTGGAGCTTACCGCGCACCGACCCAAAATCTTGCGGTAATTCACGCGTGCACGCACGCGTGCGATTGTAGCAGAAGGAACCAACTTCTGCGATAGGAGCAGATGTCCGTTTGGTCAATCGCGGTGGCGCCAGATTGCGGAAAGAGGACTTACCCCGGCAGATGTCCGCGATAGATGGCGACAGGCAGGCGAGACCACTTGAGGTGCTCAATCAGCAACGTGTCGCCTTCACGGAACTGACTGTATAGCTCGACGTCCATCGGGAACTTGATGGCCCCGACGAAGGCATACGCGGGTTTCAATGCCGTGATGTTGAACCGCCCACGCGAAACAATCATGCCTAGCTTGCCAGGCACGAACCGGTGCTTCATGAACGTCTCCGTCGTGCCGAACAGCGCCCGGATCAAGAAATAGATGCCAACGAACAGGAAAGCCATCGCGAAGAGGTCGACCGCCCCTGCGTAGGCGCCCGCGACCAAGAGGAACGCCGCGAAACCGAAGATGAGATTCTTGCGAAGTGGGGCGGTCAGCCAATTCTGCGAAGCGGACCAAGCTAGGCCAAACTTCATCCCACAATGCACGCAAGTGGCATCCCTCGTTAGGTACAGGTGCATGCACTCTCCGTGCTCGTCACGTCGCGCTCGCGGTCGGTTTGCTGAACTCACTACTCCATCTCCCCTGCTTCGTATGCACTGGACCATGATATGAGCCAATCGAAAAGATTCAAGAAGATCGAGGGAACCTCTTTCTCCTTTTCGATGTGACATTGGACGCCCATCAGCCAGCGGTACTCCGGGCTCTCCAATGCCTCGATGATGCCGTCCTGGGGGTGATAGGCAGAGGCCAGTAGACCAGGCGCTCGTTGCGCTTCCTTGGCCCCTTGGTGGTGGTAGCTGTTGGTCTGAAAGATCGCCCCAACGCCGATGATGGCCCCCAGCTTGCTACCAGGCGATACGTAGACGGGATGCTTGAAGGGTTTCTCGCCGACGTCTTCTGGCAACTTGGCATGCCCGGGCAGATCCTGGATTAGCGTACCCCCGAAGGCCACGTTGATGAGCTGCATACCTCGGCAGATCCCGAGCACCGGCATCTGCCGCTCCACTGCGGCCCACAGCAGCCCCATCTCCATCTCGTCACGTTCCGCGTGCGTCTCGACCCCCACCCCAGCAGCAATCTCTTGCCCATAGTACTGAGGATGTACATCGTAGCCGCCGCAAAGGAGCAGTCCTGAAACGCCCTCAAGAGCGTCGAGGCCAAAGTACGTTGAAGGAGTGAGGATGCGTGCCTGCCCGTTGCGCGACTCAATGGACGCGACGTAGGGCTGGGCTTCGGTGGGCCCGCTTGCGGTTACAGCTATCAGCGCCATGGTTCTTCAGCCGCCGTGGAGCCCGGCTGATTCACCGATGGCGAGTAGATCAATCGCGTCACTAACCATCTCGGCCACACGCTCGATCTTGTCGGGGTGGTCAATCGTGATCTGCGCCTCGAGTCGTTCCAGCATGGCCGTTGTTGAGGGCGTGTCATGGTTGCTGGTCACCAAAGGAACATCAAGATCGGTGGCCCGCTGATGCACATACTGAGGAGGCGTTTCGCATCCCGTCAGCAGCAGGCAGGTCAGCGGGAAGTTGAGAGCAGACATCTGGATGTCGGTTCTGCCGCCACGCACGATTACCGCCTGATTGGGGTATCTGCCAAAGTAATTGCCCCCCCACTCGGTGATGAGTCCGCCGATGAGGAACCGTTCTATCAGCTCATGTTGGCCTGACGCTCCGGCGTAGAACGTGCCGTCCAGTAGCGCGGCGACCTGCCCCACCGTTGGAGCTAGCAATCGACGATCTTCGGGAAGTACACCGTAGACGGAGACCCCCGCGTCCTTGAACGCTGGCGTCAGGCGCGTCGACGCGTCGTGCTTGCCGTATTGCGTGCGCCGGTTGATCACCACGCCCGACAGACTCGCGTACGTATCGCGCCACTTCGCCGCGTCCGTCCCGCTCAATGCCCGGTTGTAGGGCACGACGCCCAGCACGCGGGCGACCAAATGCTCGGCCAACGCTGGCGACGCCGCGACTGCATATCCGTCGCCGTCAAACAGCGGCAGGCCCTCGACGATTACCACGTCGTTATCAACAGTAAGCGCAGCGACCTGCTTGGCCGCTTCGGCCAGCAATGCTTCTTGCCCGTGCTCCGCGACTGCCAGCGAGGCCACTTCGGGAGCGGCGAACGCTCTTGCGTAGAACGCAGAATCGCCATCCGCGTTCAGAGTAGCGGGCTTAACGACGGCAACGCGCTGACCTGCCTGCTTCCAGACGGTGGCGAGGGCCGTTGCAACGGAGGTGGAGCCGACGCCGGGGCACTGCCCGGCGACGTAGAGGGTTGTCATGGGCAGATTATACGGGTCAATCGGGCTTGCCCGCCGTCGCCGTGGGTTCGGGCAACCGGATATACTTCCCGTTTGGTAGGAAATCATGGCACAAACACCCCGAACTAATCCCGTTTCGATTCGGGTACCCGCAACCACAGCGAACCTCGGCCCCGGCTTCGACACCCTCGGCCTCGCGCTGTCCATGTGGAATCACTTGCGCGTCGAGTGGTCGGACAAGCCGCGCGTCGAGGTGCACGGCGAAGGGGCCGGCTACCTCCGCACCGACAATCGCAACATGACCTACCGGGCCGCTGCTCGCCTCCTGCGTGAAGCTGGCCAGGAGCACCGGCACATGCGCATCGAATCGTGGCAGACCGTGCCCCTCTCGCGTGGGCTGGGCAGTAGCTCCTCGGCTATCGTGGGGGGGCTCTACTCGGCCAACGCACTGCTGAACTACCCGATCACACCCCATCGCTTGCTGGAGCTGGCAACGGAGATCGAAGGTCACCCGGACAATGTGGCCCCTGCCCTCATGGGAGGTATGAGCGTTGCGGTCATGGACAACGGCGTCGTTAACGCCGTACCCATACCGTTGCTCGAAGATCTCCAGTGTGTGGTATTCATCCCCGAGCGGCCGCTGCCAACCCAAAAAGCCCGCGAAGTCCTAAAGCCAACCGTCTCGCGTGCCGATGCTGTGTTCAACATCGGCCGTACCGCGTTGATGGTTGCGAGCTTTGCGTTGAACCGGCCCGAGTACCTGGGGCTAGCCACGCAGGACAAGTTGCACCAGAACGCCCGCCGCACCGTGTTCCACGAGATGAAGGTGATTTTTGATGGCGCCCTGAAAGCAGGCGCGAAAGGCGTTTTCCTCTCAGGCGCAGGTTCCTCGGTCGTGGCGTTCACCACTCGAGGCGAGAATCGTGCGTTCACCATCGGCTATGAGATGGCCGATGGTGCAGACAAGGCCGGATTACCAGGCACGTTCCGCGTGCTTGACCCCAGCCCCACGGGTGCCGAGGAGATCGATGAGATACCGGCCAGCGTGATCCAGGAGGCCGGGTGATGGCGATGCTCGTGCAGAAGTACGGCGGCACCTCAGTTGGTGACGCCGAGAAGATAAAGAACGTCGCGCGACGGGTCGCAGCCGCGCAGGCGGCAGGTAATCAAATCACGGTCGTCGTTTCCGCCATGGGCAAGACCACCGACGAGTTGATTGCGTTGGCGCAATCGGTCACGCGATCTCCCGAGCCTCGTGAACTGGACCTGCTGCTGTCCACCGGTGAG
>CAUZFB010000002.1:0-114259 GCA_963579135.1 Dehalococcoidia bacterium | reverse complement strand
ATCGCTTGGCGCTCCGGGGGGGGGGCGTGATTGTTGCGACGGGCAAAGCCCATGAGCTGGATCGACTGGTACTTCCTGGCAGTGGATCCCAGGGATACCATGCCAGGGTGGCCCGGTTGGCCACGGTGAGCAGGTTATTAAGGAGCAGTTGTGACACTATTCACGCCTAACACCAAGGTTGGCGCGATCAACCATATCGGGATCGCGACTGCTGATCTGAAGGCGTCGTTGAAGCAGTTCCGCGAGTTGTATCAGTCGCCAGACGCTGAGTTAATCCGGAACGAGGAGCAGGGCCTGCTCGCGGCGTTTATCCATCAAGGTGAGACGCACATCGAGTTGCTGCAGCCCCTGCGTGCCGATACGACTATCGGGCGCTTCATAGAGCGTCACGGCGAGGGTGTGCACCACATGGCGTTCACGGTTGAGGACACCGATGCGAAGGCGAAGGAGCTTGAGGCGCTGGGCATCCCGATTATCGACGGCCCGCGTGAAGGGCTGGGTGGCCGGATCGCGTTCACGCATCCGTCGTCAACGCACGGCGTGCTGATCGAGATTGTGAAGCCGCGAGACGAACACTAGTGATGACTAGCAGGGTGCTGATTGCGAAACCTGGGTTGGACGGCCATGATCGCGGGGCCCGGATGGTGGTGCGTTCGCTGCGTGACGCGGGCTTCGAGGTCGACTACACGGGGATCAGGCGCACCGCAGAGGAGATTGCTGCTCAAGCCGAGGAGTTGGGCTCTGATCTGGTGGGCCTGAGCATCCTGTCGGGGGCGCACATGGAGTTGGTGCCACGCGTGATGGATGCGCTGGCCGATCGTGGCCTGGACACTGTGCCCGTGGCCGTGGGCGGGATCATCCCCGAGCACGACCGTGCTGCGTTGCTGGAGATGGGAGTTGTCGCGATCTTCGGCCCCGGCGCTCGGATGGAACACATCCGGGCGGCTATTGCGGGGGCTATCGCGGCGTATCAACGAGGGCAGGCGTAGGCGCGCATTGGCCCCGATAGCGTTTCCTGGCGTATACTATTCGGGTTGCGGGGAGGTGGAGCGTGCTGGAGATGAAGGTCAATGTCGCGCAACTCCTCAAGGAGACGGTGGGTGCGGCTCGGTCTTTTGAGCTTAGTGACTCACTCTTGGACTCCGATGGTTCGGTGCTTGGCACGGTTACTGGTGCGCTGAAGCTCACCAAGACCGACCGAGGCGTGTGGGTATCAGGGCCTGTTGAGATGATGGTGTCGAGCGAGTGCTCACGGTGTTTGAATCCGATGGAGTACCCGGTTCCGGCGCAGATCGATGATGAGTACCTGCCCCATGTGGATTTGGCCACGGGCGCTCGCGTTCGGGTCGACGACCGTGATGCTAACGATGCGGATACGAGAAGCATCGACGATCACCACGAGTTGGATTTAACGGACACGTTGCTACAGTATCGGTTGGCCGGGCTCCTGCTGGCCCCGATGTGCAAGGAAGATTGTTTGGGAATCTGCCCGCAGTGCGGAGTGGACCTCAATGAGAATGCCCACGACTGCGAAGATGAGTTAGACCCTCGATGGGAAAAGTTACGAGAGTTGTTGAGATAGTTCATGCCTGTACCTAAACGTAAGCGATCCAAGGCCAGCGTTGGTTCTCACCGTGCCCACCAGGCAATCAAGCTTCCTCACGTGGTTGAGTGCTCGCACTGCCACCGTCCGATGAAGCTGCACCACGTGTGCCCGGCCTGCGGTTTCTACCGCGGTCGTGATGTCCTGAGCGCCGAAACTGAGCTCGCCTAAATATCCCGCCCCCGGATGTCCTTGTTCCTACGGCAGACCGAGGAAAGGCCTGACCGGGGGTAAGTTGCGTCTACTCCCGGCTACGGGGTGGGCGTCGATTTTTGCCATGCCCCCCCTTGGGCAGGCGTGATTTGAGTTATCTATGAATGTCACCACTGCGTTTCTGTTCCCTGGCCAGGGCGCCCAAGAGGTCGGCATGGGTGCCGACGTGTTCGTTGCGTCTGCCGCCGCCAGGGCGGTGTTCGATGAAGCTAACGATGTCTTGGGCACGAGCCTGAGCAAGATCATCCTCGAAGGGCCAGCCGAAGAGTTGGTTCGCTCGCACAACGCCCAGCCCGCGATCCTGACGGCGAGCATCGCACTGCTTCGTGCGCTCGAAGAGCGCATGGGCGATTCGATGCCCCAGCCGACATTCGTTGCGGGCCACAGCTTGGGTGAGTACACGGCGCTCGTTGCAGCGGGTGCGCTGGACTTCGCGCAGGCCCTGCGTTTGGTGCGCCGCCGTGGTGAGCTCATGCAGGCCGCAGCGGAGGCGACGCCTAGTGGGATGGCCGCGTTGATCGGCCTGACTCTGGGCGCTGCGCAGGCCGCTTGCGAGGGCACAGGCGCTCAGGTCGCCAATGCCAACAGCGAGCAGCAGATCGTCATTGCGGGGCCCACGGAAGCGCTAGATGCGGCGATCGAGCGAGCCAAGGAGGCCGGGGCGCGCCGGGCGCTGCCGCTGGACGTGGCGGGAGCTTTTCACACGGAGGTGATGCGGCCCGCGCAGGACGAGATGGATCGGCTGTTCGCCGAGACCACATTCGGTATACCTAAATCGCCGGTGATCGGCAATACGACGGGGACGCCGCTGGTAACGGGTGACGAGATTCGGGGTGAACTCGCCGACCAGCTCTGCGGGTGCGTCTATTGGCAGGAGGCCATCGAGTACATGGCGGCGAATGGGGTGGAGCGTTACGTGGAGATTGGCCCCGGCAAGGTGCTGACGGGCTTGGTTAAGCGCATCGCGTCAGGAGCAGAAACGGTGGTTATCGGAGGCCTAGACGCTCTGGACGCCCTAACGTAAGCTGCCAACGTAGCAATGGAAACACGAACATCACCTTCGGGCCGCCGCGCGAAAAAGCCCAAGACCCACCAACACCGGGCGCGTGTCCTTGCGCTGCAGGTGCTGTACGAGATGGACGTTGTAGGCCACGATTGGGAGGCGTCTCTCGCGACTCATGCGGAAGCGACTGAGGCGTCTGATCGCGTGGTGGAGTTGGCGATGACCACGATCAAGGGCGTATTGGCGGCCATGGCGGAGGTTGACGAGTTGATCGTGACCAACGCGCCGATGTGGCCCTTGAATCAGCTCTCACCGGTGGACCGGAACGTTCTCAGGCTCGCCCTCTTCGAGCTGCTGCCGGGGTCGACAGTCCCGCCGAAGGTTGCAATCAACGAAGGGGTAGAATTGGCAAAGGAATTCGGTGGCGCAGCGTCTTCGCGCTTCGTCAATGGCGTGCTAGGAGCGGCCCTCGAAGGGATTGGCTCCGCAGGCGCGATATCAACTGATTAGGAGACCTCATGGCGAGTGTCCTCGACAGAGTTAAGGCAGTGGTAATTGATCGGCTTGGTGCGGATGAGGCAGCGGTCGTAGCAGATGCGTCGTTCACGGACGACTTGAACGCTGACTCGCTGGACTTGGTTGAGCTCATCATGGCGTTCGAAGAGGAGTTCGCCGATGGTGCAGAGCCGTTGAAGATCTCCGACGAGGACGCCGAGGGCATCCGGACGATCCAGAACGCAGTCGACTTCATCAAGGGCAAGGGCTACACGGACTAGCTTCCGCTACGAGGATCGATTATTGGCTGGTTTGGATGTCATCCACCAGGTGATCAAGACGTGCGAGGACTGTGACCTGTGCTGGGAGCGCACCAATGCAGTTCCTGGCGAAGGCTTCGCGCAGGCCGGGATCATGTTCGTCGGGGAAGGCCCCGGCTTTAATGAAGACAAGCAGGGGCGCCCTTTCATCGGGGCGGCGGGTCAGTTCCTTACCCATCTGCTGGAGTCCATCGGCTTGCGCCGGGAGGATGTGTTCATCACCAATATGGTGAAGTGCCGTCCGCCTAATAATCGTGATCCGTTGCCTAAAGAGATCGAGGCCTGTCGGCACTACCTCGACGAGCAGATCGAGGAGATCGCGCCGAAGATCATCGTTCCGCTTGGGCGTCACGCGCTAGCGCGTTGGTTCCCCGGGCAGTCCATCGGTAAGCTGAGAGCACAGCCGAAGGTGTTCGGCGCCGTCACGCTGTTTCCGCTGTATCACCCTGCGGCAGCGCTTCACAATGGCGGGTTGCGTTCGACCATCGAGGAAGATTTCGCGAAGCTGGGCGCGTTGCTCGCCGACCTTGGTGGTCAGCCGTCGTCACCGCAGACGAACCCCACGGTGAAGAGTGGGCCGCCGGTTACGGTTAGGCCGGAAGCGGTCGCCGGACCGGAGCCGGAGCAGGAAAAGACGGATGAGCCGCCGTCGCAACAGTGGAGTATGTTTTAGCGCCGACCTTATGAGCGGCGCGGTTGGTTAGGCGCCTGCAGGCGCCAGAAAAATGGAGCTATGACAGACCCTATTCGCATCATCCCTCTGGGGGGGCTCGGTGAAGTTGGCAAGAACATGATGGTCGTTGAGTACGGCGACGACATCGTGGTGATCGACGCTGGCTTGATGTTTCCGAAAGAAGACATGCACGGCGTCGACCTGGTGCTTCCTGATACGACGTATCTGAAAGAGAACAAGGACAGGGTTCGTGCGGTGCTGATCACCCATGGCCACGAGGACCATGTGGGAGCGCTGCCGTTCCTGTTGCGCGATCTCGACGTGCCTGTGTACGCGCCACCGCTGGCCCGCGACCTAATAGAGGTGAAACTTAAAGAAAACGTGGGTGTGGGTAAGTACGACCTGCACGAAGTACAGCCGGGCGAGAGCGTGGAACTGGGAGGCATTACCGCTGAGTTCTTCCGCGTGTGCCACTCCATCCCTGACGCATGCGGGATCGCGTTGCACACCGATGCGGGTGTCGTCGTCCACTCGGGTGATTTCAAGATCGACCACACCCCGGTCGATGGGCACCTGACGGAGCTCCACCGGTTGGCGGAGCTCGGACAGGAAGGTGTATTGCTCCTCTTGTCAGATTCCACCTACGCAGAAAATCCCGGATATACGCCGTCCGAGCAGATCGTTTCTGAGGCGCTCGATGTGGCGATAGGCCGCGCGGAGGGACGTGTGCTGGTGGCCACGTTCGCGTCGTTGGTGTCGCGCGTGCAGCAGATTGCGGATGCGGCAGTGGCGCAAGGTCGCAACATCGCGTTTGCAGGCCGGAGCATGGTGAATAACGTCAACATGGCGCTCGACAAGGGATACCTCAAGATACCCTCCGGCACCATCATGAGCGTAGATGAGCTGGCAGGACTTCCCCCGGAGCGGCAGGTTATCGTGCTTACGGGCGCTCAAGGGGAGCCGCTGGCGGTTCTTGCCCGGGTTTCGCGGCGCCATAGCCGAGATATCCAGATCCAGCATGGCGACACAGTCATCCTCTCTGCAAGCACGATCCCTGGTAACGAAACTAAGGTTGCGGGGGTGATCGACAACCTTACACGGCAGGGCGCCAAGGTGATTACGCGGCGTCAAGCCAACGTGCATGTTCAGGGCCATGCGAGTCAGGAGGAGCTCAAGTTGATGCTCAACTTGATTAAGCCTAAATACTTCGTGCCCATACACGGCGAGTACCGCATGCTTAGCGCCCACGCTGATCTTGCCGAGTCCGTGGGTGTGGATCCCGAAAACATCATGGTGCTCGAAGACGGGGACGTTCTCGAGTTTGACGAGGACGGCGCGGAGGTCATCGAGCGCCTGCCTGCTGGCCATGTGTACGTCGATGGCCTGCGTCTGTGGGACGTGGATAGCGCGGTGCTGCGGGACCGTCGTCACCTGTCTCGCGATGGGTTCGTCGTGGTGGTGGTGCCCGTCGATCACGCTTCGGGTGACCTGGTTGGCGAGCCGGAGATCGCGTCCAGCGGGTTCATAGACATGGACGAATCCGACGAGTTGGTGGACGACGCCATTGCGTTGGTTGGCGACACGTTGCGGTCAGCCTCGAAGAGGCCGCTGCAAGAGGACTACATCACTGCGCGAGTGCGCGAGGTGCTCGGGAGCTTCCTCTTCAAGAAGACCGGGCGCCGCCCGATGATCGTGCCTCTCCGGTTGGACATGTAGCGCCAAAAGCATCAAGCCAATCCTGCTTCCTTTTCCGGGTGATTGGGGTATCGTTAATCCGATGTTTTTCGTATTTCGACTCGTTCCCACCAAGCTCCTATTCCCGCTGGGTATCGCATTGTTCGGGCTTTATGCTGCGCTGGCGCAGCCCGCTTGGCTGGTTGACCCTGCCCGCGAGTTGGCGGAGGAGGCGTTGCTGCATGCGGGTGCAGGTTTCGTCACCATGGGCCTTTTTGCGGTGGTGCTCTTGATGCTGCTGCTGAAGAAACCCCTTTTCCTGATCAAGAAATGGCGATCGCTCATCGGGTGGATCTTGCTGATCACAGGCGTCCAGGGCGGGCTTACCTACTTCGAGTACGACCTCCCCTTCGTGGGTATCGTGAGCTTGGGGGGCTCCTTGGGGGATGACGTGCGTGGGTCCAACGACTTGCTGGCCTACGTCCGTGTGGGCGCTGTGACGGCGTTCGGCATCTGGTTCCTATTGCCGACGCTCAGTAATCGCCTGTTGCGCGGTTCGGGTAGGGGTGCAGGGGCGACTGCGGCTGGCACGGTGCGGGCGTACCGCGTGGCACCATTGCACCGGATTCTGGGCAAGCTGGCAGGAGGGACGTTGAAGGGAGGGGCGAAGGCGGCCAAGGGTACCGGAACGGCCATGGCTCGTGGCAGTGGGGCTGCCGTGCGGACGGCACGCGACCGGCGTGCCGCACGCGAGGATGGCTCGCTGAGCCGAGACTTAGGCGAGTTTCTGTCGGTGAAAGCGACCTCATCATCAGATGAGGAACAGCCCCCTTTTCTAGGAGATAGTGCCCCCCTTTCTATTGGTGCGTCCGATCGATCGGAGGAACCGCCGATCGTTGTGACTCCGTCGGAGGTGCTGGCACCACGACCGGCTAGCGAGAAGCGCGGACCGACGCGTAAGCCTCGTGAGGCTGAGCCTGAGTTGGACGCAGAGGCTGCGCCAGCGCACGGCGGAACGGTGACCGCCGTCTGGCGCTTGCCGAGCACGACCGAGTTGAGCGCTGGGGTGGCTGCAGGTGAGATCACCGCAGTGCATCACGAGACGGCGGGAGTCATTGAGGAAACCTTTGCTCAGCATGGTGTTGAGGTGACTGTCGCGGAGATCAAGCCGGGACCATCGGTGACCATGTTCGGTCTGGTGCCGGGGTGGAATCGCAAGGCGCGTGGGGGTGGACAGGCTCGCGGCGGAGAGCCGGGCGGAGCCGGTGGGCGGGACGGCTTCACGGAGGCGCGGAGCCGTGTGAAGGTGGATAGTATTCTGGCGCGGGAGAAGGACCTCGCGTTGGCGTTGGCGGCGCCGAGCCTGCGACTGGAGGCCCCCGTTCCAGGTGAATCAGTGGTGGGAGTCGAGGTGCCTAATAAGGCCTCAACCACCGTCACCATCCGCCAGGTCATGGACTCAGAGTCGTACGAGTCGATCCTAAACGATGAGGGTCTTCCGGTGGCGTTGGGGTTGGCCTCAGCGGGTGAGCCGGTGGCCATCGACCTGCTGAAGATGCCACACTTGCTCATCGCAGGGGCAACCGGCTCTGGTAAGAGTGTCTGCATGAACAGCATCATCTCGTCGCTCATCGCGCACCAAACGCCGTCACGGGTGCGCCTGCTGCTAGTGGACCCCAAGCGCGTGGAGCTGACGCCGTACAACGGCGTACCGCATCTGGTGACGCCAGTCGTCACCGAACCGGACCGTGTGGTGCGCCTCCTGCGTGGTGCGATCCAAGAGATGGGTCGTCGCTACAAGTTGTTGGAAGAAGCGGGAGTAAGGAATATCAAGTCTTACAACGGGAGCCCCAAGGCGACGGAGCAGATGCCGTACTTCGTTATCTGTATCGATGAACTCGCCGATCTGATGATGACGGCGTCGTTCGAGGTGGAGCGAGGCATATGCAGGCTGGCTCAGCTTGGCCGTGCCACGGGCATCCACCTGGTGGTCGCCACACAGCGTCCGTCCGTGGACGTGGTGACAGGGCTCATCAAGGCGAATTTCCCAAGCCGCATCGCTTTCGCGGTGGCATCGCAGGTGGATTCACGGACGATCCTGGACATGGCGGGTGCTGAGCGGCTGCTGGGTAGGGGCGACATGCTCTACCAGTCGTCCGATGCAGCTAAACCGCGCCGTGTGCAGGGGGTGCTGATTACGGAGTCGGACACGGACGTGCTCGCCGATCATTGGCGCGCACATCCGCGACAGCCGCTTCCGGAGGTGCCGCTGGACGATATGGCACGCGAGGCTGAGATGGTGGCGGCTGAGAAGGATGCCATGCAGAACATGGACGATTCTCTCTACGATCAGGCCCTGCAAGTCGCCTCGGTGAATAGGCAGTTGTCCACGTCGCTGCTGCAACGAAAGCTGGGCATCGGTTACCCGCGTGCGGCCAAGCTCATGGACCAGCTTGAGGACGAGGGAATCGTTGGAGCGAGCCCTGCGCCCGGCAAACCCCGCGGCGTGCTTTATTTGCCCGACGACGTTTAGCCGTTAGGCTTTCTCGTCTTCGCTTCCGCCCTCGGCGGCCTGAGCGGCCGCGACTTGCTCGGGCATTGCCTGAAGCTCAGTGAGCTTGGCCTTGAGGCCCGCCCAGATGTGGTCGTACTCGGCCCGCACGTCGGCGTTGACCAGAACCGTAGGTTTGGAGTCGTCCTGGTATTCGGGCCGGAGGGCGATCTCACCGAAGTAGGTGAGATCCATTTCTGCTGCGAGCTGCTTGCCGACGCCTGAGCCGAAGACGTCGCCGCTGTAGTTCTCGACGACGCCGAGCACCTCGACGTTCAGTTTCTTGACCATGTTGATGGAGCGCTTGGCGTCCAGCGCGGCGAGTTTCTGGGGTGTGGCGACGGAGACGAAGCCATCCATCTGGAGTGTCTGCATCACCGTGAGCGGCGCGTCTGATGTGCCGGGGGGCATATCTACGACCATGAAGTCGAGGTCTCCCCAGTCAGTGAGCTGCAGGAACTGGTTGAGGGCGTTGTGAATCATTGGCCCGCGCCAGATCACCGCCTCTTCTTGGTTCTCTTGGAATTGGGACATGGAAACGACTTTGACTCCCCAATTTTCGGCGGGCTGGATGCGCCCGTTGGCCATATTGGGTACGTCTCCTCCGCCGATGACGTTGGCTGCGTTGGGGGTATCAATGTCGGCGTCGAGCAGGCCCACGCTGAATCCCTGGTCAGCCAGGTAGACGGCGAGGTTTACGGCAACGGTCGTTTTGCCGACTCCGCCCTTGGCGCTGTAGACGCCAATCTTAGTCTTGATCTTGCGGAGCTGTCGATTCAGCGTCCGTTTGGTTTCCCACTGCTGCTTGATCTGCGCCAGGCGCTGCTGGCGTTGCTCTTCACTCATGTTCATCGCGCGCGAACTCCCACGCGGCTTGCGATGGGCCGCGCTCCGTCGTTTGGATACGGGGTACCCATGGGGTTTGGTGGGCTTTAGTCGTCGAGGCCGAGGAGCTTTCGGCCGTCCTCGCTGATACTGTCGGGGCTCCAAGGCGGGTCGAAGGTGATGTTCACCTCGACGTCCTTGACACCTTCCACCTCGTTGATGGCCCACTCAGCCTGCTGAGCGATGAAGGGGCCCATGCTGCAGCCAGCGGCGGTGAGCGTCATCTCGACGTGCACGCGGCTTTCGTCGTCGACCTCGATGTTGTAAATCAGGCCAAGGTCGATCACGTTCACCGGAATCTCCGGGTCGTAGACATCCTTCAACGCCGTTCGGACTTCATCGATGGTTACGTCAGCTGCCATTTTCGTTCTCTGCCCTTCTTGTCTAGTGGTCCAATAAAGTGGTGCGTTACCCATGAATGGTAGGGAAAGTAGACCAATCATGTCAACAATTATTGAACTCGCCCTCGAGACCCTATCTACCCCTCGTTTCGCGTGGTTACGACGGCCTGCATGAGAGCGGTGGCCTGGGCACGAGTGGAGGCCATCGCGAAGAAGAGCGTGGTGTTATCGCGGAGCACGATAACGTATATGTCGTCGGTGAGCTGACGCTGGTGGGCGGTGGCGCCGATTACCGAGACGGGGGACAGGCCCAACGAGGACACGAAGCCGTCGAACACCAATCCCACAACTGCGCTGGGGTACGGGCTGTCGGTGACGGCGAGGATGCTCACGTTCAGGTCGCGCAGCACGCTGCGCTCGACGCTCTCGGGTAGCTCACTGAAATCATCCGCGTACGCGACGAAGGCGATGCGATTGATGCGCACCAGCGACAAGCCGCTGGCGAGATCGGGCACGCTGATGCCCGCCTTACCGATGAGATGCTCGAGCAGGGGGCCGAAGTTCCGAACGAAGCCTGCGGCGATGGGCTGTGCAGGCGGGTTGTCAGGCATGGACTGAAGGTCGCGCCAGGCCCCCGGAAACTGTTCGGAGAAAGATTTTGAAGACTCTTGGTTCCAGGCATCGCGCACCTGATTACCCCACCGTGAGTTGGGGCCGAATCGCAGGCTAGTAGCGCCGGCGTCGGACCAGCCGCCGGGGACGTCGTTCAGAGGGCCTGCGTCGCCACCGGCTGCGGTGACGACGCGCGCCGCGAAGCCTTCCGACCCGTTGGCGAGCAGCACGGCCGCCGACTCCAGCGTCAGCTCGTCGACGCCCAGGGCGTGGCTGGAGAATGTGGCGTTGGCTGGCGGCCGAACGTAGACATAGGCGTTGGCGGCCACCGGAGGGACGAGAGCCGTAGCCATGCCGACGGGTAGGGCATTGGGTGAAGCGCCAGGCGGCGCACATGCGGTGAGCAGGATGGCGGTGGCGCCAGCGATGGTGGCGGTAGTGAGGCGGAGGCGCATAGCGAGATAAGGATAGTTGGCGAGCGACGCGAGCGGCACCCTCGGGTAATTGTGGCAATTCCTGCTCAGGTGTGGGATGGTCTAGCCAACCAGTTTGCTGAGTAGGGCCGTGAATGAGGGCCCCCAAGGAGATCCCGGTGCAGAAATCTGTTTTTGAGTGGCATGGTCAGGAGTTCGTAGCACTATCGGATGAAGGCCGCTCGGGAGGGTCTGCGCACGACCAGACGCGCGACATCTTCGAGCGGATGGACCTCGAACTGAGGAAAGAAGGCGTGTCGCTGATAGGAACCGTCCGCACGCGCCTGTGGGCCCGCGATGCCGAGGCTCGTAATCGCGGCAGCCGGGCCCGCCTGGAAATGCTCGCGAACGATGCTCGGTCGGCAAGCTCGTCCTACATCGATCCTGGTCACTTTGAGTCCAGCGCGAGTATCGCCGTGGACTTGGTGGCTATGAAGCCGGCTTCTGGGCTGACGAAGATACTGAAGGAGTACGACCCGCCCATGGTGCCGCTCCGCTATGCGATGTATGGACCGCTGGTGTACCTGTCGGGCGTGACGTCGGAGCTACCAACACTGGCGGAGCAGGCGCCGGAGATCCTGGCAGGCATCGGTGAGTCGCTTGCGGCAGCGGGCAGCTCGTGGAGCCAAGCGGTGAAGGTGTCGTTCTACTTGCAACGCAACGAGTCACAGGATGAGATGGCGAAGCTGTTCGGCGGTGCGGTCGCGGCACCGAACGCCGAGTTTGAGTACGCGTTCGTGGAGGCCTACTCCGCCCCTGGCAAGCGCGTGGAGATCGAGGTTACGGCCACCGTCTAGGCGGCCGTTGGGTTGTGGGCGGTTAACGCCTGCGGCGGGAGCGGCGTCCCGTCGAGCGGACGGCGGGGTCGCGGAACTCGGTCTCGACGGAGCCTGCGTTGCCGCGATCGACGACCTCTTGGGCGATCAGGAGCTTCTTGAGGTCGGTCATCTCGTCGCGTAGAAGGGCGGCCTTCTCGAACTCCAGCTCTTTGGCCGCCGCCTTCATCTCCAGCTCCAGGCCCTTGACGACCCGTGCGAGCTCATCCTTGGGCATGTCCTTGCGGACGGTGTAGGCGGCGCGAGGCTCTGCGGCCTGGCGGATGGACTGGGTGATGTCGCGCACGGCCTTGATGATGCTCTGTGGGGCAATGCCGTGCTGTTTGTTGTAGGCGTTCTGGATCTCGCGGCGACGCGAGGTCTCGTCGATGGCTTGTTTCATGGAGTCGGTCATTTTGTCCGCGTACATGATTACGTGGCCGTCCACGTGACGTGCGGCGCGACCCATGGTCTGCACCAGCGACGATACGGACCGCAGATAGCCCTCTTTGTCCGCGTCAAGGATGGCGACAAGGCTGACCTCAGGTAGGTCGAGCCCCTCACGCAGGAGGTTGATGCCAACGACCACGTCGTAAATGCCGAGGCGCAGGTCCCGCAGGATCTCCGTGCGCTGGAGCGTATCGACCTCCGAGTGAAGGTAATGGACCTTCACATTCATCTCGCGCATGTAGTCGGTGAGCTCTTCGGCCATGCGCTTGGTGAGCGTGGTGACGAGCGCTCGCTCGCTCTTGGCGACGCGCTCGCGAATCTGCTCCAGCAGATTGTCTATCTGGCCAGTGGTGGGCTTGATTTCGATGGTTGGGTCGAGGAGTCCGGTGGGCCGGATGACCTGCTCGACCACCTGGTCACTGTGTTTGTACTCGTAGGGTCCGGGTGTCGCTGAGACGTAGACTGCCTGGTCGACCATGCCTTCGAATTCCTCGAAGTTCAGCGGACGATTGTCCCTCGCCGATGGCAGCCGGAACCCGAAATTGATCAGCGAATCTTTCCGGGCCATCTCCCCGTGGAACATGCCGTGGAGCTGGGGGATGGCCATATGGGACTCATCCAGGATTAGTAGGAAGTCATCCGGCAGGTAGTGCATCAGCGTCCACGGCGTGCTCTCACGCGGCCGTCGCCCCAAGGGTTGCGAGTAGTTCTCGATGCCTGAGCAGTAGCCGGTCTCGCGCAGCATCTCCAGGTCGTAGCGCGTGCGGTGCTCGATGCGCTGGGCCTCGAGCAATTTGCCCTCTGCTTTGAGCTCGGCGACCCGATACTCCATCTCTTGCTCGATCTCGATCACGCCCTCGTCGAGCTTTTCCCGCGAGGTGACGAAGTGCTTGGCGGGGTATATGTCTATGGACTCGTGCTCCGCCACCAGCTCGCCGGTCAGCGGGTCGAGCTCGACGATGCGCTCGATGTCGTCGCCGAAGAACTCGACGCGGATGGCGATATCTTCGTAGGCGGGGAGGATCTCCAAAGTGTCCCCTCGGATCCGGAAGCGACCTCGCGCAAGGTCGAAATCGTTGCGCTGGTACTGCATCTCGATGAGGCGGCGCGAGAGCTTCTGGCGGTTCTTGCGTTCGCCTTTTGTGATCGTCTCCACGAAGGCGAAGTACTCCTCCGGCGAGCCCAGACCGTAGATGCATGAGACCGATGCCACGATCAGCACGTCGCGTCGTGTCATGAGCGATCGCGTTGCGGAGTGCCGCAGCTTGTCGATCTCGTCGTTGACATCGGATTCCTTCTCGATGTACGTGTCTGTACTCGGGACGTAGGCCTCGGGCTGGTAGTAGTCGTAGTAGGAGACGAAGTAGCCCACGGCGTTGTCGGGGAAGAAATCCCTGAATTCCTGCGCGAGCTGCGCGGCCAGCGTTTTGTTGGGAGCGATGACCAGTGTTGGTCGCTGCACCTGCTCGACCACCTTGGCCATCGTGTAGGTCTTGCCGGAGCCCGTGACGCCCAACAGGGTTTGGTGCTTGAGGCCGGCAGCGACGCCACCCACTAAGCGTTTCACCGCCTGCGGCTGGTCCCCGCCCGGTTCAAAGTCGGCGACGACCTTGAAGGGAGTACTGTTGTCGATGCGTCGGTTGGCCAGCGTCATGCGAATATTGTCGCACCTGCTAGTTCGTTTTGTGGGCGATCCAGACGAGATCGTCGGATTGGTCCGTGACCTCGCCGCCCTCGAAATCGCCGTAAACGGCTTCGAGCGTGAACCCCGAGAGCTCCAGCAGATGTTCCATCTCATAGCGGAATGTGTAGCGCAGATCGAAGTCACGGAAGTGACGCGCCACCGAAAGGCCGTTGGAGTCCAATTCCTCGACGATGAGCCGCGCCGAGTTGACCTGGGAGACGCCGTCCCAGAGATTCTGGCCCCACACGACAATGTTGCCACCGTCGGGCTGGTCGACGTCGCGGATGTGGAACGGTATGGCCTCGTCGCGCCTGTCCCCCAATTGCTCCATGTCGGGCGCGAAGGTATCGAGTGCGAGCAGGCCGCCTTCGCGGAGCTGGGCGGCTGCGGCCTGCAGCGCTTCTCGTTGGTCTTCGACTGCGAGCATGGACTGGAACGACCTGAAGGGGAAGCAGACCAGGCCGAACGTGCCTTCGGCACGGACGTTGGCTGGATCGGCGTCGGCCATATCGCCAACGACGAAGCTGGCTTTCGATGTCAGGCCCAGACCCGCCGCCTTGGCGTTGGCCTGCGCGATCATGCGCGGTGAGATATCCACGCCTGTGACGTCAAATCCTGCGTCAGCCAGGGCAAGGGCGACGCGGCCGGTGCCGCATCCCAGTTCCAGCACGGGACCTCCACTGGCCTCCGCCTGCGAGCGGTAGAACCCGATGTCGTAGTCCAGGTAGGCGTAGACCTTGTCATAGAGGTCGGCCCAGTCGTCGTAAGGTGCTTCTCCGTCCGGGGTGAGTTGTTCGTCAGTTGCCATTGTTGGTTCCTATGCGCTGAAGTGCGCGCCGCACGCGATCGTCGATGGTAAGCCCCTCCTCCTGCTCGACGCCGAGCGCCTGCCGAGCTTCCAGTGCAGAAAAACCAAGTCCGAGGAGCGCTGCAAGGGCAGGGTCGCCCGCACTGCCCGCGGGAATCCAAGACGTTGCGGGGAGAGGCATGCCGCCCAACTCGTCTTCGACCTTTCCCTTGAGTTCGAGAATGATGCGCTCCGCCGTGCGCTTGCCGACGCCCTGCGCTTTGGTGATGGCGGTGGCGTCGCCTGAGAGAATGCAGGTCACCAGCTCTTCTGCCGACATGACGGATAGCACGGCAAGGGCAGCCTTGGGCCCGACTCCGCTGATGCCCAGCAGCGATTCGAACATCGTGCGTCCACGCTCGTCCACGAACCCGTAGAGTTGGAGGTCGTCCTCGCGTACCACCAGGTGTGTGACGAGGCGTACGACGGAGCCGGTTGCAGGCAAGGCGGCGAGGTCGTGGCCTGGCACCCAGACCTGAAACGTGACGCCGCCAACGCGCACGAGCGCGGAGTCGGGGCGCTTAGATTCGAGCAGTCCTTCGATGCCCGCGATGATGCTCATCGGCTGCGTCCTCTGTGCAGGCCGGCAGGCACGCCGGTGATGCTTGCGGTGCGGCTGTACTGGATGTGGCAGAGGCCGATGGCGAGGGCGTCGGAGGCGTCTTCCCCCATGGCGTCACTCGGGCCAAGGCCAAGCACGAGTTGGACCGCACGTTGTATCTGTGCTTTATTTCCAGCGCCATAATTGGCGACTGCTGCTTTGACCTGCGAGGGGGCGTAGCGATGCACGGTCATGCCGGTGGCGGCTGCGAGTAGCAGTGCGATCGCTTGCGCCTGGCCAACGGCGACGCCGGACTTTGCGCCGCGTTCCGGTGCGACGAATGGCTCTTCAATGGCCATCTCGTCCGGGCTCCACCGGTCGACCACTTCACGAAGCGATTGGTGGAGCAGGAAGAGGCGTCGGTGGATCTCGCGGCTCTTACCGCCCTCTAGTGTTCCCCACGCGAGGCAGCGGGTGCTGGGGCCGTCGACTTCGAGCACCCCGTACCCGAGGAATTTCGTTCCGGGGTCTACTCCTAGCACGCGCATACGTCCTCCAACGTCGGCCATAGTTGGACCGGAATCATTGTAGTGAGCGAGGTGCCAACGAAGGAACAGTCGAATGGCCCGCTTTCCGCGAGCTGGGGACGGTGCTATTGGCGAGCGTTCGCCTCTGCCCAGGCGGGAGGCAGCGGGCGTGGGTCGCGTCATGCATCGCCAAGGGCGCGGGCGTACTTTGACCATCATGGACACGCGCTTCAACATAACAATATAACGATGCGACGTGCGGCGATGGTTACGCTCACGGTGATGGCGACGTTGCTAGGCGCGATGCTGGTGCCGACCGTGGTGTGGATGCTTACGTCGAGGTTGCTGCCGTACCGGGCGTTGAACGCGCGCGCGTTACACGCAGGGGCACTCACCCGTTACTCGGGCTACCGGTACACGGCGGCCCAAGCCTGGTTGTAGCCGAGGTGAGTCTAGGCACGGTGGGGACGGTCGCGGTTGAATCTCACGGCTGGGATGCCCCGGGCTCGTTGGAGGCTCAGGCGCACATGAGGTCGGTGCGAGCCCGGGGATCTCTTGGCTTCGGCGCCGGGACTAAAGATCGCTCGGCGCTTTGGGGAGGGGCGGTGAGCGATCCTTCGACTGCGCTGCGCTGCGCTCAGGAAACAGGAGAGAGGTCCCCTTCAGGCGCGCTCAAAATGGGGCTGATTGGGGCTGGGGCCGAAGGTCGCCAGGCGGTCCGGGGACGGGGCTCGTTCGTGATGGTGTCGCCGGTCGGCGGCACCGCGCAAGCACCTGGGTGGGCGGGCACGCCTTCGAGGACACGGGCACACGGCGCGAATCAGGCGCCGTAGGCTTCGAGGGCCTCTTCGGGGAAGTCGGCGTTGGTGTAGACCTCTTGGATGTCCTCCAACTCCTCGATCTTGTCGATGAGTCGCATCGTCTGGCCAGCCTTGGTGGGGTCGAGTTCCATCAACGTTTTGGGCACCATGGTGACGATTGCGTTGGAGGGCTCGAGGCCTTGCTCTTTCAGGCACTCCAGGAGTGCCTGGAGCGAAGAAGGTGGGCCGGAGATCTCCAGGTTGCCCTCTTCCGACTTGAAGTCATCGGCACCTGCGTCGATCGCTGCGAGCTCGATCTCCTCGGCTTGTTCCTCGCTGACACCCTCAACGGAGATGACGGCCATAGATTCGAAGATCCAGCCAACCGAGCCGGACTCGCCCATGTTGCCGCCAGCGCGGGAGAAGGCTGCGCGAATCTCGGATGCGGTGCGGTTGCGGTTGTCCGTGAGCGCCATGAGCATGATGGCTGCGCCACCGGGGCTGTACCCCTCGTAGGTGATCTCTTCGAAGACGGCACCGTCGCTGCCGATGCCTAGCCCCTTCTTGATAGCCCTGTCGACGTTCTCCGCCGGCATGTTGGCGGCCTTCGCCTTATCCATGATGAGTCGCAGGCGGAAGTTCATGGCGGGGTCGCCGCTGGCGCCCGCACGAGTGGCGACGGTAACTTCCCTGGCGAGCCTCGTGAAGGCGGCGCCGCGCTTCGCGTCGATCGCGGCCTTCTTGTGTTTGATCGTTGACCACTTGGAATGTCCTGACATAGCAATCCACCTGTCTAGGGTCTGGGCTGTTGCCCTGGTTCCTCAATAATACCAAGTTTGGGGCTCGAAGTCGGCAAGAACGATGGCTCAGGCTGAGGGTGTAGCTGTGTTCGGCGGTCGATTCGAACGAGCGGGCCGCCGCCGGGCCGGGCGATTCTTGGGCTTGGGGATGGTCGACCGTGGCTCGATCCCTTCGGGTACGTCAACAGTCATGCGAGCGTTGACGACATCGACATCGATGACCACATCGGCGAGCGCCGGAATCATGAGTTCCGATCCCTCGGCGGTGACGACGTAGACGTCGTTTGCGCCGGTGGCGATGACTTCGGCGACCCTGCCCAGCTCGGTTCCCGCAGGGTCCACGACAGTCATGTCGATGAGCTGGTAGTGGTAGTAGGTGTCCTCGGGGAGGGCGGGCGTGTCGTCGGTTGCGACGAGTATGAGGTGCTTGACCAACGCGGTGGCCTGCTCGCGTGTGGTGAGTTCATTCAGATCGACGATGAGAATGTTTCCGCCAGCGGCGTAGGTGACGCGCGCCACGGTGTAGGGCGCGCCGCCGATGAGTAACGTGCTTCCTTTGGCGAATCGCTCAGGGTTATCCGTTTCAGCGTCGACACGGATACGGCCGTCGTTGCCGTGGGTACCGACAATGCTGCCAACTCGAACGTGCCCCGGGGGAAGCTCGGGGATGCCTGGGGAAGGGGCGTCAGAAGGAGATGATTCGTTGGCCATGGGGGCCGCGGCGGGCGGGGGCCCGGCTAAACAATCTCTAGGGTGACTCGGGAGTCGTTTTTGATGGCGGTCACGCGAAGGAGAACGCGCATGGCCTGGGCTACGCGGCCCTGGCGACCGATCACCTTCCCTTTGTCGTCGGGGTGAACCTCAAGCCGGATGATGATGTGCCCACCGTCTTCGACTTCTTCGGTTACCTTGACGTCATCAAGATTGGTCGCAATGGTCCTGGCGATGTACTCGACCAGTTCCTTCATTACGCTTCGGCCTTCTCCGGAACGTTCTGCCGATCTAGCAGACGCTGTACGGTGTCAGACGGCTTGGCGCCAACGCCTAGCCATTTTTGAATTTTCTCGTTGTCGATCACGACGGTGGCCGGGTCGGTGAGCGGGTTGTAGATGCCTACCTGCTCGACGATCGCGCCATCACGGGGCGACCGGGCATCCGCTACCACAATCCGGTAACTGGGTTGCTTCTTCTTGCCTACACGGAACAATCGGATTCGTAGCATCGGGGACGCGCCTCGCCTCTAGCTCTGCTGATTCTTGACTAACCGGTGAATTCTACCATAAGGAGCCGCCTTGGTCGCCCTAGGTCTGTGATGAGTGCCGCTTATCGACCAAGGGAGAGTCTGTTGATAAGCGGTTCCGGGAGGCCTTGATCGGCCATCGCCCGCTGGGTCGCGTTGATGTCGTACCACGCGCGATGCAGGTAGATCATCCTTGCCTCGTCGTCGTAGATCGCATACGCGGCTCGTGGGTCGCGGTCGCGGGGCTGGCCGACGCTGCCCGGATTGACCACGAGTCGCGCGTGTCCAAGAGGTACCGTGAGGCCGTTCGGCCCTGGGTTTTCGACTCCGCGTCCGGCCTCGGCAGCGAACTGGTAGTGGCTGTGACCCACGAGGACGTCCGAAGAATCCGTGGAGGCCCAGGCTTCGACCGCTTGGCCGTAGGACATGAGATAGTCCCAGAGAGGCCCCTTGGGCGAGCCGTGAACGAGCAGAAAGGATTCGTCCACCAATTGTCCGGGGAGATCCGCCAGATACTGGACGGCGTCGCTCGATAGCTGTTGGGTGGTCCAACGCGCGGCCTCAGCGGCGTAGAGGTTGAAGTTGTCCACGCCGATTGTGCCCGCGACGGCAGCGTCGTGATTGCCTTGGATGGAGACTGCGTGGCGTTCCCACAGCGCCTCGAGGCAGGCCATGGGCGCAGGGCCATAGCCAACGATGTCGCCAAGGCAGAGGATGCGCTCGACGGGCTCATCCTCTTCGGCAGCGGCGAAGACGGCGTTGAGAGCTTCGAGGTTGGAGTGGATATCGCTGATGACCAGGGTGCGCATAAGGGAATTCTACGCTCCGTGGCAGCCTATCCTAAGGGCAGTGATTAGGCACCGATCAGGAGGGTGGACATGACCAACGACAACACGCCTTTGGATCCCCAGGGGGTGGACACTGGGCAGAATTCGTTAGACCCCGCTTCTGGCGCCTCCATCGACGATATCGCGGCGGCGATAGCCGTACTGTTGGAGTCGGACGACGCGGATGCTGCGGTACGGGTACTCGAAGGGCTGCGCTCAGTGGACCAGGCGGCAGTGGTCGGCCAACTTGCCGATGAATTGCGCCCGCTGTTGATACAGACGCTGGGCAGCGAGGCCACGTCCCGAATCGTCGAGGAGATGTACCCGGAGGACGCCGCCGAGATCACGGCGCTCCTCACGGCCGAGGATGTAGCGGATGTCCTTGACCTAGTGAGCCCGGATACCGCTGCTGACGTGTTGCACGCGATGCCGGACGCGGAAGCCCAAGGAGCGCTTACGGCGATGATGCGCGCCGCAAGAGTCGAGCCGTTGCTTGGATATGCGGATGACGTGGCCGGTGGTCGCATGACGACTGAATACGTTGCCGTGCTGGCAGGGACGACGGCCGCAGTTGCGTTGGACGCGGTGCGGCTGATCAACGAGGAGCACGGTGACGTGGCGACGATCTTTGTCGTTGACGTGGGCCGGCATTTGGTGGGTTGGGTGCGCCTGCGACGGCTGGCGCTGGCGCGACTGCATCAGGTGGTCAGCGATCTCATGGAGTCGGCAGTGTCGGTGAAAGTGTCAGAGGACCAGGAAGCGTGTGCCCGTATGGTCGCGAGGTACGACCTTTCGCAGCTTCCCGTCACGGACGAAGAGGGAGTGCTGTTGGGAGTGATCCACGCAGACGAGCTGCTGGACGTTGCGGCGGAAGAGGCGACCGAGGACATGTTCCGCATGGCGGGCATGCAGGGTGAACGGGTGTTTGGTTCCTTTGGCCGGTCCGTGAGGACTCGGTTGCCTTGGCTCACGCTGAACCTGCTGACGACGTTCGCAGCTGCAGGCGTGGTCAGCCTCTTCGAGTCGACGATCGAGCGCCTGGCGGTGCTTGCCGTATTCCTTCCCGTCGTCGCGGGTCAAGGCGGGATTGGCGGGACGCAGACGCTCACCTTGGTGGTGCGCGGTATCGCTCTGGGTGAGCTAACGGGGCGCCACGCGCGGCGGGTTCTGATCCGCGAATCGCTGCTGGGCGGCCTGCATGGCCTCTACCTAGCGGTGCTTGTGGGATTGGTCGGCCTGGTGTGGGTCGGCGAGCCGATCTTGGCGCTGGTGCTCGGCGTGGCGATGCTGGGCAACATGCTTGTCGCTGGCGTCGTCGGCGCCGGTGTGCCGCTCTTGCTGAGGGCACTCCGCCAAGACCCTGCCGTGTCGTCGGCCGTCGTCGTCACCACGGCCACGGACATAGCGGGGTTCTTCCTGTTCCTCGGATTCGCGTCGTTGTTCATCGAACGCTTGGTTTAGGCGAGTCAGGCATGGCTCGCGCGTTTCGTGTAAGAATGGCGCCACCGCAGTAGCCGCTCAATTTGGCCCTTTCACTCTAGGAGGCCCCCGGTGACTAACGGAACGCAGGACTTAGCTGTGACGTGGGCGGAGTACGCCTCGCGGGCGACGTACGGTGACCTCCCGGACGATGTGCGTCGCATTCTGCGTTGGCTGGTGCTTGATACGTTGTCGACGACCCTCGCGGCGAACACGCTGGGGGTGGGGATTCCCCAGTTGCTGTCTTGGGCTCGCGGCGCTGGTGGCGCGCCTGAAGCGACGTTGCTCGGCTTCGGCGATCGCCTGCCGAGTGCGGCTGCTGCGATGGTCAACGGTGGGATGGCGCACGCGCTGAACTTCGACGATACGACTGCAGTGGGTTCGGGCCATCTGGGGCCAGTGACGTTTCCGTCGGCGTTCGCGGCGGCCGAGCTACGCGGTGGCGCGACGGGTAAGGAGTTGATGGCCGCTATCGCCGTCGGCGCTGAGCTGATGTCCCGCATCGGCGTGGCCCTCGTGAAGGCAGAGTCGGCGTACACCGAGGCCAAGCCGCAGCCCACGCAAATGCCGGGGTTCTTCGCGTCTGCGGTCAGTGCATCTCACATGCTTGATTTCGATGCGCTACAGACGCACTCTGCGCTTGGCCTCGCGTTCATGCAGGCCTCGGGCGGACGTCAGCCCGTGCTGGACGGTCGGCCTGCGAAGGCTGTCTATGCGGCGTTTAGCAACCAGGGTGGTATGCAGGCAGCGCTACTCACACGGCACGGATTGCGGGGTGACTGCAACGTTTTCGAGGGCAGGGCAGGCTTCTTCCCCACGTACTACGACGGCGCGTTCGATCGACCGTCATTGGTCGACGGCCTTGGCGAGGAATTTTTTCTGAAGAACGTGGGATTCAAGCCGTGGCCGACGACCGGAGTGGCTCACGTGTTCATCGCGGCTGCCTCCGACTTGCACCGCGACCTCGACCCAGCTGACGTTCAGAGCGTCCGAATCATCGGCGAGCCGCACCTGGCTAGCTTCTGCGAGCCGAGCCAGATACGCCGCAACCCGCAGGCGCCGGTCGAGGCGGAGGACAGTGTGCTGTTTGCGACAGCCAAGGCGCTGGCGACTGGCAATATGACGCTGGCGGACCTCCAGCCGACGACTGAGGGGCTGTTCGACTACCAGGCGGTGCGTATCGCGAACATCATCGAGTGGGAGGTGGACGCGTCGCTGGGCCGTTCGGGGATCGTCGAAGTAACGCTGGGCTCAGGCGAAAAGCGCACGCGCCGTGTTGACCAGGCGCCCGGGCACCGTGACAATCCGCTAACGGACGATCAGCGTGAGCAGAAGTTCATTGCCTGTGCTCAACATGCTGGCTCATGGATCGACGATGCGTCATTGCGTGAGGTGATCGATCTCGTTGCGCATCTCGAGGACGTTTCCGACGTGCGTGTGCTGGCTACGCTGCTCTCAGGCGGCTCCCTCGGTTCCTGCTAAGCTTCCATCGAGCGCCGAACGACCTTTTGGTTTGATCGACTCGTCACTCCGCCCTCGCGTTTTAGTTTCTGTCATAGCGTGCAGGACTGTATGTGAATGTAGGCTTCGAGTGGAGAGGTTTGGCTAAGCGGTCGTTACCGCACCGAATCGCGGGGAACGGGGGAATAGATAGTTGATTGACCGGTCTAGTTCAAGGACGACTTGTTGCGAGATCATAGACGTGATTCCCGAATCCTCAGGTTGTCCCGTGGTATGCAAGACTCCCACGTTGACACTAATTGAAGGCCGACCTACCATCGCCCGAATTGGTGGGGCTCTCGACCAGCGCCTGAAGTTGAATACCTTGGCCGAGTGATAACCCTCAGCCCGTTTTGATGGGCGAGAGGAGACCAGAGTTGCTCTCTGTTTCTGATAACGACAAAGTAACGCGGGTGGGTCCTGGTACTCCCATGGGCAATCTTATGCGCCGGTATTGGCAACCCGTGCTGCTCTCGCGTGAAGTGGCCGAGCCTGATGGCGATCCGATTCGAGTGCGGATCCTGGGTGAAAATCTGGTGGCGTTTCGTGACACCAGTGGTCGCGTGGGGATGATCTCTGAGTGGTGCCCGCATCGCCTAACGTCGTTGTTCCTGGGCCGCAACGAGGAGAACGGCCTGCGTTGTGTGTACCACGGTTGGAAGTTCGATGTGTCGGGCGCTTGCGTTGACATGCCCAACGAGCCCGAAGCATTCGATTTCAAGCACAAGGTTAATATGGTTGCGTACCCCACGTTGGACATGGGTGGCGTGATTTGGGTATACATGGGTCCGCCAGAGTTTCAACCGCCTGCGCCCGCATTCGAGTTTACCCAACAGCCGGAGACACATCGGGGTGCGTCTAAGGTCATCGAGGAGTGCAACTGGCTGCAAGCCCTAGAGGGCGGGCTGGACTCGGTTCACTCATCGTTCCTTCATCGCAAGTTGGCAGCCGGCGACGGCCTCGGGTTCGACGGTTTGCGTGCGGACGCTACTGCCGGTCGACTCGACGTGGAGACCGAGGACTACGGATACCGCTACGCTGCGCATCGTCCGATTCCTGGTAGGGAGGAAAATTACGTCCGCTCCTACCACTTCGTGATGCCGCATGTGCAGATCCGTGCAGCGCAATTGAACAACGACGGCTCTTGGTTCAAGTTCAAGATTGCAGGCCACCACTGGGTGCCAATCGACGATCACTCGACGCTTGTCTGGAACTGGTTTTACAGCCTTGATGAGCCGTTGACACAGGATGAAAAAGAGGAACGAGGCTTCGGTAATGGGCCCAATGAGGTGGATCAGCGAACATTCCGCGCGCTGGGCAACGTGCGTAACGACTGGCAGATTGATCGCGCCAAACAGCGTACGGCCAGCTTCACCGGAATCGATGGAGTGAATGCTCAGGACCGCGCGGTGCAGGAGTCGATGGGATCTATTGTTAATCGCTCGTACGAACATTTAGGTCAGACGGACAAAGCGATCATCACGATGCGTAAGATGTTGATGAACGCTGTCGCAGTGGTACAGGACGGCGGTGTACCGCCCGGTGCGTCAGATACCTACTACCACCTGCGTGGGATTGAGGAAGTATTGCCGCAAGATGCCGCAGGTCTTGATGTATTGGCGGACAAAATGTTCGCTCGGATCGCCTGACCTGGATCTTATTTAGGTGATTCGCCACAGCCGTTCCAACGGCTGCGAGGAGGCCGAAGATGCTTTCAGTTGCTGATAACGAGAAGTTGACCAGGGTGGGGCCAGGAACCCCTTTGGGGAACTTGATGCGCCGGTACTGGCAGCCGGTACTGCTATCCCGCGAGGTTGCGGACAACGATGGGGATCCCATCCGCGTGCGTATCCTGAGCGAGGATCTGGTGGCCTTTCGTGACACCAGCGGCCGCGTGGGACTAATCTCCGAGTGGTGCCCGCACCGCCTCACATCCCTGTTCCTGGGACGCAATGAGGAGAACGGCCTGCGCTGTGTGTACCACGGCTGGAAGTTCGACGTATTGGGGGATTGCGTGGACATGCCCAACGAGCCTGAAGAATTCGATTTCAAGCACAAGGTGAAGATGGTCGCCTACCCGACGGAGGAGATAGGCGGCGTGATCTGGGCGTACATGGGCCCCCCAGAGCTGAAGCCTGCGTTGCCCAAGTTCGAATTCACGCAGCAACCTGAGACACATCGTGGTGCTTCCAAAGTGATCGAAGAGTGCAACTGGCTTCAAGGGCTCGAGGGCGGCATCGACAGCATCCACTCGTCGTTCCTGCACCGGAAGATCGGTGAGGGCAAAGGCATCGGTCTGGACGGACTCCGGAAGGAGGGGCTCGCCGGCAAGCTGGATGTTGAGCCCACCGACTACGGGTATCGCTACACGAATTCACGCGGGCTCCCCAGCAAGGGGCAGAACTACGTTCGCGGCTATCACTTCGTGATGCCGCACATTCAAATCCGAGCGGCACAGCTGAACAACAACGGTTCTTGGTACAAGTTCAAGGTCGCAGGCCACCATTGGGTTCCCATAGACGACAACACCACCATGGTGTGGAACTGGTTCTATAGCCTGGATGAGGCGTTGACTGAGGGTGAGAAGAACGAGGAGGTCAGCGGAAACGGTCCCGCGTTCGTTGATCCCGTGACCTTCAGGGCCGCAGTGAACCCCCGCAACGATTGGTTGATCGATCGTGACATGCAGCGCAATGAGAATTTCACAGGCATCCAGGGAGTGAACGCCCAGGACCGCGCGGTGCAGGAGGCCATGGGGCCTATCGTGAACCGATCCAAGGAGCATTTGGGTCAAACGGATCGGGCGGTCATCATGACGCGCAGGATGTTGCTGCGCGCGATCGACACGGTAGCCGATGGCGGTACGCCTCCAGGACTCGGCGAGTCGTATTACTCGGCGCGAGCAATCGAAGATGTACTGCCCGATGAGGAATTCGGGCTAGAAGCGCTGGCCGAGCGCATGTTCGTGGGAGGCCGTTAACCGTTTTTACCCTGCGAGATACAAGAACAGGGACGGCCATTCGCCCCCCCCCCCCCGCCGTTCTTGTGCCGAGGCGTGAAACATCCTGTTCACACGACCGTAACCCGGATGTAACCGATGCGATGAAGCGTGCATCTAAGCTATAGACAAGCGAGACGCAACACACGGTTTGGGTGGCCCCTCTCGACGATCAATCAAATGGGGCAATAAGTAGTTGTGCAGTGTCGAGTGGACCGGGGGACTCCTCCCATCTCCCTGGAAGAGGCGGGGGAAACCCCGCCTCTTCCTTTTGCCTTCTTGCAGCGCCCAATCCAAGGGCCGCGCCTAGGCACCAACTCTTGGCCGCCACTACGATTAGACGTTTCCTAGGCCGCTGGGCTGCCAGCCGCCTATAATCCCCGCGTGACTACCGTAGGTGAATTGGGCGAATTCCCTCTTATCGAGCGTATCGGGAACATGATCGAGCGCGCGTCGCTGGCTGCTCCGACGGCGGGCGGGTTCAAGCTGGTGCTCGGTATCGGCGACGATGCAGCTGCTTGGTCGCTCGCCCGCGGCGTCGAGGTGACGACCACCGACACCGCCGTCGAGGGCGTTCACTTCACGCAGCAGACGACATCTTGGGCAGACCTGGGCTGGCGGGTTTGGGCGGCCAACGTGAGCGATGTCATCTCCATGGGCGCGACGCCGCTGGTGGGGATTGTCACCCTCGGTATCCCGGGTTCGCTGGACGTGGCCTCCATCGACGACCTTTACGCAGGCATGATTGAGGCATGTCGGACATATGGGACGCTGATCGCAGGCGGCGACATCGTGTCGTCTCGCGATGTGTTCACCTCCGTGGCGCTCGTCGGCGTGTGCGAGGGTGCGCTGTTGCGTCGCGATGTGGCACGGCCAGGGGACCTGGTTGGCGTGTCGGGCCCGCTGGGCGGTTCTGGAGGCGGATTGCGCGTGATACAACGTGGCCTTATCTCCAACGATGCCTTGCTGACGGCGCATCGCCGCCCCAGGCCACGGGTCTCCACAGGTCAAGCGCTGCTCGATGCCGGCGTGACCGGTGCTATGGACGTGTCGGACGGCCTGGTAGCGGACCTAGCCAAGCTGTGCCGCGCCAGTGGCGTTGCAGCTAAGATCGATTCCGCCCGTGTACCCGTGGCACCTGCCTTGCTTGAGACGTTCTCCGAAGAGGAGGCGCTGCTGTGCGCCTTGGGCGGCGGTGAAGACTACGAGGTGGTGTTCACCGGCCCACGCGAAGCCGTCGAGAGGGCGGTCGCGGCGATCGATGGCGCAGCGGTGGTCGGTGAGATCGCCAACGGCTCCGCCGCTGGTGTGGTGGTGTTGGGCGCCGACGGCAACGACCTGGAAGTGACCAACGCGGGATGGGAGCACTTGTCCGCATGAGCGGCCTAACGCTCACCACGACCAGCCCTGAGGCGACGCAGGCGTTCGGCAGGTCCATCGGCGAGGCGCTTGAAGTAGGCGACGTGGTGTTGCTGGGCGGCACGTTGGGTGCAGGCAAGACCACGCTGACCCAGGGGATTGCTTGGGGTGCAGGCGTCACTGAGTACGCGCACAGCCCGACGTTCGTGCTCGTCCACGAGTACGCAGGGCGCATTCCTATCTACCACCTGGACCTGTACCGATTCGACGGCGCGGCTTCGGTGGATGACCTAGCCGAGGTGGAGGATCTGGGCATCGATGAAATGTTGGAGACGGGCGCCTGCGTTGTGGAATGGGCAGAACGAGCGACGGCAGTCTTCCCGGGCGATTTCCTCGAGATTTCGCTGGCTGAGGGCGACACGCTCGTCGAGCGTGTGCTGACCCTCGCGGCGCACGGCACGCGATATGAATCGATGATCATTCGACTCAAAGATGCTGGCCCCCTGGACGGACGAACCACATGACTGGCCTGTACCTGGCGATAGACACATCCACTCGCTATGGAGCGGTCGGACTCTGGTCTGCCGGTGCGCTCGTTCGTGTGTATTCCTGGTATTCGCGGCACAACCATACGTCTGAACTCATGCCGGCAGTGGAGGCAGCAATGGACGCCGCTGGCGCAAGGATGGCGGACGTTGCAGGCGTAGCCGTGGCTCGGGGGCCGGGTGGCTTCTCGGCGCTGCGGTCTGGTTTGGGCGCAGCCAAGGGGCTGGCCTTCGCAGCGGGCGTGCCGATAGTCGGCGTGAGCACGCTCGAGGCGAGCGCGTACCCCCACCGAGGCGCGGGCCTACCCGTGTGTGCGCTGATCGAGTCAGGGCGCGGCATCGTCGGCTGGGCCCGCTTTCAGCAAGACGTCGACTGGAGGCGGCGTACCCCGGATCGCGTGACACCGTTGGAGGCGATGCTGTCGGCTCGCGGACGGCACACGGTGTTTTGCGGCGAGGGAGTCGCGCAGCATGCGGATGCGATACGCGAGGCGTTTGGCGCGAAGGCGCACTTGGTCATAGAGCCCGCCCCGCTCAGCCGCATAGCGGGGGTGGCTGAGTTGGGCACGCTGCGCCTGGACGCGGGCGACGCCGACCCTGTGGCAAGCATCGCGCCGCGCTACCTACGGTCTCCGACCATCACGGCACCGAAGCCGCCCAAGCAGGTCGCTAGAGGCGGCTGATAAGCTACCCCAAGCCAGTTCAGCGAGCAAACGCAGGAGGCAAGCGTGGTTACAGAGATCCGAACCAAGAAGATAGACGCCGACACGCACTTCAACCTGACAGTGGACTATGCGCAGCTCAAGGATATGCTGTCGCGATCGCTCAACGCTCAACTGCGGGACGTGATGTGGCATGACGCCGAGCGGGTGGTGGACGCTGATAGCGTTCGGGCAGCGCTCACGGGCACTGGTGCGACCGCCGATCACACCGGCGACCCGGAGTGGGATCTCGAGGCTCGTATCAAAGAGATGGACCGCCTGGGATTCGATATGCAGGTCCTGAACACGCAACGCGCCATGCCGTCACCGCTGAAAGCGCAGGGCGACACGCCGCTCTGGCTGCGCACCGCATTGGCGAAGCTCTACAACAATGAGTCAGCCGACATTCAGAAGCGGTATCCCGACCGTTTCATCGGCCTCATCACGGTTCCTTGGGATGACATCGACGCCTCGGTAAAAGAGCTGGAACGTGCGGCGGCCCTTGGCCTGAAGGCAGTGAGTCTCTGTGGAAGCTGGGGAGATCAGAACCTAGATGCCTACGAGCTCTACCCCTTCTGGGAGGCCGTCGGAGGCCTGGGCCTGATGTGCAGCGTTCACAACCACACGCAAGGCCATCGGGGCACGATGTACGACCACCAGACCGAGTACCCAATGGTAGGCACCGAGCGCTACCACCGGATGCACATCGGGACGTACCTCGGGTTTGGGCTCGACTATACCGTCGCCTGCGCGGCTCTCACGATTGGTGGTGTGCTCGACCAGTTCCCAGCGCTGAAGTTCGTGTTCTATGAGGCGGGTGCCACTTGGATGTCCTACGCCATGCATGGTGCCGACCGTTCTTTTTTCATCGAGCGCGCCTGCTCGCGCACCAACACCAGACCCAGCGAGCTCATCCTGCAGCACTGCATGACCGCGGTGGAGAACGTCGAGCCGCTGGAGCAACTCATAGCAGCCTACGGTGCGGATAACTACGTCATCGGCACCGACTTCCCGCATCCTGAGTTCCAGAAGCTGCCCAACTCATCGACGGGCATCGAGAACAACCCGGGCCTATCCGACCAAGACAAGGTCAAACTCCTCGGTGGCAATTTCGCCCGTGCCTTCGGCCTCTAGGGTTATTCGTACAAGAAAGGGCTAGGACCGGGACCAGCCCTCCTTCGCCGACCCGAGCGGCCCACGAAGGCCAGTGGGTCAAGGGGCCACCCTTGTGGTAGCCTACGAAAAACGTAACCGAGACGATGGTTCGCCTTTAGGCGGGCGTTGTCGCAGAGGAGCCCAGACTTGGCAGACCGAACGCTCGTACTACTGAAACCTGATGCGCTACAGCGCGGACTCGCTGGGCGCATCATCTCTCGCCTCGAAGATCGAGGCATGCAGATCGTCGGCATGAAACTCATGCAAATGGACATGGATCGGGCCAGGCAGCACTACGCTGAGCACGTGGAGAAGGGCTTCTTCAAAGGCCTGTCCGCGTTCATGACATCCAGCCCTATCGTCGCGATGGCGATCGAGGGGAATAACGCCGCTGCGGCAGTCCGTGCTTGTATGGGCGAGACTGACCCGCAGAAATCGTTGCCGGGTACGATCAGGGGGGACATGGCGCAGGACTTGGGGCGCAATCTCATCCACGGCTCAGACTCGCCGGAGTCGGCCGAGCGTGAGCTAGCGATCTTCTTCAGGCCTGAGGAGTTGCTGTCCTACGAGCGCGACACCCAGCGCTGGATCACTGAAGCCTAACCAGCTCTTTCGCGGTCTTCCAGACCTGCTCTAGCCGGTAGTACTCTCGCTGGGTTTCGCCGAACACGTGCACTACCAGGTCGCCGAAGTCCAGCAGGATCCAGCCGGAGTCCGGCGTGCCCTCGCGATGGTGGATACGGAATCCTGCCTTGTTCACCTGATCTTCGATCTCATCCCCCAGCGCACGCGTCTGCCTCGCGCTGTTCGCAGTCATGATTACCATGTAGTCGGCGAACCCGCTGACCTCGCGGATGTCCAGCAGCACGATATCGCTCGCCTGACGGTCCGACGCGACATCTATCGTTAGTCGCGCCGCCTGGTTGGCGGTGGTCGTGGTGGGGCTGTTAGGGGCTGTCGGGGATGTCACTCGACCATTGTATCGTGCCCAGCGCTGCAGGCGTACTTGCGCCGCAATTGCTGCTTGCGCAGAATGATTGGTTCTGGAGCCTTGGAACGACTATCGATATACCTGAAAACCAGTTCCAACTTTGTAAATATTTCGCCTACTGACGAACCGAGGTTATCCTAGACTTACTATGGATGCGTCTAAGAAGAAACCACGTGTTGTTGTCGCTATGAGTGGCGGCGTCGACTCATCGGTTGCTGCCTATCTGTTGGTGCGCGAAGGCTACGATGTTCTCGGGGTCACCATGCGGCTGTGGGTCGCGGAGGACGACGATGAGATTACCCCGGACCACCAGGGTTGTTGCTCCATCGAGGATATCGAAGACGCTCGGTTGGTTTGCCAGACCATAGGGGTGCCGCACTATGTAATGAATGTTGAGCGTGAGTTCCGTGAGCACGTCATGGACTACTTCGTCGAGGAGTACACCAACGGACGGACCCCGCACCCCTGCATCGCATGTAACGACCGCATTAAGTTCGATTTTCTTATGCGTCGCGCTGAAATGATGGATGCCCAGTATTTGGCCACTGGCCACTATGCGCGCATCGTTGCGAACGAAATTACCGGTGAGCGGTCATTGCTTAAGGGTGTGGATGACTCCAAGGATCAGGCTTACGTGCTGTACGGTTTGAGCGCACCACTTCTAGAACGCGTGCTGCTCCCCGTGGGATGGCATAGCAAGCAGCGCATCCGTGAGCTTGCTTCAGAGGCTGGTTTGCACCTTGCCGACAAGAAAGATAGCCAGGAGATCTGTTTTATTCCGAAGGGCGATTATCGCGAATTCATCCAGAAGCGAATCGAGCCACATCCGGGCGAACTAGTCCACGTCGACGGCCGCGTGCTTGGTGTACATAAGGGCATCGAGTTCTTCACTGTGGGACAGCGTCGGGGCCTGGGTGTTACACCAAGATCGCCGGTGAGCGAGCGTCTGTTCGTGACCGATGTGGACCCGCAGACGCGACGTGTGACCGTTGGCCCAGAAGAGGCACTCTACCAGCGAGAGGTACGCGTCTCCAAGGTGAACTACATCGGAGGGAATCCACCCTCAGAGCCTATCCAAGTCACCGCAAAAATTCGTTATAACGGTTTGGTTGCTACTGCGATGCTGTCGCCCGGTCCGGATCAGTTGGCCATATTGCAGTTCGATGACCCACAGCGTGCAGTGACACCCGGCCAGGCAGCGGTGTTCTTCGATGGAGATCGTGTCCTCGGAGGGGGACAGGTAGTCTAGGCCACGGCGGCGGGCGCATTCCTGCCTCAAACTCAATCGATAAGGTGTGCATGGCAGTGGCTCGGGATTCATCATCGAAGGAGCAGTCTCCAGGATTACTTCGCGGCAAGCCCGGCCCTACGCAGGACGATGAACGTCGTCTATGGGCTGCTGGCTTCACCCTCGTGGCAGGGATCGATGAGGTAGGGCGGGGGCCGATCGCTGGGCCAGTGGTCGCTGGTGCGGTTGTTTTGCCAGACCTCGACGGCTTTGACCATGGCGACTTACACCTGATCCGGGACAGCAAAACGCTTTCGGCGGCTCAGCTCCAGCGAGCCAATGCCCTTGTGTGCGAGATCGCGTTGGGCGCAGCGCTTGGCGAGTCTAGCTCCGATGAAATCGATGCGCTTGGCATCGCGCCCGCGACGCGACAGGCGATGCGTCGAGCACTGGACGGCTTGCCCCTGGTACCCACGCACCTTCTGATTGATGCTTTTCCGTTGGACTGGAACCGGGTCGCGTGCACATCTATCATCAAAGGTGATGCGCTGTGCACGGCCATCTCCGCCGCGTCTGTCATCGCCAAAGTCTATCGCGATAGCGTCATGCGGCAGATGGACGTTGATTATCCCGGCTACGGTCTTGCTGGGCACAAGGGATATGCGTCGGCAGATCACCTTGAGGCCGCCGCTCGACTGGGCCCTAGTCCGATCCATCGCAAGAGTTTTTCGCCGTTCAAGCCAACACTATTCGACATGACTGCCCAGCCTGAATCCTAAGCGGGGCGCTTAATGCAGACTGTTTGAAAGCTTACCCTTTGCGTAGGACCATGCCGATAGCGCCCGGGCCGGTGTGAACGCCTACGACGGCGCCGATCTTACCCTGAACCACGGGCTTGTCCGACAGAGATGCGAGATGATCCATGAGTACGGCCGCTGCCTCAGACTGGCCTTCGTGGATGATTGCGACCTCAGCGTAAGGCCCGCCGTCCGTCGCAATCTCCAGCATCTTGGCGATGGCTTTCGATTCCGTTCGTACCTTCGTGTACGGATGAACCTCTCCGTTGTGCACGGTGAGGATTGGCTTGATGGATAGCAGCCCGCCGATGACTGCGCCGGCTTTGCCTATACGCCCGCCTTTCTGGAGGAATTCGAGCGTGGCTGGGACGAAGAAGCAGTTGGTGTTCGCTGATGCTTCGTGGGCCGCGGCAACCACCTTATCGAAGCTCTGACCTGCGTTAGCTGCTTCTGCGGTGAACTTGACGACCATGCCCAAGCCTAGAGCGGCGAGCCCTGTGTCAACGAGCTCAATCTTTGCGTCTTGTAGTTCCGCGCGTGCCAGTCTTGCGGAGTTCATCGTGCCACTCATCTTGTCCGAAACGTGAACGGACACGACCTCATGGCCTTGGCTCGTGAGGTCCTTGTACACCGCCACGAAGTCTTCGACTGACGGCTGTGACGTGTGAGGGTGGATGCCCCCGCTGGTCAGCCGCTCGAAGAATTGCTCGCGGGTAATCTCGACGCCGTCCTTGTAGGCTTCCTCGCCGAAGAATACCGACAATGGGACCACCGTGACGCCAAGCTCTCTGGCGAGATCCTCAGGTAAGTCTGATGTGCTGTCGGTGACTATCTTCACTGCCATGATTTAACGCTCCTCATGTCGGCTATAGGTTACGACTACTCTATCGACACCAGGTAGGTGTAATGCGGCTGCCCGCCTTCGTGGACCTCGACGTCGACGCCCGTGAAACGTGTTTCGATCATTCCCGCAGCTTCGGCTGCGATCCGCGCCAGGTTGCTCGCGCCCTCGCCGTTGCCAAAGTACAGGGTGACGAGCGCCCCGTCTTCGAGATTGGCGCCGTCCAGCATCGCGATCAACGCCTCATTCGGTGTCGTTGTCGCGGCCATCAGCGCGCCATCTAGCATCGCGATGGCCTGTCCCTCAACTATGGCCACTCCATTTAGCGTTGTCGACCGCATGGCTGTCGTCACCTCGCCTGATCGCACGTCGTCGAGTGCTGCCTTCATGGAGTTGGCGTTGGCCTCCGCATTGAGACTTGGGTTGAACGCAAGCAGCGCGGAGATGCCCTGCGGTATGTTCAGGCTGGGAATCACCGTGACGCTGCAATCTGCGAGCTCTGACGCTTGGTTGGCAGCCAGGATGATATTGGGGTTGTTGGGCAGCAAGAACGTATGCACGGCGTTCGCGCGTTTTACGGCGTCTAGGAGCTGCGCGGACGACGGGTTCATCGTTTGTCCCCCGCCGACGACCTGTGCTGCACCCTGATCGTGGAATAGCTTTGTCAGACCGTTGCCCGGCGCGACCGCAACAACGGCGAGCGCCGTTTGCTCATCGCGGGTGTAGCCGTGCAGCGCCATGAATTGCTGGTGCTGCATGTCCATGTTCTGGATGCTGATCTGATCCACTGAGCCGAGCGACACGCCCAGCGAGAGTAGCGGGCCAGGGTTCTCGGCGTGGGCGTGCACACGCACCGTGCGGTCGTCGCCGATGACCACTGTGGAGCCCGCCATGGCGCCGACCTGCTCACGAACGGAGTCGACATCCAGCCTTTCGCCAAATACGACGAATTGGGTGCAGAAGCCGTACATGTCCTCTTCTGTGTGTTCGAGGAACTCCTGGTTAACACTCGCGCTGGCGTTGCCTCCCGCAGGCGTGGTGATCTCCAGCGGGACGTGTTCGCCCGTGACGTACGCCAGGGCGCCGGCCAGGAATGCGACAACCCCCTGGCCGCCCGCATCGACGACGCCCGCCTCTTTCAGTATCGGCAGTTGTTCCGGCGTGTTCGAGAGCGCAGCGCTGGCCGCATCGAGGGCGGTCGCGAGCACCAGAGCGTTCGTGCGAGGACTCGCGGCGTCCAAGGATGCGGCGCCCTCTGCAGCGCCGCGCATCACCGTAAGCATCGTGCCTTCCACCGGCGTGCCCACCGCTTGGTAGCCAGCGGCGGCCGCGCAGGTGAGCGCGGCGACGATGTTCGCACCGTGGCACGTTTCGGCACCCACCAAACTCTCGGCGATGCCTTTCATGAACTGGGAAAAGATGACGCCGCTGTTGCCGCGAGCGCCGAGCAGCGCCCCTCTCGAGAGCGCGGCGCTGACCTGAGCGACGGTCCCTGTGCCGGCCGGGGGTAGCTCGTTACTCTCGTTGGCCGATCGCAGGGTGAGCAGCATGTTGATGCCGGTGTCGCCGTCGGGAACAGGGAACACGTTGAGAGCGTTGATCTCGTCGACGTGCTGCTCGACGTACTGTGTGCCTGAGACGACCATCTGGCGGTACTGGTCACCGGTCAGCGGCGTGGGACTATTCAGTGGAGTTGGAGCGGGACCTGCCATGTATTGGCGACCTCACGATGGCCATGCTAAACTTGCGCTTTGTGCGACCTGGGCATTGTAGGTAGGCCCGCTGGGGTCGGCAACCCGAATTGAGAGATAGTAGGCAACACCATGGCAATGTGCTCCATTTGCGGCAAGCGGCGTAGGGCTGGTAAGAACGTCAGCCACTCGAATCGCCACACGAACCGCTGGTTCCTTCCGAACGTCCAAAAGGCCAAAATCATGGTCGACGGCCGCACTCAGCGCGTCGCCCTGTGCACCCGGTGCCTGCGCACCGCCCAGAACAAGCACCTCGCTGTCTAACAGTCCCCGCTCCGGTCTCGGTACGATTGATAGATAAACGCACGCCCCTGCATCGCTGGGGCGTGCTCTTTTTCATTGGGGGGGCTCGTCGTGGACAGGTGCTACAGGACTGACACGAGCTCGATCTCAAACGTGAGGGCCTGGCCGGCCAGCGGGTGGTTGGCGTCGACCGTTACGATCTTGTCTGTGACTGAGGTGACGATGGCAGGCGCACCGTTCATGAGCTCGACGCGGTCGCCTTCCTTGAGGGGCTCGGGTACCTGCTCGATGGGGACCTCGAACACCAACTTGGGGTTGGCTCCGCCGTAAGCGTCCTCGGGTTTCATGCGGACGGTCTTCTTCTGGCCGGGCTTTAGGTCCCGGGCTGCGGCATCGAAGCCTGGAATCACCTGGCCGGAGCCGATGACGAACTCCAGGGGCTCCCGTTCGCGGGAGGAGTCGAAAATCGTCCCATCGTCCAGCGTGCCGTGATAGTGGACCGCTACTTTCTCGCCTTCATTCGCCATGGCGCCGTGCCTTTCATTCGTGAGGAGGGCTACTTGATCTCTACTAGCGTTATCTCGAACGTGAGCGCTTGACCCGCGAGTGCGTGGTTGATGACGACCATTGCAGTCTCGCCGCTGATGCTCACCACGTGCGCAGTGCTGCCGTTGCCGAGATCCATGCGATCCCCCGCCGCGACCTCCGGCGGGAGCAGCGATAGGTCAACAGGCACTGGATTGCCCCCGTCGAGATCCCCGTACGCCTCCGCGGGCGGGATGCGGACAGTCACCGTTTCATCGACCGCTAGGCCGTTCACAGCGTCGTCGAATCCCTGGATCAACTGACCCGAGTCAACCACGAACTCCAGTGGCTCGCGCTCCAGCGACGAATCGAAGATTGTGCCGTCGTCCAGCGTTCCGTGGTAGTGGACCGTGACTCGGTCCCCGGCTGCCGCGACGGGGGCACGGGTAGCGGTAGGCGTAGGGGTGGGGTCGCTGCCGCACGCCGTGATCAGCAGTGTCAGCAGACTTATTGAGGTGGCGGCTAGCAGGAAAGGCGTCCGGCAAAACGTGGCAGAGGCGCGAGACGTGCGTGCTATGAGGCCCTCCCCGCTTCGGATGCGCTCATGCTGTTCTTCATCTGTGTGATTGCCTCGGTGATGGTCATCTTGTCATTGTATACAGCGGATCCCGCCACAATCACGTTCGCGCCCGCTTCGATCACGGTGCCCACGTTGTCGGCCTTTACGCCACCGTCGACCTCCAGCTCGATCGCGAGCCCTGCTGCGTCAATCATCTCGCGCAGTTTCTCGATCTTTGGTAGCACCCGAGGGATAAACGCCTGGCCTCCATAGCCAGGATTCACCGTCATCGCCAGCACCAGATCGAGGTCAGGCAGAATCTCTTCGAGGGTCGAGGCAGGCGTGGAGGGATTCAGCGACACGCCTGGGCTGGCGCCAAGCTCCCTGATGCGGTGGACCAGTGAGTGCAGGTGTATCACCGCTTCCTGGTGGACAGTGATCTTGTTGGCGCCCGCCGAGATGAAATCCGACACGAGCCTCTCGGGCTCGACGATCATTAGATGCACGTCCAGCGGGAGCGAGGTGTGCTTGCGAATTGCCTCCACCACTAGCGGGCCGATGGTCAGCGTCGGGACGAACCGGCCGTCCATGACGTCCACGTGGATGTAGTCGGCGCCTGCAGCTTCGGTCGCCGCGATGATTTCACCGAGCTGTGCGAAGTCGGCTGACAAGAGGGATGGTGAGAGCTTCACGCTCATGCGGATGCCTCCCGCGCCTCGAGCCTGGCTCGAGCATTCCTCATCGCCTCTGCCACGCGGTCAGGCGCCGTCCCACCTGGAACGTCGCGTGCTGTCGCACTCGCAAGTGCCGTGACTTCGTAGATGTCGTTCTGGAACACAGGGGACTGCGCCTTGAATTCCTCGATGGATAACTCGGCGATGGTCGACTTGCGTGCCGCCGCTATGTCAACCAGCGCGCTCACGATACCGTGGGCCTCGCGGAAGGGCACGTCTTTGGCCACCAGGTAGTCGGCCATGTCCGTTGCCAGCAGTGAGCTGTCCTCGGCCGCGAGTTGCATGCGCGCCTCATTTACTTCAGCTGAGTGCAACATTCCTGCGAATGCTTCCAGAGTGGCCACGAGGGTGTCAGCGGTATCGAAGATCCCCTCCTTGTCCTCCTGGAGATCGCGGTTATACGTGAGCGGTAGCCCCTTCATCGTCGTAAGCAGCCCCATGAGCGAGCCGTATACTCGCCCCGTCTTTCCGCGCGCGATCTCCGCGAAGTCTGGGTTGCGCTTCTGCGGCATGATGCTGGAGCCGGTCACCCACTCGCGTCCCAAGCGGAGGAATCCGAACTCCTGTGATGTCCACAGCACGATCTCTTCCGCCAGGCGGGACGTGTGCATCATGGTCGTGGCGGACGCCGCAAGGAACTCCAGCATGTAGTCACGGTCAGCGACGGCGTCCATTGAATTGGCGCTGATCGAATGGAATCCAAGCTCCTTGGCGACGTACTCGCGGTCGAGCGGGTAGGGCACGCCCGCAAGCGCGCCACTGCCGAGAGGCAGGACGTTTGCGCGGCGACCGCAATCGGCGAAACGCTCGATGTCACGATCGAACATCTCGAAGTACGCGAGCATATGGTGAGCGAACAGCACGGGCTGCGCGCGTTGGAGGTGCGTGTAGCCCGGCATCACGGCGTCCTGGTGGCGCTCCGCGATGACTAGCAGCGCGCCTTGCGCCTCACGCAACCCTGTCTGCGCGTTGGCGACGGCGTCACGCACGAACATCCGCGTGGCTGTCGCAACCTGATCGTTGCGCGATCGTGCCGTGTGTAGGCGGCCCGCAGGCTCCCCGATCAGCTCGTGCAGGCGCACTTCGATATTCATGTGCAGGTCTTCCAGGTCGTCACGCCACGGGAACAGGCCCTCCTCGATTTCGCGGCGAACCGCTTCGAGACCGCCCGAGATAGCGTCGGCGTCTTCCTGCGAGATGATCCCCTGGTGACTCAGCATGCGTGCGTGCGCCATCGAACCCTCGATGTCATACGGGTAGAGGCGCTTGTCGTAGCCCACGCTCACCGTATAGGTGGACGCGGCCTGGAAGTGATGGGTCGTGTACTCGGTCATGGCCCGCTTATTGTAGCGGGCTGGGCCTCAGTGGGGCCATCGCCTGCCGTAGGCTATTGGGGCGCTTACAGCGTCGCGCAGTCGAACTCCTTCAGCCGCAAAAATCGTCTTGCTCGAGCTGGCGCAGGTGGAATGTGGGCTCTTGCATGGGTAGTTACCTCCAAACGAGCTGACCGTGGAAGCGTAGTAGCGTCAGCGAGGTTTGCTCGCGCACTTCCGGAGCCTGTTGTGCATATCACGAAGCTGTGGTCTCCCAGCCGTCGTATCGCCCGTGATTGTCGCCCTCGTTGTCATGTCGACACGAGACGAAGTCCGGGAGAAATCTCGCCCCCCCCCCCCGTCTAGATTGTCAGCGCGATCGCGCCGAGTACGGCCAACGTGACACCGACCACGACCTGCCGCGAGAACATCTCGTGGTCGCGGTTGATGAGGTAGGCGAATCCCAGGCCAAAGAATGCCAGCGTCTCCACGAGCGCCGAGACCACCGATACCGGTGCACGCTCGAACGCCGCGAACCGAAAGATCTGGGCGGAGATCATGGTTACCGAGACCAGCAGGAAGACGTACAGCGAGTTTATGCTGAGGCTCGCGAGCCCACGTTGGTTGCGCGGGATAGCCAGTGTGGCGAGCATGCACGCGGCCGCGGCTGCGTGCGCTACGGTCGCGCCCAGGATGCTCAGGCTGGTGCCGGCGAGGACGTAACCCAACAAGAGATTCGAGAAGGCGTATGAGACGGCAGCGATTCCTGAGAAAGAGAAACCTTCAGCAAGCTTTAGCTTCGTGCCGCTCTTCAGCTCAACCCTCATTTGAGCCGGGCGGGAGAACGCCAGTAACGGTGCGGCGATGATCAGCGCCAGTCCCAGCAGGCGTAACTCCGTGATCTCTTCATTGAGGATCGTGAACCCGAGGATCGCAGAGATGAGAGTGGAGAAGGTGCGCAGCGGCGCGGTAAGGTTGGCACCGATTGCCTGGATCGCCATGAAGTTCGAGTAGCGCCCGCCGACGAAATTCAGTAGGCCTGCGAGGCTCAGCAAGGCGTAGTTGGACGGCGCAAGTTCACCTGCGCGTTGCCCTTGGCCAGTCACAAACGCCAGTACGACAAAGACGGGGACAGCCGCAGTTAGCGAGAAGATAATCAGGTAGTAGGGCGGGGCCCACCGTACGCCGCGGCGAACGATGGCTGAGTTCAGTCCAAGCGCCGCCGCCGAAGCCAACGCGAGCAGCGCGCCGATCATCGGCGCGCGTCCTGCGGGGAACGCTCACTTGAGCCCTGGCAGTGGCTAATCGGCTTGGCCCTGGACCTCGGCCTGGGTCCGGACCGGCAGCCCGTAGATCTGGATGAAGCCCACCGACGCCGTGTGGTCGAACGAGTCTCCCTTGTCGTAGGTGGCCAGGTCGTGCCGGTAGAGCGATTCGTCGCTCTTGCGGCCGACCACTGTGCATGTGCCCTTGAATAGGCGCAATCGGACGGTGCCGCTCACGTGGATCTGCGTGCTCGCTACGTAGGCGTCCAGGTCGCGGCGGTGCGCCGTGAACCAGAGCCCGTTGTACACCATGTCCGCGTACTCGGCGGCGAGGCGGTCCTTGAACCGAGACTGCTCCCGGCTGAGGCACATGCCTTCCAGTGCTCGGTGCGCTTCGTGTAGTGCGATGGCTGCTGGAGCTTCGTATAGCTCACGCGACTTGATTCCCACGAGGCGATTCTCAACATGGTCAATCCTGCCGACGCCGTTGGCACCGGAGATCTCGTTCATCAGCTCAACCAACGCCACACCACCGAGCTCCTGGCCGTCGATGGCGACGGGGATGCCCTGGCGGAACGTGATTTCCACGTCGCGTGGCTGGTCGGGGGCGGCGGCGGCGGAGACCGTCCAGGCATAGGCCTCTTCGGGCGGGGACACCCAGGGGTCTTCCAGGTCACCAGCTTCGATGCTGCGGCCCCACAGGTTCTCGTCCACCGAGTAAGAGCTGCGTTTGTTGAGGTCCAGCGGAATGTCGCGGGCCTGTGCGTAGGCAATCTCCTCGTCACGGGTCATGTTCCATTCACGAGCGGGCGCGACGACCTGCAAGCTGGGAGCCAAAGCTGCCGCGCTCACGTCGAACCGCACTTGGTCGTTGCCCTTGCCGGTGCACCCGTGAGCGATGGCGAAGGCCTCTTCCTCCTGCGCGATGCGAACGAGGTGCTTGGTGATTAGCGGGCGGCCCAGGGCGGTCGCCAGCGGGTAGACACCTTCGTAGAGGGCGCCGGCCTTGAGGGCAGGCCAAACGTATTCGGTGACGAACTCTTCACGCACGTCAATGACATCCGCGCGCGTGGCGCCGATCTGCAGGGCTCGCTGTCGCGCCGCCTCCAGGTCGACCTTGCCACCCAGGTCCATCGTCAGTGTTGCGATGCCTGATTCATAACGTTCCTGAAGCCAACGGATGGCTACGGACGTGTCCAGCCCTCCGCTGTACGCGAGTACGATCGTGTCCGCCATAACTGTCCTTTCGGGGTGCTCTAACCGGGATGTCGAGACTAGGACGCTAGCGCTTTGGCGATTCCTCGTCCTAATTTCTCCATGGCTTCATCTACGTCGGATTCGGTGATCGTCAGCGGTGGCATGAAGCGGATGGCGTCCGGCCGAACGGGGTTGAGGAGCAGTCCTTCCTCGTTGCAAGCCGCCACGACTTTTGCAGAAATCGTATCACTGAACTGGAGGGCCAGCAAAAGTCCCATACCTCTGACATCGACCACGGTATCGGGGTTGGCGGCCTTGTACGCTTCGAGCTGGCCCTGGAAATAGGCGCCCACCTTCTTGGCGTTGCCGGGCACGTCGTTGTCCACCATGAACCGGACCGTCGCATTCGCGGCCGCAGTCGCGAGTGCGTTGCCCCCGAACGTGCTGCCGTGGTCCCCTGGTTCGAGGACATCACACGAGTTCTTGCACAAGAACGCGCCGATGGGCACGCCGTTACCCAAACCCTTGGCCAGAGTCATCACGTCGGGTTCGACGTCGAACGCCTGGTGCCCGAACAGCGTGCCAAGGCGGCCTGCACCGGTCTGCACTTCGTCGAAGATGAGCAGGATGTTGTTGGCGTCGCACCACTCGCGGAGGCCCTTCAGGTAGCCCTCCGTTGGTACGTTCACCCCACCTTCGCCCTGTAGAACCTCCACCATGATCCCGCAGGTCTGGTCCGTCGTCGCGCCTTTGATCGCGTCGAGATCGTCGTAGGGAACGTTGGTGAAACCAGGCGTCAGCGGCTTCCAAACCTCCTGGTAGTGAGGCTGGCCCGTCGCGGCGGCCATGGCCAACGTGCGGCCGTGGAACGAGTTGAGGACGGTGATGATTTCCTGGCCACCGTTCTTGTTCATGCGGCCGTACTTGCGAGCGAGCTTGACCGCTCCTTCGTTGGCCTCGGCTCCGCTGTTCGAGAAGAAGACCTTGTCCAGTGCGCTGTTCTCCACCAATGCCTCAGCAAGCTCCAGTTGCGGGGTTGTGTAGAACTGATTTGACGTCTGCAACAAAGTTGCCGCCTGGTCCTGGATTGCTTTCGTGACCACGGGGTGGGCGTGGCCGAGATTCACGACGGCCCAGCCCGCCGTGAAGTCGAGGTATTCCTTGCCGTCGACGTCCCATACGCGGGCGCCCTCGCCCCGTTCGATGACCACCGGCTGCCGGTTCACGACATGCATGTAGTACTTGGCTTCTTTTGCTTTCCAGTCAGTGGTCATGGTGTTGCCTCTTCAGCGAGATCTTCCAGAGCCCGCAGTGATTGATCGAGTCCTTCCGCGCCTCCGCGTAGCGATTCTATCGCTACGCGGAGTTCGTCGACGACGGCTAGCAGGTCTTCGGGCGCGATGCCGCCACTCACGGGCTCACCGCCCGCCGGTCGGTCCGGTCGATCGCCCGCGAGGATGCCTCGCACCGCAGCATCCAGTGTTTCCGCCATTACCACATCGTCATCAGTGGCGAGGATTACGCGTTTCAGCTCCGGGAACGCGAGTGAGTCGGCTTGCAGGTAGATCGGCTCCGCGTACAGCAGTGACTCACCGATGGGTATCACCAGCAGATTGCCTCTGATTACCCGTGACCCCGACTGGTCCCAGAGCGTGAACTGCTCAGAGATCACCGGGTCGTTGTCGATCCGGGCCTCTACCTGGGCAGGTCCGTGGAAGATGCGGTCGGTTGGGAACTCGAAGACAGTGATATCACCGTAATGGTTCCCGTCAGACCGCGCGGCCATCCAGGCGACCAGATTCGGCTTGTCCTGCGGCGTGAACGGCAGGATCAACACGAACTCCTCTTTCTCGCTGTCCGGCAGTTTCATGATCACGTAGTAAGGGTCGACGATGCGGCGGCCGTCGCGTTCGCTGAGCTCGTCGGCGGTCGGCGCGGACCCGATGAGCTCTTCGCCCAGCGCCCACTGGTCCTCCTTAAGGAAGAACTCTCGGGCATCAGTCATGTGGTACTGCAGGAACGCGTCGGCTTGGGCCTCCAGCAGCTCCTCCGGGTAGCGGATGTGTTCCCGAAGCGACGCCGGCATCTCCGAGATAGGTTTGAACAGGCTGGGGAACGTGTTCCGCCACATGCTCAAGATAGGGTCCGGGCCGTCAATCTCGACTGTGTAGAAATCCATCGTCCCATTGAACGCGTCCACCACCACCTTCACGTTGTTGCGGATGTAGTTGAGTGGCCGATCGAACACCGTACGGCTCGCCAGGCTGTCGCCGGACGACTCCACGACGCGCACGGTCCGCGAGTAGGGGAACTTGTCGGTCGTCACATACGCGTCCTGAATCCACATCAAGCGACCGTCCGCCACCACTATGTATGGGTCATCGTCGAGTTCAAGCCACGGCGCAACAGTGCTCACGCGGTTGGCGATACCACGGCGGTACATCACTCGACTCTCAGTCTTCAGATCGCGCGAGAAGATGAAGTTCAGATCCTCGAACTCCCAGCTGTGCATGATGCGCCGGAAGAAGCTGGAGAGCGCTACCCCTCCTTCACCCTCGTAGCGGTCGATGAAGATGGGCAGGCTGCCTGGGTCGTCTGCTGGCCGGTCGAACTGTGACTCCTTCGTGTTCACGATGACCTCATCATCGGTGACCTCACCACCAGCGAGGGTCGGATCGTCCAGCACGGCGCGCTCCAACGGAGTCGGGTTCCAACCGAAGCTCTCGCCGTAGAACACCCTGGGCTCGTCAACGTCGAACAGACCAACCACCGGCACGTCTTGGAGAATCAGGTTCGGCTGTCCGGCCTGCGTGAAGTCAGTCGCCGTCGCCATCACGACGCCGTAGCCGTGGGTGTAGATCAGCTTCCGGTTGACCCAGTTCTGTGCGCTATCGTCCAGACCGTGCTGGAATAGCTCGCGCGTGCCTAGCAACACCTGGCGGTACTCACCATTCACCGTGTACCGGTCCACATCCACATCCAAGAAATCGTAGTACAGCCGCAGGTGTTGAATCTGGTTGTAAACCAGGGCCAGCGGGCGCGGGTCCCACAGCCGGATGTTATTGATCGTTTCCGGGTTCGCCGCGATATCGCGGGCTAGCGTGTCGTCGCGCACTTCATAGGAAACCTCGTCGAGTCGATTGAGGTCGAATCCCATCCGCGTCCACTCGATGTTGCGCTCGATGTAAGGCCGCTCACGTTGGAATTCCGACGGCTCAACGGCGAAGCGCTGCGCAAGGAACGGCCAGGCCAGGCCAACGGTAAGGGCTGCCACCACCCACAGTACGAAGGCTGCGATGATGATGCGCACCGCCTGGCGTAGGTTGGACACACGAAGCGCCGCGATCATCAGGACAGCCGCCAGCAACGCGATGGCCGTGAGCAGGTAGAGTCCTGGGATGCGCGCGTTCACGTCCGCATACGTCGAGCCGGTGACTGCGCCCGCAGGCGAGAAGAGTGTCTCGTAGGTGTCGAGGAAGTGTCCTGCGGCGATGGTCGCCATGAGCGCAGCGCCTATGATGGCAAGGTGTTTCTTCGAGCGATCGCTCATAAGCGGGTTGATCCCGCGTGCGCTGTAAATCAACAGGGACAGGCCCACCGTCGTGGCCAGGATCACCACGGTGAGCCCCAGCAGCCACCCTTGAATCGTGTGGAGCATCGGCAGGGTGAATACGTAGAACCCGACGTCGTTGCCGAACTGGGGATCTGCGAGGCCGAATGAGGTCGAATTCCAGAACTTCAGAAAGCTTTCCCACCGGTCGGCCAATGCGGTCGCGAAGCTGAGCACGATGATGAAGCCCATCAGAGCCGCACCGATGATGATCGACCGTTTAATCCATCCGGTCACGAGCGGTGTGAACGGCAGTACCGTGGGGCCCCACGATGTCCGCCAAGCGGCGTGATAGGTGAAGTAGATGGCCGCAGTGCTTCCTGCGAAGCCGACCAGATACAACGCGAGCTGCGTGTACAGCTTCGTCGTGTATACGTCAAGGAACCCGACGTTGTTGAACCACAGCCAGTTGGTGTAGACAGAGCGCAGGAAATCCATCACGAAATAAAGCACACCAAGCGCTATCAGGACCACAGTCGCCTTGATAGTGAGCATCACCCAGCGCGGCAATCCTTCAAAGATACCTATGTCACCTGGTAGGCCGTTGCCGCCGTTGTTATCGCCTGCTTGCATCGCCAAGGTGGACCTCCTGCGTTCCGCATGCTGAGGCTAGGCGACAGCGGTCCCCGGCACCGTGCCATCGAGGCAATTGGCCAGCGCTTGGGGTTTGGTACCGTTCACTATGTGGGCTGAGATGCCTGCGACAGCAGCTTGGATGCAGGCATCCAATTTCGGGATCATCCCGCCTTTGACCACACCTGAGGTCATCAGTCCCTCCGCCATCCCCAGCGGGATGCGCTTCAGCACGCGACCGTTGGCGTCGAGGATGCCGTCCACGTCGGTTAGGAATATAAGGTGCGTCGCGTCCACCGCAACGGCGATGGCGCCTGCGACTGTGTCTGCGTTGATGTTCAGCAACTGCGCCGCATTGCTGGCAGCGGTTCCAATGGGCGAGATGACCGGCACGTAGCCCGCGTCAAGCACCGCGTCGAGTGGGCCGGCGTCCACGTCAATCACGCCAGCGACGAAGCCGAGCTCGGGTTTCGTGACGCTACCGCGCACCAGACTACCGTCGACGCCGCTCAGGCCGAGCGCGCGCACGCCGTGCGCCGCTAGCTCTGCGACGAGGCGCTTGTTGACGAGGCCCGCCAGCACGGCGGTTGCCACGCTAAGCCCAGCTTCGTCCGTCACGCGCAGACCGTCCACGAATTCGGAGCGGACGCCCATCTTGGCCATCCACGAGGTCGTCTCCGGTCCGCCGCCGTGAACGATCACCACTCGTGCGCCCGTCCGTTGGAGCTCGGCTACGTCGGCGAAGGATGTGTCGTCGGCGCCAAGCGTGCTCCCACCAATCTTGATCAGTACCGTATTGCCTTTGAGTTCTAGCATGGCCTAGGTCGTGTACGCGCTATTGAACTCTACGTACGCCTCGGTCAGCTCGCAGCCCCACGCGGTCGCGGTCCCATCGCCTAAGCCAAGGTTCACCGTGAGCGCGACCTCTGGGTTGTTCATGATGGCGATCACCGCCTCCCGGTGGAACGAGATCGGCGTGCCCGCCTCCATGATCACCACGTCGTTGATGTCGAACCGCACCTTGGAGACGTTGATGTCGGCGCCTGAGTAACCGGCGGCGGCAATCACGCGGCCCCAGTTCGGGTCGTTGCCATGGATCGCAGCCTTGACTAGCGACGACGCTGCGATGGCACGGGCCGCCAGGCGAGCGTCTTCGCGGGTCCTCGCGCCGTCCACCCGGACCGAGAAAATCTTAGACGAGCCTTCCGCGTCGCGCACCATCTCCCGGGACAAGTACTCCATCACCGAGTAGAGTGCCAGGAAGAACCCGGCGGCCTCGGATGTACCGGCTGCGATTGGCTTGTTCCCTGCCATCCCGTTGGCGAACAGCATCACGGTATCGTTGGTGCTCATGTCGCCGTCGATGGTGACCATATTGAAGGTATCGTCGACCACGTCGTGCAGCACCGACTTCAGGAAGTTGGGCTCAACGGCGGCATCCGTCGTGACGTACGCCAGCATCGTGGCCATGTCGGGGTGGATCATCCCCGATCCCTTGGCGCAGCCCCCGAGGGTGATGAGATTCCCGTCGATCTCCACCTCAAGGGCGACGGACTTCGGTACCCGGTCCGTCGTCATGATCGACCGAGCGAAGGGATCTCCGCCATCGCTGGAGATCTCGATGTTGGGAATCCCAGCCCGGATTAAGGCCATGGGAAGCTCAACGCCGATGACACCTGTTGTCCCGATGACCATCTCCTCGGCGGGGATACCCACGTGCTCTGCGGCAACGGCAATGGACTCGATGGCGTCGATCAGGCCCTGCTCGCCAACGCCTGTATTCGCGATTCCGCTGGATACGAACAACCCGCGCACATTCCCGGCGTCAACGCGTTCTTTGGTCAGCGTCACCGATGGCGACACGAACTTGTTCTTCGTGTACATGCCCGCTGTTACGCAGGCAGCTTCGGATACCAATATGCCCACGTCCCACTTGTCTTTGGCGTAGGTTTTAATCCCTGCATAGGCGGCCCCGGCTTTGAATCCCTTGGGACTCGTTATGGTGCCGTTATCAACGAATTGGGTCTGGTCAGTCATCTTCATGCCTCGGGAAGCAGATGGATACGCCGTTCAAAGGCCAGGATTCTAACAACCTCATAATTCCTCCTCAAATCTTTTACCAACAGTCGTTCAAGGGCGCGTAGGGTTGGTGTCGTTACTTCAAATCGCTGGATGTTTCATATACACCACGTTGCTGGTGTCATCCTCGGCCGACGCATTGACCTGCGGCACTACCGGCACTAATTTCCAACCTTCGGCGCCACGAGCGTTCAACAGGCCAGCCGCCCCAGCCGCGTCGTTCATCGGCTCAGCGGACCTCGGATCCCCGCCGGTTGTAAACGGGCTGCCCACGAACTCCCACAAACGAAACACGGCGTACTCGCACATGGCCCCCACTTCCTTTCGACTCGCTGGTCGAGTCACTGGCCACTTTGCTAGCGACGGGTTGCGCCTTGGCCCAAGAAAAGGGCAAAAGAAAAGGCCCGCCGGTTCCGGCGAGCCTTTGATCATCTCGGATGGACGAAGTTCAGCGACCGACGGCGGCGTCTGCGTTTGGCAGGCGTCGTCGGTCTTTTCGCTGTTGCTGCGTCGTATTGAACATCGCGAGAACAGCCTAGCACGCCCATCAGCGCTCGGACAAGAACGCGTAACAAACGCTGACTTGCTAGTTGGCCCTTTTCGCGGTTTCCTCGGGCGGACGGATGTTGCGGAAGATGGCCCACAGAGAGAGGTCGTACGCGATCTTGATGACCCCGGATGCGACCAGTGGAGCCGAGGCGGACATCGCGGTCCACATGAATGTGGCGACCGATGGCCCGGCGGTGTTCGCGGCACTCCGACCCAGCTGCTGCATGCTGGCCATAGCCACGCGTTCCTCCGGCCCTACGATCGCCATGATGTACGAGTCACGTGTCGGAACGTCCATCTGGCTGAAGAACGCACGCCCCTGCCAAAATGTTATCGCGAGCCAACCCCAGGGCGAGAACGCGGCACCGATCAGAAAGAGGTTGGCGGGGATGTGCGTGAAGACCATCGTGTTCAGCAGGCCTATGCGATTCGCAAGCTTCGCTGCGACCCACATGGAAGACGTCGTCACCAATTCCGATGCGAAGAACACCAGCGAGAGCTCGCCCAATTCTAGGCCGAACCGCGTATAGAACCAGTACGCGGCCAGGCTCTGGACGATCAGCGCTCCACCGAATGAATCCACGCTGAATAGCGCGGACAGCATGAAGATTCGGCGTCGCGACGGCAGATTGAAAGGGTTCGTCCATCCACTGGCCCGCTGGTGTGAGGGCGGGCTCGATAGCGCGCTGTAGAGGACGGCCACCACGATCAACGACGCGGTCAACAGCCCCAACATGATCTTGAATGACGTGGTCTCATCGAGCCCGGTGACGGAAGCGAGCAGGGCAGGTATGCCGGCGCTTAGCGCTCCTATGGCCCTTGCGAACGTGTTGGCGATGCGGTAGACAGCAAACGTATCGGTGCGCTTCGCGGGTTCCGCCGTCTCCGCGAGGCCCGCCTGAATCAGCGGTTGAGCCGCGCTCATCGCCCCCCCTTGCGCCCCGCTGAGCGCACCAAAGAACGCGAACACTGCCAACAACATGGCATTGTCCGTGACGATTAGCGCTACAAACGCCAGAGAGGCGCTGAGCGTGAGCCCCACCAACAGGCGCTTACGCCCAAGGCGCTCGGACACGAACGCGATGATGAATGCGAAGAACGCGACGCCCCCAGCGCCGACCGTGAAATAGGCGCCGATCTCCACTAGGCTGAGGCCTATGCCCGCCAAGTACACAGCCAGCGACACGGATAAGAAGCCCTGACCGAAAGCCCTGACCGAGCTCGCTAGAATCAGGAGCTTAGCGTCCCTGCTCAGCCAATCGGCCCCCAAGGCACCCCGGACTTTGTCGACTGCCGAGATCAACGCCTACCCCAGCGCATAGAGCCGCGCGCAGTTGTCCCAGAGCACCGCTCGTTTCGTCTCGTCCGTGAGCTTGTCGTTCGTGAGGAAATCCTTGACCGAGCCGGGGAATTCCGAATCATGGTGTGGGTAGTCGGAGGAGAAAACGATGTTCTGGTTGCCTGACGAGTCCACCACATAGTGCAGTTCGGCCTCGTCTGCCTCGGTCCCCACGAAGCAATTGCGGGCGAAGTACTCGGACGGCTTCATGGTCAGGAACGGCGCGTCCCACTCTTTGTACAGCTCGTAGTCCCGGTCCATACGGCCCAGCCACGACGGTACCCACCCAGCGTTCGCTTCAAGGTACGCAGCCCGGAGCTTCGGGAAGTTCTCGAACACTCCCCCACAGATCATGCTGATCATCGCCTTTATCATACCCATGGGGTGCGAGCACGCGTGAAGCATCAAGCGATTGTCGCCGAACTCCGAACCGTCCTGCCGGTAGATCGAGCCCGTGCCTTCGTGGAAGCCTACCGGCACGTTCAGCTCCTCCAGCGTCGCCCAGAGCTCCTGGTAGTCAGCGGCGTGGAACGTTACACCGTTCACGAAGTTGGGCCTCATGTAGACGCCTACCGCGCCGAGCTCGTTCACCGCGCGCCGTGCCTCGCGCACCGCCTCTTTCGGGTCGTTCTGGGGCAGCGCTGCCGCGACCTTCATGCGTGCCGGGTCTGTCTGACAGAAGTCGTAGAGCCAGTTGTTGTACGCACGAGCCACCGCCGCTGAAAGCTGTCCATCGACCCCGTCCACGCCGTTGGGTACGTAGAGGCAGACTGTCGGGTACATCACGGCGATGTCAATCCCTTCCATGTCCATCGCCTCAAGCTGCGACGGGCCGTCGTAGCCTCGCGCCCGCATCGGTGCGGAAGCCGCGTCGGCGTGCCCGCTCATCCCGTACATACGCTGGGGATTGTCAACGTCACACGACGGCAATCGATGGCCCTCGAACAGGAATGCGCCGCCACGCTTCCCAGGCACACGCAGGATCTGCGGTGCCCGTCCTGCGAACGGCGCATCGATGTAGCGCTCGAACAAATCGTTGGGCTCGACGATATGCATGTCGGAGTCCATCACTTTGTAGTCGTTGTAAGACATTGCATGTGTTCCGTGGGTCAAGTTTGATCGTTTGCCGAAAGCCTACGGCGTCTCAGGGAACACCTGACACCGTAGTTCTACGGGTGTCAGGACGACGCAGGGCAGGAGTAACATCGTCGTTGGCGCTGGTTACGATGGCCAGTTTACGCGTCGTATACAGGTAATCGGTTGCCCTCTCGGAGCGTTCGGCATGAATTGTCACCGACCTGCGTACGCGCGCCGATTACCAGATGAGTGGTCGCAGAATCCTGGAGGGAAAGATGCTAAGCGTCGATGCGAATGAAAAGCTGATCCAAGTAGGAAGGGGCACGCCGATGGGCGAGCTGATGCGCCGGTACTGGCACCCCGTTGCCGCGACCGTTGAGTTGGACGAACGCCCCACGAAATCGGTCCGCCTGTTGGCTGAGGACTTGGTTCTCTACAAGGATCGGTCGGGCACACATGGCTTGATCGACCGACTCTGCGCTCACCGCCGCGTTGATCTCTCCTACGGCATCCCCGAAGAGACGGGCCTACGCTGCATGTACCACGGCTGGATGTTCGATGAGACCGGCCAGTGCATCGAACAACCCTTCGAGGAAACCGTCCACCCCGACGGACGCTTCAAGGAGAAGGTTCGCATCGCGGGCTACCCTGTTGAGGAGATGGGCGGGATGCTCTGGGCGTACCTGGGCCCCACGCCCGCGCCGTTGCTTCCCCGATGGGACCTGTTCGTCTGGGACAACGTCTTACGCGACATCGGCGAGACCCTGCTCCCCTGCAACTGGCTTCAGTGTATGGAGAACTCCCTCGACCCGGTCCACCTAGAGTGGTTGCACGGCTATTGGTCCAACTACCAATTGGAGCTGATGGGTACGGAGCCCAAGGCGATTGCCCCCAGCAAACGCCACACGAAGATCCGGTTCGAGCCGTTCGAACACGGCATCATCAAGCGTCGCACCTACACCGACACCACCGAGGACGACACTCCGTGGAAGGTTGGCCACCCGGTGGTGTTTCCGAACTGGTTGCGCGTGGGCACCGGCTTCCAGATGAGGACGCCTGTCGACGACACCCACACCATCCACTGGACCTACAACGTCTACGCTCCCCCCACCGGCGTTTCGGCGCCCGAGCAGGACGTGATCCCGCACCGCCTGGTGCCGCTTCGTCGAGAGGACGGCCGCTTCGCGGTCGACTACACCATCGGCCAGGATACCATGGCCTGGGTGACGCAGGGCCCTCTGGCCCAGCGCAATCTGGAGAAGCTCGGCGAATCGGACAAGGGCATCATCCTGTACCGGCGCCAGCTTCAGGAGCAGATGGACATCGTCGCTGACGGCGGTGAGCCAATGAACACGTTCCGCGATCCCGCCAAGAACGAAATCATCGAGCTCTGGCAGGAGAACAAGATCGGCAAGCGGCTCGTTCTACCCCGGAACAACAAGAACCCGTTGGACGGCCAATGGGACCCCGAAACGGGCGACGTGTCCGTGGCTCCTACAGGTAAGCACGCCCCGGTTGGCCTGCGGGTTCAGCGCATCTACGACGTCGCCGCGGAGGCCGCTGGTATCAAGCTGACGTAGCAACCGCAAGTGCTGACCGTCGGTCAGCCGCGATGGTGCTAGCGATCGCGAAAAAGAAAAGAGAGGGCTCGGTTTCCCGAGCCCTCTCTTCACGTATGTGGGCGAGCCTAGCTAGGGAGCACAGCCGTAATCTGGCATTGCATCAGCATGCCGCCGCCCAGGGCTGTCTCCTCAGCGTGGCGCGCAGGCCTATCGTCGGCGTTCGGGAACATCGCGAGCCAGTGTGGATCCACGTACTGCCGATCGCCGCGGTCCTTCATGCGGATCTGCATGTAGATGATGTCGTCCACGGTGCCACCGGCGAGCTCGATGACGCTCCTCACGTTCTTGAACATCATTTCCGCCTGTCCCGCCGCGTCCTCCGGCAACGAATCGTTGTCCGCGTCGCGGCCGCTGATGCCCGACGTGTACACCATGTTGTCGATGCGCACGCCCAGCGAGATCGGCGCTCGATGGCCCATTCCCGGCAGATCAATCACTTGTCGTCGTCCCATGGTTTCCTCCTCGCGCGTACTTTCTCTTCTAGACGAAGGGACGGCCCGTCTGCCCGCCCCTTCTGCCAATTGGTCAGACCCCCTGCGCCTCTTCTTACATCCGTCCGCCCCTACGTCCGCGCGCAGGGTTCAGTTACCTTTGCCACCCCGAGCGCCTGACGCCGCACCTGGCCATGTGGTGGCCTAGACCACTAGCCAAGGGGGCCGGTGTAGGTTTGGTCGGCGTAGGTGTCAGACAAAGGGCTGATGGTCTCGGGCCACTGATCGATCGGCGTTTGCTTGCTGACGTCCCGGGAGCTTCCCTGCCAGCCTACGTTCTCCATGTAGTAGTACAGCTGAATCGCATGGCCATCCGGATCGATGGCGTAAGCCGCGTAATCGACGCCTGGGTGTAACTCGGCGGGCACCTCGCGGATCTCGACTCCGCTCTCCTTGAGGAAAGCTACCGCGTTGCGAAGCTGTTCGAAGGACCCCACCTCCACCCCGAAGCTCGCGCACGTGCTCCCGTCCCAGAAGCCCATCTCCTCGCGCATAGACTTCGGCCACAGGCTCAGGCTGTGGTGTTCTGTACCAGCGCGCAAGAACGCGAACCGCTCGGCCTGGTACAGCACATTCTCTGTCAGCGTGAAACCCATCTCCTCCGTGTAGAAGCGGACAGCCGCGTCCACGTCGTCAACGAAGATATCCACGGGGCCGATCTTCGTGATTTTGAACGGGCGCGCCAGCAGCATCCCCTCAACGTCGTACGTGCGTGGCAGATCCTCTGTATCGCGGAACCCGGACGTCAGGTCGATACCCTTCGCGATGGCTTCCTCGATCTCATCCTCCTCGGATGGCTGGGGGAGCGTGGCCTTTTCGGTGAATTTCCGGTAGTACATGTCCAGCGGCTTGGAGCGGCCGTCCCAGCCGATCTGCTCCATGCCGTAGTAGATCTCATTCGTGTGTCCATCGAGGTCCTGCACGTAGGTGTGCCAATTACTCCCCGGCATATCGCGGCCTGAGCGGTTGATGTGGACCTCGTGCTCCTCGAAGTACTCCACCGCGTTGACCACCTCCGCCAGCGAGCCCGTTTGCCAGGTGATCTGGTTGATGTTCTGGTCGCCGGAGTTGCTACCGCGCATGGCGTCCATCGTGTCCTTTGGGAACAGCACGAACGCGTGGTGGTCGCCGCCATAGTGAAAGAAACGACCTCGTGCGTCGGTGATCCCCAGATCATCGAGCTTCTTCGCCCGCTCCGGGTTGGACGCGAAGTTGTTCATGTCCGACATCTTGAAGCCGAGCAGGTTCCGGTAGAAATCCACGCTGGCATCCATGTTGACGACGTTGAACCCGAAGTGCCCGAGCCTGCGAATCTTGAACGGCCGGTCCATCTGGACTCCGCCGACGTTATAGGTCTTGTTTTGGGTTGCCATGGGTCACCTCCTCGGCTAACTGGCTTTTGCATCGTGGTAGCGGCGCTTCAAATCAGGTCTGCGATCTTCTTCTCGAGTTGCTCTACCGCAGGGAAATCTTCGTCTATCAGCTTGTAGCAGCGCTCCACGTAAAGCTGTGCCAACGCCGCTCCTTCCGCTGATACGTCTTTCGCCGCGTTACGTACCTTAGCTGCCCAGTAATGTTCGGGCAACAGGCGTTCTAGCGCGGCTATCGAAGAGTCGGTCTCGTCAGTCAGCGTCGTGTCGTTGCGCTCAGTTGCGAAGCGCATCGTCCCCACGAGCTTGGACAATTCGCCAAGCTTGTCGCGATCGCTCATCAGCTCGAACAGTACATGCTCGACCCGCGCACCGCCCTCGCCCGCTCCACGTTCGTCCAAAGCGCGCAGGTCGCCCTCTGGCGTCTCGCCCTGAGCTACAGCGGCTAGAGGGCCGCCGCTCTGCTCGTATAGGGCGTTGTACTCCTGCACCACCTGTGCAGTCTCGCTCATCGCGGCGGCCACGTCGCCGACGCCGATGCTCCCGCCTGCAATCAGGTCATCGCCGCGAGCACGCGCGAGTTTGTCGAGGTGATCGACGCTGTCGACATTCTCTGGTACGGGAGGAGCCGCGAAGCTGCCCATGCCGCCGCCCATGATGTCGCCAGCCATGCCTCCTAGTTGGGAAGCAAGCAGCGGCGGGAGGTACTTGCCCATGTCCATCGCGATGGGCAGCACAAGGACGTACGTCGCCAGGATGTCGGCGCCGGAGTGGAAGTAGACGATGGCGTGCCCCCGTGGGGCAGACGCATCGCCAATCTCAAAGGTTAGTGCCAAAGTATTGCTCCTCTCGTCGGGGGGCATTATAGGAGCCTCTGCGTCTCACCGTTCTTTGGGGTAAGAGCCTTGTTGACACTCCTTCGGAGGGTACGTAAGCTACCCGCCACACCTTCGGCGGGCGGCCGTAAGAGAGAGAGGCGTGGGGCCATCAGGGGCGCCATGTTTGGTCAATCCGGGATGAGCGCCAGCGTTCCCCCACAACTGAATCCTGGCGGCAGATGGAAGCTTGCTGCCAGATGGCTTACGCAGTGGGTCGTCCTCTTCGCCCTGTGGATGGCCTTTTCTGGTGTATTCGTTGCTGAATTCATGATCATCGGTGGGATCTCCGCAGTTGCTGCGATTGCCGTGTCTGAGCGATTGTTCCGTGGCTCGCATGAAGGCCAGTACGCCAGTGCTCCGCCCAGCGTGAAGTGGTACGCCAAGACTGGCTTCAGGTTCCTGGTTTACCTTCCTTGGCTTGGATATCAGATCGTGGTATCCAATTTCCACGTCGTCTACCTGGTACTGCACCCCAAGATGCCTGTCGATCCGACCCTCGTGGAGTTTGACACCACGCTTGTCTCTGAGCGTGCCCAGGTAACACTGGCCCAGTCCATCACGCTCACCCCTGGCACCGTCACGGTCGACGCGTCGGACGGCAAGTTCCTGATCCATTGCCTATCGCGCACCACCAGGCAAGGCATCGAGGACGGCATCCTTCAGAAGCGCGTCGCGCAGGTGTTCGGCGAGCCGTGGGTCGAGCACGTTAAGCTGACTGAGATCAAACTGCCCAGTCAGGTGCCGTTGTGACCGAGTTCACCGCGATCGCAGGGTTGCTCATCGTGCTCATGTTTGGCCTCAGCTATCGCCTCATCCGCGGGCCGCGTGTGTATAACCGCCTGCTCGCAGCCGGCGCCATCGGCACGTTCGCCATCGTTCTGCTCGCGATCATGGGATACCTGTACGAACGTCCTGAAATGTTCGTGGACCTCGCACTTACGTACGCGTTGCTCAACTTCATCGGTACCGTTGCCATCTCCAAGTACCTTGAGAACCACCCTGAGGAGCGCGAGCTCGGCCAGCCTGGCGATCCGCCGGAAAGGATTGCCGGATGAGCACTTTCGCCCTCATGGTGATGTCGTTCGGTCTGTTCTTCCTGGCGGTCACCGTCATCGGTTTGATTCGGCTGCCTGGATTCTTCGCTCGGGTGCATGCCGTCTCTAAGTCCGAAACCCTGGGCCTTACCCTGGTGTTCCTTGGTCTTATGATTCACGAAGGCTCGACCCTCGTGAGCCTCAAGTACGCGCTCATCATCGTGTTCGTCACCCTCGCGAATCCGGTCGGAGCGCACGTGCTGACCCGCGCTGCGGTGCGCACGGGCGTTTTGCCATCGCGCTCGCGGCCTCCGGAGCCTCAGCCAGGCCCATCGGCGGAGCTAGGAGGGGAGACCCGATGATCTGGCAATTTGAGCTCGCCTTCTTCGTTATGTTGATCGTTGTCGCCATCATTGCGCTTGAGGTGCGTGACCTCGTCGCCAGCCTTGCTGCACTGACCGCGTACAGCTTCATCGCGGCCACCTTGCTCGCCATGATGGGCGCAGTGGACGTCGCATTGACGGAGGCGTCCCTGGGTGCCGGTATCACAGGAGTGCTGCTTATCGGTGGCATTAGCCTCATGCGACGGAGGTCTGTCGATTGAAGTGGCTCACGCTTGCATTCCTCATCAGCTTCGTGGGGTTGTTCGGCTACGTGTCGGCCGACCTGCCGGATCGTGGCGACCCTCACGCGCCCGCCAACGAACACCTTGCGGCCGAGTTCATCAAGCTCACCGCGGAGGAGGTTGAGATCCCCAATATCGTGTCCGCCATCCTGGCGGACTTCCGGGGGTACGACACCCTGGGCGAGACCATCGTCATCTTTACGGCGGGCCTCGCCGTGCTCCTAGTTCTTCAGAAGGGGTACAAACGCGATGACGGAACGCCATGACAGCGTCATCCTGCACTTTGTAGTGCGGGTGTTCATGGTGCCGTTCATCGTCATGTTCGGCGCCTATGTCTTCATCCACGGTGAGCTGAGCCCGGGGGGCGGGTTCCAGGCGGGTGCAATCGTCGCATCGGCCTTCGTCCTCGCGCGCCTGACGCTGGGCATCGTCCATTCGTCCCCGCGCTTCCCGACGCGCATTCTCATCTGGCTCGCGAGCTTCGGGGTCGGTATCTACGTTGTCGCCGGAATCGTCCCCATGTTGTACGGCGCTAATTACCTGGACTACAGCAGCCTTCCCACGGCGTGGTTCAACGACATCGCTGAGCACCACCGAACGGCAAGGGCCATGGGCGTGTTCGTCGTTGAGGTGGGTGTGTTCATTGGCGTATTCAGCGTGCTTGTCATCATGTACGACTACCTCACCCTGCGATTCCAGGACGAAAACGATGATTGACGAGATCGCGGCCCGATTCCCCTACTGGGCGAGCGGCGCGCTGATAGTGGTGGGCCTCTACGGCATGATCGGCAAGCGCAATCTGATCAAAAAGCTGATCGGGATGAACATCTTTCAGTCAGCAATCATCCTCTTCTTCATCGCTGGCAGCCTGCGCGACGGCGCAACCTTGCCGATTCTCCTGGTCGAGGGTGGCCACATCGTCACACCTGTCGAGCCTGAGCTTTACGTCAACCCCCTGCCCCACGTGCTCATGCTCACTGCTATCGTTGTCAGCGTCGCCATCACCGGAGTGGCGCTGGCTTTTCTGGTCCGCATCTACCGGGAGTACCAGGACCTCGATGAGGAATCGCTCCTGAAGAAGGTGCGGCAATAGCGGACCAGCTCCCGATTCTTATCGTCCTTCCGCCCATGTTGGCCGCTCTGATAGTGCCAGTGGCAGCCCGGCGCCGCTACGAGCTTGGCTTCATCCTCGCGCTTGTCGGCGTGGGTCTATCCATGGTGGCCTCCATCTGGTCGCTCGTTCACGTCCTAGACAACGGGACGATGCGCTACAACCTGGGTGGTTGGGCGCCGCCCATCGGCATCGAGTACGTCGTCGACCTCATAGCAGCGTTCGTTGTCGTTATCGTGACATCGGTGGCGACGCTCGTCATCATCGGTACGCGCCGCTGGGCCGACCATGAGGCTGGTGATCGACTGGGGTCGTTTTACGGCCTGGTCATGTTGCTCATCGCAGGTCTGGTCGGCATGGTCGTCACGGGGGATCTGTTCAACCTGTTCGTTTTCCTCGAGATATCGTCGCTCGCTGCGTACTCGCTCATCTTCCTGGGCGGTGGCCGCGCCATGCTCGCTGGCTTTCGATACTTGATCCTGGGTTCGGTGGGTGGCTCGTTTTACATGCTGGGCGTGGGATTCCTCTACTTCAGCACGGGCACTCTCAACATGGGCGAAATGAAGGAGTTGTTGACCGACGATGCCACCGCGCGGTCGGTCCAGGCGGGCGCCGCGTTCATTTTCGCGGGCCTCGGCCTGAAGATGGCGCTTGTCCCCATGCACCTCTGGCTACCCGACGCCTACACCTTCGCACCGTCGTCGGTGAACACGCTGATCGCACCAATCATGACCAAGGTGGGCGCCTACGCCATGATCCGCATGTTCCTCAGCGTCTTCCCGGATGGCTACCTGAAGGATGCAGTTCCCATCGCCGATGCCCTGTTGGTGCTTGGGTTGATAGGCATTGTCTTCGGGTCGATCGCCGCGATGTCGCAGAAAGATATACGACGCATGCTCGCCTACTCGTCCATTAGCCAACTTGCCGTCATCGCTGTCGGCTTGGGCCTGGGGACGCCGCTGGGATTGGTAGCTGCGCTACTGCACATCATGAATCACGCCGTGATGAAAGCCACGCTGTTCATGGCCGCTGCGTCTGTCCGCTTCACCAGCGGCATCACCCTGGTTGCTCACTTCTCCGGTATCGGCCGGCGCATGCCGTTCACGATGGGAGCGTTCACCCTTGGAGCCCTGGCCATGGTTGGCATACCGCCCGCCACAGGCTTCTTCAGCAAGTGGTATGCCGTGCAGGCGGGTATCGAGTCCAGCCAATGGATCGTCGTTGTGGTCGTGTTGGCCAGTTCGCTGCTTACGGCCGTGTACCTGTTCAGGATCCTCGAGAGTGCATATCTGCACCCGTTACAGCCCGAGCCTTCACACGCAGACCACGAGCGGGACGGCTTTGGTGAGACGGAGCGTGAGCTGGCCGAAGAATCGCAGGCGCACGAAGCACCCTTGGACATGGCCATACCAACCGTCCTATTGGGCCTCTCCACGGTGGTGCTGGGTGTGCTTAACGCGGTCATCGTCATCCATATCCTTGAGCCGGGCGTCGCATGATCGAAACCTACTCATCTGTCGTGCCGCTGATCGCCGTGTTGCTGCCCTCGAGTGCCGCATTGCTTGTGCTGCTCACGGGCGAGCGCTTCCGCAACCTGCGGGACTCCTGGTCCACGATTGCGGCGGTGGTTATGGTTGCGGTCGTTGCGTCCATGCTTCCCGATGTGCTCGACGGACGTGTGCCGCAGACCACGATCATTGAGCTGTCGCCGGGCATCGACATCATGTTGCGCGCGGATTCCGCTGGCATGATCTTCGGCCTGCTCGCGTCGTCGCTGTGGGTACTGGCGAGCGTTTACGCCGTCGGCTACATGCGCGTCGAGCATGAGCACAAGCAGACGCGATTTTTCGTGGCCTTTGCGCTCAGCCTGACCGCCGCCGCAGGCGTGGCGTTCGCCGCTAACCTGCTCACGTTCGTTATCTTCTACGAACTACTGACGCTATTCACGTTCCCGCTGGTCACTCACCGGGAGACGGAGAGCGCCATCGTCGCTGGTCGAAAGTACCTCACCTACACCCTCTCGGGTGGCCTAATGCTCATCGGTGGCACAGCGTGGGTTCACATGCTGGGCATCGACGGCACCTTCGTGGCTGGAGGCTTGCTCGCGGACGAAAGCATCTCCAAGGCCACAGCCTGGGGGCTGCTCGCGTTGCTGATGGTCGGCGTTGGGGTGAAGTCGGCCGTCATGCCGCTGCACGGCTGGCTGCCCAGCGCCATGGTCGCGCCCACGCCCGTATCCGCACTCTTACACGCCGTAGCCGTCGTGAAGGCAGGCGTGTTCGGCGTCGTTCGCATGCTCGTGTTCGTGTTTGGCGCCGAACTGTTGCGTGAGATTGCCGCTTGGCAGGTCATCGCCCTCTTCGCTGCCGCCACACTCCTCATCGGCTCGTTGCTGGCGCTGCGGCACGATAATCTCAAGCGTCGCCTCGCCTACTCGACTATCTCCCACCTGTCGTACATCGTCTTGGGGGTAGCGCTCGTGGGTCCCATCGCGCTCGTCGGCGCATTGCTGCACATCGTTGGGCACGGCGTCACCAAAATCACGCTCTTCTTCGTCGCGGGAGCCATCAATGCCCACACCCACAAAGAGAACGTCAGCCAACTGGACGGTATCGGTTGGCAGATGCCCATAACCATGGGTGCATTCACCCTTGCCTCCCTCAGCATGGCTGGTATCCCGCCCTTCGTGCTGTTCACCAGCAAGTTCTACCTTGGCTGGGGTGCCACGGAAGTCGACCAACAGATATTCATGGTTGTATACCTAATCAGCGGCGTTCTGGCGTCCGGGTACTTGTTCCCCATCATCTACCGTGCCTTCTGGAAACGATCTCTGGATCACGTTGGCTACGGCGAGGCCGACATGCGCATGGTCGTGCCGCTGGCCATCACTGGCGTACTGGCCCTGTTCTTGGGCATCGCGCCCAACCTGCCGTTCAGTTTCTTTGAGCTCGCCACCAACGTGGCTACCGCAGCGTTCGGCCCCGTGGATGCCCTCGCCTCAGGAGCCTCCGACGTGGCGGCGGGAGCCGCACGATGATTGCTCCCAGGAGGCTCATCCTGTCAGCTTTCGCGTCTGGAGCAGCTGCGGTCATCGCCCTCGGGGCAGAACTGGTGATCGCCGACACCGACCACTACGAATCGCCCCTCTGGGGGAGCACCGCAATCGGACTCTGGGCAGCCATCGGGCTGCTCTCCTCCGTCGCGCTCATCGCACTGGTGACCGCGCTGACCCATGCTGGTGTGACCCGCGAAGACGACCCGTACGCGGGGCGAGACGAAAGAGGGGAGGGTACTGATGGATAGTTTCCCTCCCGCCCTCATCCTCCTAATCGGTGCGGCCATCGTCCCGTTCTTGCCATCGGCGGTTCGCCCGTGGGCATTCCTCGTCGCGCCGGTGCTGGCGTTCATCCAGATCTTCGCCGTCCTGGAACCGGAGGATGCCGCCCACCTCGATTGGCTGAATCTCGAGCTCCTGCCCATGCAGGTCACGGAGCTCAACGAAGTGTGGGCCACCGTGTTTGCACTCGTTGGCATCGCGGGTGGTGCATTCGCGCTGCACGTGAAGGACCGCGTTCAGCAGGGAGCAACGCTCGCCTATCTCGGCAGCGCTTTGGGCGTTGTGCTGGCAGGCGACCTCCTCACTCTCATAACCTTCTGGGAGATGATGGCCGTCGCGTCCATGCTGCTCATCATGAATGGCGGGCGTTCGCTCTCGAAACCTGCCGCACTGCGCTATCTGTTTGTGCATATCGTCGGTGGAAGCCTTCTGCTGGCGGGCATTCTGTGGCACGTCGGCGACACCGGCTCGTTCGAGCTCATGCGCTTCGACGAGAGCACCGCCGGTTGGCTCATGTTCTGGGGCGTGGCCGTCAATGCCGCGATCGTCCCGCTGCACGCCTGGTTGCCTGACGCTTATCCCGAGTCCAGCGCCACCGGCATGGTGTTCCTGGGCGCCTTCACCACCAAGACCGCCGTCTTCGTGCTGATGACCGGGTTCGTGGGCTGGGACATCCTGCTGGCACTCGGCCCACTCATGGCTGTGTACGGCGCCGTCTACGCCTTGGTCCAGAACGATATCCGCCGACTTCTCGCCTACCACATCATCAGCCAGGTTGGCTTCATGGTCACCGCTGTCGGCGTGGGAACGGGGGCTATGGAGGCGGTGGCGGACCAAGCGTTCACCCACGTCCTGTGGCCCGCCGTAATGGTGATGGGCGCGGGCGCAGTCATGCACGCGACTGGTACGACGAAGCTCACGCAGCTCGGTGGCCTGGCCAGGCCATTGCGGGCGGTCTTTGGGCTCTACATGGTTGGCGCGGTCTCCATTTCGCTGTTCCCCCTGCTCGTCGGCTTGGGTGGTGCCGAGTTATTTACGGAGCATGGCGCGGGCGTGGCCCGTCCGTGGCCCCTGTTGCTTCTGCTCGTTGCATCGGTCGGTGCAACGCTGGCGGTCGGCGTCAAGCTGCCGTACTACGCCTTCTTCGGCGGGCAACGCACCCCGGTCACCGCCAGCGTGCCGCGCGGCATGCTCGTTGCGCTCGGCGCCGGTGCAGCGCTTTCGCTGGCAGTCGGGCTCGCGCCCGCGACCACGTTCGACCTGCTCCGCTTGGAGCTGCACCCTCACGGCTTCACCAGCGCCAACGTCGTCTTTGGCCTCGAGGTCTTCGCGTTCACGCTGGTCGCTGCTTGGGCGCTACTGCCCCGCCTGGCCCCGCGTGACGTCGTCACGTTGGACACGGACTGGTTCTACCGTAAGGCAGGCGCACCGGTGCGCCTGTTCATCCAGCAGCCCCTGGAATGGCCATTCAGCCTGGCATCGCGAATTGTGAACAAGATGGTCGAATCCGTTAGCCGCATCACATTGGTGCCAGAATCGGGATGGTCACGCTTGCTCTCCCTGCGTGGCGAGCCCGCAACCGTCATCAGCCTGCTCGGGCGCCCCCCGCTCGGCGCAGCCGTCGCCGCGATCTTCGTCACCTTCGCCGTAATAGTCCTGATCGCCGCTGTCTTCGACTAGGCTCGACGAGCCCAGGTTGGACGGTGGCGTTGGGTCTTCGGGGAATCGTCGCAGGCTCTTAACTCTCGGGTTCTTGTTCGAGGATCGCCCGCTTGATCTCCGTCAGGTCAGGCCGTTCTTGGGTTTTCGCCCGGGTGAGCATAGCAGTGGCGTACTCGGCTAGCCCTTCGAGGTCCGTCGGTACCTCCCGGTAGGCGCCCCCGATTTCGAAACGCTTCGACAGTTGTTGCTGGAATAGTCCATTCACTGTCGTCAGTTCGTGGACGCCTCCAGCTAGCTGTTGTTGACGCTGGGCGAGCGTTGCCGTCACCGAGCGCTTGTAAGCGGCTACCTGAATGGTGGCGCGGAGCTCCCCGTCGTTGAACGGCTTCAGTAGATAACCCATCAGCTGCCTGGCCGTCGTACGTCCTATCGTCTCTTCATCCGAGAACGCCATGAGGTACACGATGGCGGGGTCGGCATTTTCGCGACCTGGGGGAGGGTGCGCTATCGCTGTTTCCACCACCGAGCTGATATCGGACGTGTGGAAGACCCTCCGGGTGCCAGCCTGGCCTTTCCCCCTCCGGTACAATGCCTACTGAAATCCCCATCGTTTCAGAGGACTCGCTTTGGCCATCGGCATCTTCGGACTCCCGCGTACCGGTAAGACATCCATCTTCAACGCTGTGACGCGTGGTCACGCGGAAACAGCCACGTTCCGCACTACGGGAGCGCAGCCCAACATCGGCATCGCCAAGGTCCCGGACGTACGCTTGCAGAAGCTGGCCGAGATCTCCAAGCCCAAACGGATCGTGCCCGCTGAGGTCGAGTACATTGATATCCCGGCGTCGCCCGACGGCATGGCCAAGGGGATCGGCGGTGAGTTCCTCAGTCTCCTCCAGCGGTGCGACTCATTGTTGATGGTCTCTCGCGCCTTTGAGAATGCCTCGGTCGCCCACGTCGAAGACACCATCGACCCCTATCGCGATGCTGAGTCGCTGGAGATGGAGTTGATGTTCTCGGATCTGGCACTGCTCGAACGCCGTGAGCAGCGCATCGGTACGCAGCTGCGCTCGGCCAAGGTCTCGGAGCGCGACGCGCTGACCAAGGAACAGGCGATCATCGCTAAGATTAGGGAGCAGCTGGAGGCTGAGGTTCCGGTCCGCGAGCAAGAACTGCCCGCAGAGGCCCGCCCGTTGCTCGAAAACTTCCAGTTGCTCTCTGGCAAGCCGCTCATGATCGTCTTCAACATCGATGAGGATGCTGTCGATCGCACGGACGCGATCGAGGTCGAGATGGCTGCCAAGATCAACAAGCCCAACGTGTCTACCGTGGCCCTCAGCGGCAAGCTTGAGATGGAGCTCGCGCAGATGGAGCCTGAGGAGGAGGCCGAGTTCCGCGAATCGCTAGGTGTCGGTGAGCCGGGCCTTGACCGTATGATCCGCGTGTCTTACGACCTGTTGGGACTTATCTCGTTCCTCACCACCGGCCCCGACGAAACCCGAGCATGGACCATTCGTAAGGGAATCTCCGCGGTGGATGCCGCGGCCAAGATCCACTCTGACATCCAGCGTGGCTTCATCCGCGCCGAGATTGTCGGCTACGAGGACCTGATCCGCACGGGCTCCATCGCCGAGGCCCGCAAACAGGGCAACTTCCGCACCGAGGGCAAGACCTACATCATGCAGGACGGCGACGTTGTAAATTTCCTTTTCAACGTCTGATCCTGGCGATCGATTCGCCAAATCAGATACTTGGAGCCACCTGTTACAACCATTGGTGTACCCTCCGCGCGAGGCGCCGGCCCAAAGCCCCGTCCGTGCTGAGGTATTCGAAGCACGAGACAGCGGTGACCGGGAGCTACGGCGATGCCAGACGACGACCTCACACGCACGATCCGTGATCTGGAGGAGCGCCTGCTCACCCGGGACGTGAGGACGTCCCGCCAGGCGTTGGCCGATCTGCTCACGGACGACTTCGTCGAGATAGGGGCCTCCGGCACCGTCTACAACAAGGATTCGATCATAGGCGCTCTGCTAACAGAGACCCACCGCGAGGTCGCCGTGTCTGACTTCAACGTTCGAGAGATGAGCAGCGACCAGGCTCAGGCAACGTACGTAGCCACCATCGCCGACACGGGGACCGTTTCTCGCCGCTCCTCGGTGTGGCGGTACCAGCAGGGTGTCTGGCGTATGGCCTTTCACCGCGGGACGCCTATTCCACGCTATGACTAATGCATCGCTCAAGAGCGCGATCGCTCGCGGCTACGCCGTCACTAAAGAGTTTGCTAATCGCATGAAGCGTCAGCTCGCCATCTGGCGGAGCGTTCTCACGGATCCACGGACTGGCCGCCTGCCAAAAGCGTTGCTCTGGTTCGCCGTCGGATATGCGTTAGTCCCGTTCGACCTCGTCCCCGACTTCATCCCCGTCTTGGGCTGGCTGGACGACCTCATCTTCGTCGCCGTGCCCATTGCCATCGCCATCAAGCTCGTGCCCGCTGACATCCTCGTCGGATGTCGAGCCGCCCATCCACCGACCCCGTCAGTGGCTTGAGCGACGCTCTGTTTGCGGGCACCAACATCGGATGACTCTCTCGTTCGTTGGCGCCAGATTCCTGTTCGTGATGAAGCACTCGAACCACGAACGACCGTCGGGTCAAACCAACGCTAGCGTGCCGCACGTCGCCCTTCCTGAACGGCACCGCCCTATAATCCGCCCATGACACTTGGCCTGTACGTCCATGTTCCCTTCTGCGAAACGAAATGCCCCTACTGCGACTTCAACACCTACGCCGCCATCGAGTCGCTCATGCCGGGGTACGTCGATGCCGTCGCCAACGAGATCACTCAATGGGGCGCTTGGCTGGAGCATCCCACGCTCACCAGCCTGTTCTTCGGTGGCGGTACGCCATCGTACTTGCCCACGCGCGACATCACCAAGCTAATGCGCGCCATCCACGCCGCGTATGACCTCCCCCTGGACGCTGAGGCCACGCTTGAGGCGAACCCCGGCGATTGCTCCCGCGAACGCCTCCGGGCCATCCGCCGATCGGGCGCCAATCGCCTCAGCATCGGCGTGCAATCATTTGATGATCACGAGCTGCGGCTGCTGGGCAGACGTCATTCCGTAGACCAAGCGATCGCCGCAGTGAAGGCGGCGCGAGTCGCGGGCTTCGACAACCTGAGCATCGACCTTATGTTTGGCCTGCCGTACCAGTTCGCTGCGTCCTGGGCACATTCGCTGGAGGAGGCCGTGGCGCTGGATCCCGAGCACATCTCGGCCTACGCCCTGACGCTGGAGGGCGGCACCCCCATGGAGGCGGATGTGACCGGTGGACGGTTGCCCGAGGCCGATCCTGACCTCGCCGCCGAGATGTACCAGATGACCTGTGAAACACTCGCGGCCGCTGGTTACGAGCAGTACGAGATCTCCAACTGGGCGAAACCAGGACTGGAGAGCATCCACAACCTCACCTACTGGCGCAACGAGGCTTGGCTCGGCGTGGGCCCTGGCGCCCACGGCTACGTCGCCCGTGGGGAGGGCGCTCTATCGGCTCTCCCCGAGCATGGCGTGCGATTCGCCGACATGAAACCACCTCGTGCCTACATCGAACGCGCCACCGCATGGCGGAGCAGTGGCCCACTGACTATCGATGCGTTGGCCGACGCTGGCGCTGTCGATACGATTGAGTTAACGACCGCTCCCATGGCCATGGGTGAGACGATGATGATGGGCCTGCGCCTTAACCCTGGCGTCAGTGATGCGTCGTTTCGCCAGCGGTTCGGCGTCGGTATCGCCGACGCGTTCCCCGTCGCCGTTAACGACTGTTTGGAGGACAGCCTGGTGGAGTGGGCAGGCGACCATCTGCGCCTCACGGACATTGGCCGTCCACTGGGCAATGAAGCCTTTGGCCGGTTCATCGCCGAGGCCCTAGGCTGACCGTGGACCGCCCCACACAGCAGATCGTCGACTATGCCATAGCGCTAAGATATGCCGACCTCGATGATTACAACCTCCACGCCATCAAACGTCGGCTGGTTGACACCGTGGCGTGCGCTCTTGCGGCTTATCCTCGGCAGCCCGCAGCGGTTGCCCGGGCTCTAGCGACTTTGGCGGTCAGCAACCCGCCAGCGCATGTCCCGATCTCCGGCGCACCGACGACGCCGGACCTTGCTGCCTACGCGGGTGCGTTCGGAGTGCGGTACTGGGACCTCAACGACACCTACCTCCACGGCGGCCACCCCAGCGACACCATCCCTGGCATCCTCGCTATCGCGGAGACGACCAACGCCACCGGTGCCGACACTTTGCTGGCTTTGACCATTGCCTACGAGACGTTCTGCGCGCTCAGCGACGCAATAGGCCCCGTTGGCACTAGCGCTGCGGGACGTATCGCAATTGCCTCCGCCGCAGGCGCGAGTCGCCTTCTGGGGCTGGACGGTGAGCGTATGGCTGACGCAGTTTCGATCGCTGCCGTCAGCACGATCTCACAAGGCATAAGAGGTCATGGTGCACTCACCATGTGGCGGGCGGGCCAGGCGGGGAACGCCGCGCGCAATGGGATCTTCGCCGCGCTCACGGCGCAGCACGGCATGGGCGGCCCGCACGAGCCTTTCCAGACCCTCGGTGCGGCCGAACAGGATGAGCTTCCGTCTCTCGGAGGGCGCGCCGCCGGATCGCAGTTGAAGGCTTTCCCTGCTGAATATCACGCCCAAGCCGCCATCTCAGCCGCCATCGATCTCCGTCGCCAGATCGGCCTCGCCGCCATCAAGAACATCGATTCTGTGGTCGTCCACACCTACGGTCACGCCGTCGCAGGCATTGGCAGCGACCCGTCCGTGTGGGAAGCCAGCGACATCGACACCGCCCTCCACAGCATGCCGTTCCTGGTGGCGGCAGCCCTGGTTTGGGGAGATGCCCCCTTCATCGAGGAACGCCACCTCAAAGACACCGGCGTCAAACGGCTGATGGCGCGCACGTCAGTCGTGGAAGACCCCGCCATCACCGCCGTCTACCACCAGACCGTCGCGACTCGCGTTGAGATCACCACGGTCGACGGCATCGTGCGTCGCGCCGAGTGTAGTCAGCCTTTGGGACACACGGCCAACCCCTTCTCCGATGTCGAACTCAATGCCAAGTTCCAGCGCCATGCCGCCGGCCTGCTGCCGCCAGCGCAACAAGCACGAGCGCTCCAGGCGATGTGGTCGCTCGGCGACCTGCCGGGTATTGCTGCTCTCCTCGAATCCCTGCGAGTGAGTTAGCCCGCGGACCCTGGCAACCCATGCTTCCTAGTGGCAAAATCAGGCGCGTAGATTGGGATAGGAGTAGCGCGATGCATCAGGTGGTTCTGCTCAGACACGGTGAAAGCGAATGGAATCTTTCTAACCGGTTCAGTGGTTGGAAGGACGTAGACCTCACGGAGACGGGACGAAATGAAGCCACGGAAGCGGGGAGTCTGCTCAAGTCAGAAGGCTTCGACTTCGACCTCGCCTATACCTCCGTTCTCAAGCGCGCCATCCGCACCCTCTGGATCGTCCTCGACGAGATGGACCTGATGTGGATCCCGGTTGTCCGCGATTGGCGCCTCAACGAGCGCTCTTACGGCGCGCTGCAAGGCCTCAACAAGGCTGAGACGGCAGCAGAGCACGGCGACGAGCAGGTGCTCATCTGGCGCCGCTCCTACGATGTCCCGCCCCCTACGCTCGACCGAGCGGACGAGCGCCACCCGGCCAACGACCGTCGCTACGCGTCGCTGGCCAACGATGAGTTGCCGGGCACCGAGTCATTGAAGACCACCGTCGAACGTTTCGTGCCCTATTGGCAGCAGACCATCGCGCCACAGATCAAGGCCGGCAGGCGTGTGCTCATCACCGCCCACGGCAACAGCCTGCGCGCCCTGGTAAAGTACCTCGACAGCGTGTCCGATCAGGAGATCATCGACCTCAACATTCCCACGGGCGCACCGCTGCTCTACGAGTTGGACGACGACCTCAAGCCGATCAGCCACCGCTACCTGGGCGACCCGGAGGCCGTCGCCAAAGCCACGGCCGCAGTCGCCGCGCAGGGGACCGTCCGGGCCCAGGGATGACTATTCGGGCTGTCTCCTGGAACGTCAATGGCCTGCGGTCCATTCACCGCCACGAGCTTTTCCTCTCGTTCCTACGAAACGAGTCGCCCGACATTCTGTGTCTCCAGGAGATCAAATCGCTCGTGGAGCAGCTACCGCCTGAGGTGAAGCAGGTCGATGGCTATCATGCTTACTTCAACCCCGCGGAACGTAAGGGTTATTCCGGCGTGGCTATCTACACCAAACAGGAGCCGCTGGACGTCATCTACGGTCTCGGGATTCCCGAATTCGACGTGGAAGGCCGCGTCATCATCGCCGAGTACCCGACGTTTACGCTCATGAACATCTACTACCCCAACGGTAAGATGTCCGCTGAGCGCCTCGACTACAAGATGCGTTTCTATGACGCATTCCTACAAGTCGCCGATGGCTTTGTGAAGGCGGGCCAGAATCTGCTGGTTTGCGGTGACGTCAACACGGCGCACACCGAGGCGGACATCGCCCGGCCCAAAGAGAACGTCAAGATTTCAGGGTTTCTTCCGGAAGAGCGGGCGTGGATGGACGACTTCCTCAGCCACGGCTACAGCGACACCCTTCGAATGTTCGACGGCACCTCGGGTATCTACTCTTACTGGGACATGAAATCCCGTGCCCGGGAACGCGACGTGGGCTGGCGGATTGACTACTTCTTCACTAGCAATTCGCTCAAACCCCGCATCACGAACGCCACTGTCATGCGCGACGTGATTGGCTCCGACCACTGCCCCATCACCGTCGATATCGACGCCTGAGCGCTTCAGGTGACCGAAGCGTTTGCTATTCCGCGTTCAGGTCGTCCGCGAGCGAGGCCAGGACATCGGCACTAAGCGAGACGCTAGCCTGGTAGTCCGGGTGGTCGACGACGAGACTTACGGGTGCCGTCGCTGTTGTGATTGCGTTGGCTTGCTTAGGCGTTAGGTTGAAGGTCACGAAGTGAACAGCGCTTACACGCACCTCGTTGCTGTGACCGCCTTCGAACTCGCCAGCCATGCGCTCACCGCCGATCTCCAGAAACAGCGCATCGCCGCGATCGATTCCGATCAAACGGTCGAGCGTCTCACGCATTCGGGGCTGGTCGGTGACCTCGATGAAGAGCGTCGCTGTTAGCTGATTCGTGCCGGGGAGCAATACGTTGTATGTATCCAACTCCTCCTGGACCCGTTGATGGCTGACGATCTTTTCGGCTCGCATTATTTCCTGTATCTGGAACTGGATGGTTGAGCGGTTCTCGAACACCAGCGTGATCAGATCGCCGACCGAAACACGGCGCAGCATTTTCAATCTGACAATGTCTGCCCTGAACGACTCCCGTGAGAGCTCGTAGTGCTCGTTATCTTGAATCTCGTCAATTTGCAGGTGCTTCATTCCATCTCCGTGGTCGTCGACGTTCTCGATTTGTTCCGCAACGCCGCACTAGACTCCTGACAGGCCGTAAGCCGTCGCCAGCGCTTGCGCGGTGTGTATAGGACGTCGGCCCGTGCCTACTTCGACGTGGCGCGCGGCCAGCGGGCAATCTGAGACGAGGACATCCGGTGATCCAGCGTCCAGGTTGTCGAACAGTTTCTTGCCCACCTTCAATGCCAGCGGGAAATATTGCTTGCTGACTCCCCAGGTGCCATCGTGGCCGGAGCAGCTCTCCACCGTCACCACCTCGGTACCGGGTAGAAGGGCCAACACCCTCGCCGAGTTGTTGCCGATGGCTTGGCGGCGAGTATGGCAGGCGAGGTGAAACCCGACCTTGCCGAGCCCGCGCTCGAATTCCCGCACCAGCAGCTTTTTACTCGCCAGATTGACCATGTAATGGCCGAACTCGAACGTGTGCTCCGCGACACGAGCGGCCGCCTCAGCTTCGGTCGATCGCTCCGGGTAGTCGTCGCGAAGTACGAGAGCGCACGTGGGTTGGGGCACGACGATGTCGTAGCCATCGTCCACCAGCCGGACAAGACGCTCGAGGTTGTAGTCCATCTTCTTGCTGGCGCCTGCGTAGTCTCCGACGTCGGTTAGCGGCATGCCGCAGCACTGCTGCTCAGGCACTACTACCTCTACGTTGTTGTGCTCAAGTACCGCCACGCATGCTTTGCCAATCTGCGGATCGTTGTAATTGACGGTGCACCCCGCAAAGAGCGCCACCTTTTTCACTGGCGCCGCTTTCTCTGGTGTCACGCTACGGGTCGAACTGGTTCTGCGCTGGTCGAACCAATCTTGGAACGTCTTGGTCTGGTACGTCGGCAGAATGGCATCGGGGTGCACGTCGGCGATCATCCCGACGATCTTGCGGGTGGGTCCAAAACGGTTGGCGAAGTTCGTCACGGGCGCCTTAATCCCACCGGCGAGTTTCGCCAGACGGTCCTGATCGCTAACCAGCTTCTTGGAGAACTTGATGCCCTTGGACTCAGCGCGCACGAACTTGGATCGCTCGATCACGCGGGGGACATCCAGGTTGTAGCTCAATGGATCCGTGTACGGACACACCACCCAACAGAGTTTGCATTGGAAACACAGATCCTCGACCCCGTCGAACTCCTCTCGACTCACCTGGCGGTCCTCGGCCTCGGCCTCATTCGCCACATCGAAGAGCGCGGGAAAGGCGGGGCAGAGGTTCCAGCAGAGCCTGCACCCATTGCAGACGTCGAATTGGCGCCGCTCCTCGGTCAGGAGGTCGCTGGGGTCCCAGTACCGTTCCTCGGTCGGTCGGGCGGGCTCAATGGTCAAAGCTACCGTCTCCAAAAGCGTGAATGCCCGGGCGCTTCCCCGGGGTCGAAAAAAGAGTGTCCTCCGTAGCTCAACGCTGTTCGGAGGACACTTCCCAACCGGTTACGTACATCGCCAAAGCAAAGCTAGAGGCTCAGCAATTCCGCACCCTTGGCGAATCGGCCAGCGTGCGAGCGTTCCGCCCGAGCCAGCGTCTCGAACCACTCGGCTATTTCGTCGAAGCCCTCGTCCCGCGCGGTCCGCGCAAAGCCGGGGTACATCTCCGAGTACTCGTACGTCTCACCGGCCACTGCAGCTTTAAGATTGTCCTCGGTGTTGCCGATTGGCTCACCCGTAGCGGGATCCCCTGTCTCTTTCAGGAAATCCATGTGCCCGAAGGCGTGGCCTGTCTCGGCCTCGGAGATATCGCGGAAAAGGCCACCGACGTCGGCGTACCCCTCGATGTCTGCGCGCCGAGCGAAATAGAGATACCGACGGTTCGCTTGCGACTCGCCTGCGAACGCAGCCTTCAGATTCTCTTCGCTCTTCGTCCCCTTCAAATTGCTCTTGCTGGCCATATTATTGGGCCTCCTTGCCTGAACTTTCTACCCTGTCGCCACAGATCAAGACGGAGATTTCTCCCCTGTGCCGCCTGTGCCCTTGCTACCTTTGCGACTGACGCAGCATGGTCATTGCATGCCAATCGCATCCCGTCCTGTAGGCCAATGCTGCCATGGTTGAATGCTCTACGTTAAGCGCTATTGCGCCTCTCTTACGTAGTCTCGTCGCGCCTCGGGCCACCCCGTGTTCCGTTGCTATGCACTCATGCTCGGGCGCCAGTCTAGGGAAATATATTCTTTCTGTCGATAATTTTCCATAGATGCTGAAAAGAGGTCACCCTGCGCCCCGCGCGCCTCGCATGAGCCGTGGACGTAGGTACGAACGTCGGCCATACCGAACCTTGACGAGCGGGCAATATCGTCGGGTTAAAAGCTGCTCACGCTCACAAGGATGAGCAGCTCGATTGCCGCTTGCGTAGCGCCATCGTTGCACGGATGCCTTTAGCGCTTGTCGCCGCCGGGAAGGCTAAGCCTTCGTGGCGTTCGGAGCCGTGGTGCGGGACCGATCTGGATTCTGCTTCCACCAGTCCTCGTCGATGTTGGTGTTGATCATCTCAGGGTCCTCGCCGCGCTGAACGCCCATCGGGTCCTCGCCCCGCTGCACCTTCTCGATTTGCTCCTTCGTTATCCGGCGCAGCAGCACCACGCCACGGTCAGAGTAGCTCAAGTGCTCGGCCGACCGGTTTGCTATCGGCCCCTGCGTCTCCCATGCCATGTGGTCCTGTGGGATTACATGTTGAAGCGTGAAGTGTGCCTCTGGGTGCATCGCCGCAGGTGGCTGCTTGTACGGCTCCATGATGTTGATCTCGGGGTCGAACGTGTTCTCCGGTTCGCTTCCGTCGTCGGTCGGGAAGAAGTTCACATGAACATGCCACGTGTGCGTGTCGTCGATAGGGGTACGGAACTGCGTGCTCGGCCCCTGACGCAGGATCGTCGGGAAGCACACCGGGTGCTCATCGACCGACCCATTCTTGTAGGTACGCTTCTTCATGAATCCCCAGCTCGTCGTGTAAAACTCGAACGCCTCCACGTCGTCGGTGTACCCGCGCGTCGTGTTGATAGGTGTGCGACCGCCACCGATGAACTCCTGGTGGAGCACCTGCAAGTGGGCCGGATCCATGGAATTCTCCATGGCCTGGAACCAATTGCAGTCGAGTACTGGGTGTAGGCGGATGGTGCGCGTGCCGTCCTTGCGGAACAGCGTGTCGTAGCGGGTCATGGGTGGCACAGGCTGCGGGCCCATGTACGTCCAGATGAGCCCCACGTGAATGTTTACCGGGTAGGCCGTTGTCTTCACGTTCCGCATGATCGAATCGTTCCGCTCGGGTGGTGTCTCGATGATGTTGCCGTCGCAGTCGTACAGCCAACCGTGGTAAACGCAGGAGATCCCGCGCTCTTCAACCCGGCCGTACACCATTGACGCGTTTCGGTGCGCGCACTTGTCGGCAATCAGGCCCGTTCGGCCAGACTTGTCCCGGAACAGAACCAGATCCTCACCCAGCACGCGTACGAACTTCGTAGCATTCTCGTCACTTAGGTCCTGGGCCAAAGCGATCGGGTGCCAGTAGCGGCGAAGCAGATCGCCAGCGGGCGTCCCTGGGCCAACGCGTGTCAATAATTCGTTCTCTTCTTGAGTCAACATAGCGACTGCCCCCCCGGAGCTTGTAAAAAGGCGTTTTCGCGTGCAAAAACAAACGTTCACGCCGCGTGCCCGCGAGTATACCGCTGATCCACGAGGCCTTCACAGAACGCTTTTAGGGTGAACGCTACGAAATTGTTACGAGAAGGGAATCGCACTGATGCTGACGGTTGAACACAATGAACGCATCACCTAAGTAAGTAAAGGAACACCCATGGCAGAGCCCATGCGGCGCTACTGGCATCCCATCGCTGCCACCGCCGAGCTCGACGATCGCCCCCCCCCCCCCACAAAATAGGTATGTATCCTGGGGGAGGATCTCGTCCCCTATAGGGACCGGCTCTGGAGCGAGCGGCCTCATAGTCGCCCTCCGTCCTCACCGTCGCGTGGGCGTGAGCTTACGGAATCCCCGAAGAGGATGGCCTGCGCTGCATGTACCACGGTTGGATGTTCGACGAGACCGGACAGTGCGTCGAGCAGCCCTGCGAGGAGACCAACCAACCGGACGGCCGCTTTAAAGAGAAGGTCAAGATCAACGCCTACCCGGTGGAGACCCTAGGGAAATGGTGTTCGCCTACCTGGGCCCGGAGCCAGCACCGCTGCTCCCGCGCTGGGAGCCGTTCACTTGGAATGACGCTTGGCTTGAGGTCGGCATCGTCGGGCTTCCTTGCAACTGGCTCCAGTGTATGGAGGACTCCATGGATCCCGACCATCTGGAAGGGCTGTACGGCTACGCGGGCGTTTACCAGGAGAAGACCAAGGCGGAGCGCTCCGTCAAGCCCTTCGAAATCTTCCCCACCGACCCCAAGTCCCACAAGAAGATTGGGTTTGACCCGTTCGAGTACGGCATCATCAAATGCCGTGTTGTCGAAGGTATCACCGAATATGACGCCGCCCGGAAGACCGGCCACCTCGTCGTTTTCCCGTTCCCGCAGATCCTGTTCGTCGGCAGTATCGTCACAGCGATCATAGGGCCGGTGCTATTTGGTTCCGGCCCTCTCACTTCTTACGCACGTTAAGGGACGCTACACGATCACTGCGTCGGCACAATTCTGATCGTGGCCGGTGGCGTCATGAAGCGCTCGTTTTCCCCGTCCTTAGTCAGGCGCATGCGTGCGATTCCGTAGACCTCGTACTCCCCAACCGGTAGCAGCTGGCGGTCACCGTCGATCAGCACGCCCTCAAACAGGCCGCTCGTGAAACCCGTCTCGTAGCGCCTCGTCCTCCCTGGCCCCAGCTCATTCGTGTACCGGATATCGCCGAACGACAGTTGGTTGTGGGACGTCATCACCTGCTCGCCATCCTTCGTAACGATGAACTCAGCGAGGTCAGTGCCGTGGTAGAACGTACGTGTCGTGTTGCCTGCATTGCTCAGCGCTAGGTGGAACAACACCAGTCCACCGAGCGACACCCCGTCGGGCGTATTCAGTTCAATCACGATATCGCCGAACGCAGTTACCCACGGTCCCGTAACGGGTATTGGCGTTGCTGTAGGTCCAGGCGTTGGGGTCGCCGTAGGCGCAGGGGTAGGCGCAGCGATAGGCGTAGGCGTTGGGGTGGGCGCGGCGCACCCCAACAGTACCGCCAGCAACATGGGCACAACCGCAGCCCACGTCAGTTGGCGTATGAATGGTGGTATCAGTTTGATCCGCATCTGACGATTGTTTCAGAAGCGCGCTTCGCTGCAAACACCCCCCCGGCACACCGTGTCCGATAATATGCGGACATCATCGTCGACCGTTCGAGAGGAGTGCTTATGAGCCCAGACCCCGAAACGACCAAACTTATCGCCGCGAGTGTCACCGAGCGCGAAGGGCTGGCGCCCGCTAGCGAGCGCGTCCGTGGCCTCGTCCGGGTGGATCTCGACGTTGTGGAAGGCGTGGCCTCAGTCGCTCATCACGGAGGTCATACAATGCCGATCGACGAACCTGTCGCGCGAGGCGGCACCGATACTGGCGCATCGCCGCTCGCGTACTTCCTGGCGGGCGTCGGCGGCTGAACGCTCACTCATTACGTGCGTGTCACGTATGAAGAAGCGCTCGAGATCCAGTTCACCAAGATCAACGTACGCGGCGAAACCCTACGAAGCATCGACGGTGGGTTCGTTGCCATCACCCAGGAGATGCACGCCGAGGGCAACATGGCCCCTGAACAGCTGGAGCACCTCGCCGACAGAGCGCAGGCAATCTGCTTCACCCATAACACACTCAAGCATGGTGTGAAGCTCGTGACCGTGATCCGCCTCAACGGTGAAGAAGCGTTCAGGCGCGTCAACGAACCTCTTGCTGTCCGTGCATGACCTCATGTGTGGGGTGGCGTCGGAGCGGGCCGGGGCAGTGACGGATCGAGCTGCGCTTGGTCATTTCAGCAACGGCATCGCGTGAATGCTCGAACGCACCAGTCCTGAAATGCAAGGCCAGCTACATGGGGTTATAGCGTTAGGGTTCCGTGCGGCGGGTTGGTCGGCCGAACTAGCGTTCGCGTGGCGTGAGCTTGCCATCCTGTAGTTCCAACAACTCTCCTGACAACTCCATGGGTGCTTGCGCGGCGAGCACAAAGCGTTCGGCGACGAACTCAGGCCCCGCCATGCGGGCGCGTGCCTCGTCGGGCGCGAACTCCGTTGCGATCTGAGTGCCTGGCGAGATCATCACCACGCAGATGCCGTGCGCCCGCTCCTCCTCTGCCACGAACTTGGTGAATGTCCGGATGGCATCTTTCGAGACTGCGTATGCTGCTGAACCGACCACCTCAGGATTACCCCCCCCCATAGTGCTGACGACGTGCCCGCCGCCACGCGCCTCGATGTGTGGCAGCGCGTACTTCGTGCACAGGAACGTGCCTCGAAGGTTGGTTCCCATCACTTTGTCCCAGAAGCTCGACTCCATGTCCTTGATCGCTGGCCAGGTGGGCAACCCCCACTGGAAATGGGTGACGATCGCAGCGTTGTTCACCAACACGTCGATGCCGCCAAAACGGTCGACCGCTCGGGCCATCAGCTCACTCACCTGCGACTCTTCCCTCACGTCCGTGGGAACGGCCAGCACCTTGCCCTCGATAGCCGTCAACTCTTCGGTGACCGTGCCGAGCGGCTCAACGTCCGCCAACACCACGGATGCCCCAGCCTCAACGAGCGTGCGAGCCACGTAACGACCGATGCCGCGGGCGCTCCCCGTTATGACCACTACCTTGCCGTCGAGCATAAAGACCGCCTTAGTCATCGCCGCTGGTACGCCTGCCATGCTTGATTAAGCGGCCGGGCGGGAACATACCGCTTTTCGCCCGTAGCTGCAAAGCGTGCAAGTTGCGGTCGCCATAACGATATCCTCTCCTTGCTCCATAGCATACGAACCCATACCGTGGTGATCTACGGTTGCCCCCCCACAAGGGGGGGGGGACGTGGGTGTGCCCACCCTCCTGGCCCAACCATCGCTGCTTGCGTAGCCTCGCCAGTCGGGAAGGTGCGAGGACAACCATTCAGATTCCCATCGGTTCCTGACGTCCTTGCCGAGCGAAAGTATGGTTGCTACCAGCCCTAGAGTGGCGGCGAAATCCAGAGTCAAAAATGGAACGCCCACCGCAACCTGCGGTGGGCGTTCCCAACTTTTCGCTAACCATCCCCAACGCCGAGCGCGTAGGGCTCATTCACGTTTGCTGGCTCTAACTGACCGGGCCGCACCTGGCGCCGCCATGGCCTAGACGGCGCCCAGGATGTTGAGTGCGGCTCCAGCGTGGAACCACTCGATTTGCTCACCACTCATCGTGTGAGTCAGATCGATCTCCTCATCGCCACCCTCGCTGTGGTGGATGATCGCCTTCACAGGCTTGCCGGGAGCCAAATCCTTGAGGCCTGTCACGCTGATGTTATCGCCCTCTAAGATCAGATCGTAGTCATCTGGATTGCTGAAGGTCAGCGGCAGCAGGCCCTGCTTCTTCAGGTTCGTCTCGTGGATGCGAGCGAAGCTGCGGACGATCACCGCCTTGCAGCCCAGCAAACGCGGCGACATCGCAGCGTGCTCGCGGGACGAACCCTCACCGTAGTTCCAGTCGCCTACAGCAACCCAACCCTCGCCGCGCTCCTTGTAGGTGCGAGCGATGGCCGGGAACAGAGCGCGCTCGCCCGTGTTCTGATTGAAACCCTCACCGGCCTCGTCCGTGAAGGCGTTGACCGCGCCCAGGAACGCGTTGTCGCTCAATCGGTCGAGGTGACCACGGTACCGCAGCCACGGGCCTGCGGGCGAGATGTGGTCGGTGGTGCACTTGCCCTGCGCCTTCACCAGCAGGTGCAGACGGTCGTAGTCGTTGCCGTCCCACTTGGCGAACGGCGACAGCACCTGCAGGCGGGTGGACTCTGGGTCAACCGTCACGTCGATGCCACTGCCGTCCTCGACCGGGGCCTCGTAGCCAAAGCCACGGCCCACGAACCCACCCTCCGGTACCTCAGGAGCAGGCCCGGGCGGGTCCAGCTTGAAGTCCTGGCCATCCGCACCCTTGAGCGTGTCGGTCAGCGGGTTGAAGGAAAGGCTTCCCGCCAGTCCCATCGCCATCACCAGCTCAGGACTACCGATGAAGTTCAACGTCTGTGGGTTGGCGTCGTTGCGGGCAGGGAAGTTCCGGTTGAACGTCGTGACGATTGAATTCTTGTCGCCCTTGCTGATGTCGTCGCGTCGCCACTGGCCGATACACGGTCCGCAGGCGTTAGCCATCACCACACCACCGGCCGACTCCAGCGTCGCCATCTGGCCATCGCGCTGAATCGTGGCGTGAACCGCCTCAGAACCAGGCGTGATCAACAGCTCGGAAACAGCCTTGAGGCCATGCTCGGCTGCCTGCCTGGCCACATTGGCCGCGCGCGATACGTCCTCGTAGGAGGAGTTCGTGCAGGAGCCGATCAGCGCAGCCGTCAAATTGTCCGGGTAGTTCTCCTTGATGACAGCGGCTGCCACCTCAGATATCGGCCGCGCCAGGTCGGGCGTGTGCGGCCCCACCAGGTGTGGCTCAAGCTCGTCCAGGTTAATCTCAACGATCCGGTCGAAGTATTTTCCCGGGTTCGCCTCAACATCCTCGTCGGCGGCCAACAGGTGCTTGTACTTGTCCGCCAGCGCCGCCAGCTCCGGCCGTGCCGTCGCGTTCAGGTACGTTGCCATGCGCTCGTCGTAGGGGAAGATGGACGTCGTCGCTCCGAGCTCCGCGCCCATGTTGCAGATCGTGGCCTTGCCCGTCGCACTGATCGACTTCGTCCCCGGGCCGAAGTATTCGATCACCGAGTTCGTGCCACCAGACACCGTTAGGATGCCAGCCAGCTTCAGAATTACGTCTTTCGGCGCGGCCCAGCCGTTCAATGAACCGGTCAGCTTTACACCGATGAGCTTCGGGTAGAGGACCTCCCACGGGAATCCGGCCATCACGTCAACCGCGTCCGCGCCGCCGACACCTGAAGCGAATGACCCCAATCCACCAGCGTTCGGCGTGTGAGAGTCGGTGCCAATCATCAGCAGGCCGGGGAACGCGTAGTTCTCAACGATCACTTGGTGGATGATGCCGGAGCCGGGGCCCCAGAAGCCGAGGCCGTACTTGGCAGAGGAGGTGCGTAGGAAGTCGTAGACCTCCTTATTCGAAATCGCCGCCTCGCCCGTATCGTCCGTGGCGCCCTTGTACGCAACAATCAGGTGATCGCAGTGTACCGTCGTTGGCACGGCAGTCTGGGGCTTGCCTGCCTGCATGAACTGCAGGATCGCCATCTGGCCTGTCACATCCTGCAGGCCAACCCGGTCAGGGCGGAGGTTCAGGTAGCTTTCGCCTGTCAGCAGCTCGGCTTCGTCGGGGTCATCGAGATGGCCCAGCAACACCTTTTCACCGAAGGTCAGCGGACGGTTCAAGCGAGCCCGAACCTTCTCAAGTCGTCCCTCGATCTTCTTGTACGCCTCCTCGACGAAAGCGGGCGTCGAGTCAACCAACGGAGCTGCCATGGGAGTCCTCCTCGGACGTGGGGGTTTCGTCGAAACGAGCGTCAGGGCACGTCGTCGTGCCCGGTTCGTAGAATGTACCACAGGTGCGCGGCGAGGCGCCGAAGAATCCTGCATCCGTAGCATCGCCCAGCGCGCATCCAAACCTCCGCGTTGCGTCGGCATACATGACGCCGTACAGTGCTTCGAGGTAGGGCTTGCGATGCAAGGAGAAAACCCATGGCCATCTGGAACAAACTTCGCGGCGAATTCGTTGATATCGTCGAGTGGACCGACGATACCCAAGACACCCTGGTCTACCGCTTCCAGCGACACGCCAACGAGATCAAGTACGGCGCGCAGCTGATTGTCCGCGAAGGGCAGACCGCAGCTTTCGTGAACCAAGGCAAACTGACCGATGTTTTTGAGCCCGGCAGGCATATCTTGGAGACCGACAACCTCCCCTTGCTCTCGACGATCCAAGGGTGGAAGTACGGCTTCTCCAGCCCGTTCAAGGCAGAGGTCTATTTCGTCAGCACCAGGAGATTTACCGACCTCAAGTGGGGTACTAAGAACCCGCTGATGTTGCGCGACCAAGATTTCGGACTGGTGCGCTTGCGCGCGTTCGGCTCGTACGCCATCCGCGTCCACGACACCGCTGTCCTGCTGCGTGAGTTAGTGGGGACCTCCGGCCACTATAAAACCGACGAGATCACCGACCAGCTCCGCAACGTCATCGTTTCGCGATTCGCTGACCTGCTGGGCGAGAGCAACATTCCTGCATTGGACCTCGTCTCGAACTATGACGAATTGGGCACTTTCATGGCCACCAAGGTCAGACCCGAGTTCAACGCCTACGGGCTCGAGCTCACCAAGCTACTGGTGGAGAATATCTCACTTCCCCCCGAGGTCGAGTCAGCTCTCGACAAGCGGACTAGCATGGGTGCCGTGGGCAACCTCAACGCCTTCTCGCAATTCCAAGCCGCAACCGCGATGGAGGCAGCCGCCAACAATCCCGGCAATGCGGGTGGCGCGATGGGCGTAGGCATGGGGATGATGATGGGTGGGCAGATGGGCGGCCAAATGAGCCAATCTGCCACGCCGCCGCAAGCAGCCCCTGCACCCCCACCCATTCCCCAGCCCGCGCAATTCTTCGTAGCAGCCGATGGAAAGCAGACGGGGCCCTTTGGGATGGACGCTCTGCCAACCCAGGTGCAGCAAGGACAACTAACCCGTGACACGCTCGTATGGCAAGCGGGCATGGCCCAGTGGACGAGAGCGGCAGACGTCGACGCGTTGAACGCGCTGTTCGGCGCCGTTCCTCCTCCATTGCCGCCTCAAGGCCCATAAGGTGGCCTTTGGGCCCCAGTCCCCCAAGCGAGCACCATGCCAAGAGGAGCGCCATGACCGCAGCCCACAGAGAACCCATTCATCATCAATTCCCCTGTGGCCAATGCGGGGCGACACTTGAGTTTGAGCCCGGAGCGGGCGTCCTCGCCTGCCAGCACTGTGGCTTCGCAAACCCGCTGCCCGATTCCGACGAGGAGATCGAGGAACTAGACTTTCACGAACGATTGGCTTCCCTGGAGCAGGATGAGGACGTCGAGGAGGTTCTCACCGTCACCTGCGACAGCTGCGGCGCCACGTTCGAGCGTGACATGATGTTGGCCTCTGAGGCGTGTCCCTTCTGCGACACGGCCATCGTCGCGGCTGGTGGCTCCCACAAACAGATCAAGCCTCGATCGCTGTTGCCGTTCAAAGTAGAGCGCGAGGGCGCTCGCAATTTGTTCCGTGAATGGGTCTCGAAACTTTGGTTCGCACCTAACGACTTCAAGCAACGCGCTCGCTTAGATACGACCCTGGCTGGCATGTACGTCCCTCATTGGACCTATGACGCTGCGGCAACCACTGAGTACACCGGCCAGCGCGGGACCTACTACTACGTCACTGTCTCCCACGGCAAGACCACGTCCACCCAACGGCGAACCGCTTGGGCCCCTGTGCGTGGCCTCGTCAATAACTCCTTCGACGACATCCTCGTGCTCGCCAGCCACTCCCTGCCCGCCAAGTACATGGAGAAGCTCGAGCCCTGGGACCTGCCCGAACTCGTTCCCTTCCAAAGCCAATACCTTGGTGGCTTCCGCGCCGAGAGCTACCAGATCGGGCTTGAGGAAGGCTTCACCCAAGCCCGCAAACAGATGGACGGCCCCATACGCAATACCATCCGAAGGGACATCGGCGGCAACGAGCAGATGGTCCAATCCATGCACACCGAATTTGCCAGCATCACCTTCAAGCACATCCTATTGCCGGTCTGGATCAGCGCCTATCGATTCAAGAACAAGCCCTTCCGCTTCTTGGTCAATGCCCGTACCGGCGAAGTGCAAGGTGAACGACCGTGGTCCTGGATCAAGATCGCTCTTGCTGCAGGCGGAGTGGCGACGATCTTGGCGTCGGCAGCGGCTGCGTTCATGCTGACCCAGTAGGCACACAACGTCCTGCGCCCACCCGATGCCACTTAGCAAGTGCGGCGCCGTAAGGCGAACCCCCTTCGTCGTCGTCACCTACCACCAGACGACCTCCGGAGTCCTTCGAGAATTAGGAGCAGCCCATGGCCATCTATATAACCAACGACGACGTCCGCAATCTGCTGTCCATGGAGGCTGCAGTCGACGTCCTAGATGATCTCTTTCGTCAGGAAGCGGCTGGCCTCGTCGAGAACATCCCCCGGAAGCGGCGGCGCTTCGAAGGTGGCGGGAGCGGCACACTGATGGGTGGCGTGGTGCTTGGCTCGAAGGCGTACGGCGTGCGCAACTCCAACCACTCGCTCCTGCACGACACCGACACCGGCGCACTTCAGGCTGTCATCGAGCCCCGCGAAGTTGCATGGATACGCACTGGCGCGGCGAGTGGGGTCGCCACCAAGTACATGGCGTTGGACGACGCCAGGGTCGTGGGCTGTGTCGGAACGGGACACCAAGCCGTCACCCAACTGCGAGCCATGTGCGCCGTCCGTCCCATCTCCCTCATCAAGGTCTACTCCCGCTCGCAGGAGCGGCGCGACGCCTTCGTCAAGCAGATGGCTCTCGACCCCGCCATCGACAATCCCTCCATCAAGATCGTGACCGCCGACTCCACCGAGGCATGTCTCGCAGGCTCACAGATCGTCGTCGCCATCACGAACTCGCGTACCCCCGTATTTGACGGCGCGCTGCTCGAGCCAGGGACCCACGTCAACGCCGCTGGCGGCAACTCCTACGCTCGCTGCGAAGTCGACGACGTGACCATCCGGCGTTCGTCGGTAATCGCGGTCGACAACCTCCACCAGGCCAAGAGGGAGTGTGGCGAACTGATCGCCGCTGCTGACCGTGGCGTCTTTCGTTGGGGTCAAGCTGTCGAGCTACACCAGGTCGTCAGCGGCCAGGTTGCTGGCCGTCCTTCGACCGACGCCATCACCCTATTCGAGAGCCAAGGCATCGGCACCGAGGACACCGCCTGCTATGCCTATCTCCTCCGCCAAGCCCGTGAGCTCGGCATCGGAACCGAACTCCCCTTCTAGGGCAGGGCGCGCCCTGCCCTGAGCAGCGCTAGAAATCTCGGTGCGCCTTTCTCCCTTCAGTCCCATCACCAATTAACATCATCCTGCGCGGAGCGTACTGAAGCCGAAAGACCTCTCACTATCGCCCCTCCCTGGAGCGCCGACCGACCTTTAGTTTCAGCTGACGATCAGCCCAAGAGATCCGAGGGATCGCACCGATTGGTTAAACGACCGAGCCTCCACCGAGCCCGGGGCGAGGATCTAGCTCGCCGCGAGCAGCACGCGTTCGTCACCTTGGCGACGCGTCACTTTGAGATCGTCGAGATGCTCCAGCACCGCAAGCGCGTACTTGCGCGACGTCCCCTGCATATCGCGGACCTCAGCGACCGTCACCTTCCCGTTTGCCCGTAGGTGATCGATCACTTGCGCTTGCAACCGGTCCCAAGTCGCCGTATCGAAAGTCACCCCATCGCCTGCGCGAACCACCTTGGCCTGCTCCGACAGCAACGCCAGCAGCTCCGGCGCGACCCTGGGTTGCTCAGCCGGGAACGGATCTGCCGCGAGCTTCGCTACGAACGAATCCATCTCCGCCTGCTGCTGATCTGACACGGCAACCGTGTGGTCTGGCAGCCGCAGCACCGCTGCATCGTCAACCAGCGTTCCTGAGCGCGCCAGCGTATTCAGCACAAGATTCGCGAGGCTACCCGCCACACCTAGGCGAGATCGAAGCTCCTCCCGCGTCATCCCCGTGCGCAACGGATTCTGACGGTGATACGCCGCCAACGATTGCTGCGCCTTCGTCGACAACCGTGTCCAGCCCGCCAGCGTGTAGACCTGCGTGCCGAGCGCCACTTCGTCGCCGAGCGCCACAGCTGAACCTTCGTCGACTGCCTGACGCGCTAGGTCCAGCGCCTCGTCGTCCGAAAGATTCGCCCTCCGCGCGAGACTGGTGACGTTCGATGGTTCCGTCGCCTCCAGCGCCGACAGCAGCTGGGCTGTCGGGCTGCCCTCGGCCAGGCGCTCTAATCGCTCGATCGTCGGTGCATGGTTGCGATGATGACGACTCGCGTCCACATCCACCACGTATCCGCCTCCCAGCGTCGCGTTCGGCGAGCGGATCACGAAGCGATCCCCTCGCGCAAGCGCCACCGGCAGATGGAGGTAGATCTGCGCCCAACCCTCCTCGCCTGGCTTCAATTCATCGTTGTCCAACAATCGGACCGTCGCCGCCGTCTCCGACGCATGCGCGTGGAACGTCGCAGGGTAGTTGTGGCGAACGTTATGGGGTGCGGCCTCTAGCAAACGCATGCGAACGTCAACAGCGCGCGTGGGCCGCAGCCAGCCAGGCGTTGTTACCACCTCGCCGCGTTCGATCTCATCCGTCGCCATGCCACTCAGGTTCACCGCCACCCGATTGCCCGGCTCAGCGGTATCTATCTTCTTTTGATGTGACTGCAAACCACGAATGCGCGAACGTTTGCCGCTGGGAACGATCTCAACCTCCTGGCCCACCCCCAGCGTGCCGTCAATCAACGTACCCGTCACCACCGTTCCGAATCCCGAGATCGTGAATGTTCGATCGACTGCCAAGCGCGGCCTGCCCAGATCCCGACGTCGCAGCGAGTCATCCAGAGCCGTGTCTACTGCTGCCAGTAGCTCCGATATACCCTCACCCGTCGTCGCGGCCACGCTCACTACCGGGGAGCCCTCGAGCGTCGTGCCCTGCAGCACATCCTCGATCTCCATCTCCACCAACTCCAAGGTGTCGGAGTCAGCGAGGTCTTTTTTGGTGATAACCGCCAGCCCGCGCTCCACGCCCAGCAGGTCGAGGATCGCCAGATGCTCCCTGGTCTGCGGCATCACCGACTCGTCTGCCGCCACGATCAGCAACGCCAGATCGACACCACCCACGCCTGCGAGCATGTTCTTGATGAACCGCTCATGGCCGGGCACGTCGACGATACTCACCTCCCGGCTCGAAGGCAGCGTCACCCAGGCAAAGCCCAGGTCGATGGTCATGCCTCGTTGCTTCTCTTCATCGAGCCGGTCCGGATCGATGCCCGTCATCGCCATGACGAGCGTCGATTTTCCGTGATCAACGTGGCCTGCGGTACCTATCACATACATGTGATTTAGAGGATAGCAGCGCGCCGCGAGGTGCAGGCGGGACGCACGGCGACCACCTGTCGATGTCACCGCCGAGCGGCAACACTCGACTCAGCGGTAGCGTCCCCGTAACGCCATCTCCCTCTCGCGTCATGGCACCTCAAAGCGGTATCGTGGCTCAGTGCCTTCGCGTTCGTGCTCGACGGGCCACCCCGCGTTGTGGCGGGGCACCCCAACATAACTCACCGGGTGCTAGAGGCAAACGGTACAAAATGGAACGTTTTGAAACACCTCAAGACGCGCGAGGCTGGAGGCTGACGATTGCTCAGTTGCACATCCCGGCATCGTCGAGCGGCAGCTCTTCGCCCAACCGCGGTGCAGACGGTGTAACATCGGGCGCGTCTGAGTGAGAGCAGCGTTCCGCACCCGGCAGGAGTCAAACCATGGCCAGCACATCCAAAGACAGGCAGCCCCTATCAGCAGGCGAATTCATCGAGCTGATGGAGCAGACCCGCGCCGAATTCCTCGAAGGGAAATCGCCGTTCAGGGGTGACAACATCACCGGTCGGTCCGTCGAGCAGATCGCCGACAGCAAGCGTCAGTTCCACACCGGCGGCGACCCCAACCACCGCTTCGAGGGCGAGCGCTACCTGAACACCCCAGACAAAGAGATTCGTCGGAAGCAGCTGCGCAAGCTCGTCGACGAGGGCGGACAGGACACAGTGGGCGGCCCTATGGCCTCGCATCCTGCCCTGGCCCGCTGGCACTCCAACGAGTTCGGCATCTCCAACGAAGAGATCGATCAGCTTGAGACGGAGGATGCCGATCCCGAGACCCTCGTGAAAGAGGGCTGGTGGTTTGACGTCAATCGCTCATCCCCCTGGCCGGTCGCCATCGCAAGCTGCATGGTCGGCGAGGGCTCCAAGCGCTTGCCCGGTTCTGTTGAACATTACGAGAACGTTATCGCTATCGCCCGGACCGAGTTTGCCAAGCTTGGCATCAAGAACGTCGACCGTGCCGTACAGCTCCTTATTGAGCACGCTCCCTTCGGCGCCGACATGGAACACGCCATGTTCGGTGAAGAGGTAGTCCGGGTAGCAGTGACTACGTCCGAGCTTCAAGACGAGGCCCTCAAGGCCTTCATCCTCACCATGCAACGCAACGCCCGAGGACGGATATAAGACTGCTGGATCTAGGATTCAAACGATATGGGTTCACAACTGCCCTACGGTCCCAAAGAGCTTGCAGCAGCCCCGCTTCAAGGCGCAGCATTCACCGCATTTCTGAAGCGTGAAAAGCAACGCAAGTATGCGGAGCCTGCACCGTTCCTGGAGTCGCTCATCAAGGGGGATCTTTCCATGGACGAGATCCGCATGTGGGTCAAGGACTTCTATCCCTATTGGGACGAAGGCCTCGTCTACGCTACAGGAGCCATCTACGTGAAGACCAATGACGAGCCCCTCCGCACCCACATGCTCCGCCGGATGGTGGACGTCGAAGGCGAGGAGATCGTCAACGACCTCGTGGGCTGGACGACACCGGCCTACGAGGAGCTATGGCTCAGGTTCGGCGAGGGCCTTGGCTTGGATCGCGCCGAGGTCACCGGCTTCCAGCAGTTCACCCGTACCTACATGTCCATGCACACGCTCATGACCTACTCCCGTTTCTGGGACTGGACCTGGCTCGACGGCATCGCCACTTGGTACGCCGCCGATCTGCAATGGCAGGAGCATTACCCGAAGGTTATGAAGGCGCTCAAGGGAACCTACGGCGTCGCCGACGATGCCCTGGAGTTCTTCCGCGTCCTGCTGGAGGACGTCGAATCCCACATCACGTGGGAAGAGGAAGGGCTCGCCTACTGGGCCTGCACCACCGAGCGCCAGCTCACTGCTGCCCGGGCCTTCCGCGAGCGCTTGGACATCGAGGACCAACTCTTTGTTGCGGTAGAAACCGCTCGCACCGCTGAGCGCCTCCCGTTCCAGACCCCCGCCATCTAACCGGATGGCCCTCGATCTTTCGAAAACGGCGTCGCAGCTCTACGGAGCCGCGACGCACTTCTCCGGCCAACGGTTTGCCAAGATGGAGGCTCTCGCGCGGGCCGCTGAGTTCCTTCGCCACGCCGACACCGACACCATCGAACAGCGACGCATGGACGGCAAGACCACCTTCCTGGCCGCCGGTCTCGTCGGCCCCATGGCTGAAACGTGGCCCGTGCCCCCCCTGGCGCCAGACCACGTTGTCGTCGCCGTAGACGGTTCCCACATCGACGTTGACCGCCACTCTCCGGTGCGTTGTTTCCTGATCAACACCGGTTACGTCACCATTCGTTATGGCGAGCTACCGAACGCGGATCTTGCCAGCGCCCCCCGCCTCTTCGTTGGCGACGACGAGATGTCCATCCGCAACCCGGCGGGCAACCGCGAGCAACCTATCGAAGGGCCGGTCCTAGGCATGCTCCGCGCGGTCATGGAGATCGAAGGCCTTGTGGCCCTCGTCGAGGCCGCGCCACAGAACCTTCCCGTGTTGGCGCTCCTGGATGGCTCACTGATCCTCTGGGAGCTGGCTGGCGGCGCCTTCCCCGACTACGTCCGTAAGGCACTCCTCGACGATCGTCTGTTGCCCGCCCTCGACCGCCTACAAGAGTTGGGCCGGACTCGCACCGTCGCCGTTGCCAGCCAGATCAGCCTTCCGCGCTCCACTGACGTCATTAATGCGCTCCGCATATCCGAGCCGGTTTGCCGTTATGCCACGCTCAACTGCGATGGCCACTGTGGGCAACTGAAACCGGGCCAGCGTCACTGCGACACCATCGCCGGCGTCACCGACCGCGAACTGTTCGAGGCCGAGCTGCAGCCCGGCGAGCGCTCCGCCGTCTTCGAGACGACGTCATCCATTGTGCAGGACCATTACCGCGACCATCGCGTCCGGTTTTGCTACATCAACGTCGGAGCAGAGATCTGTCGGCTGGAGATGCCCGAGTGGTCAGCAGCGGGCCCTGCGCTCGATCTCGCCCACTCGGGGATCGTCTCCCAAGCTGAGAAGGGCCACGGTTACCCGCTGGCGATACAAGAAGCCCACGAACAAGCCGTGATCAACGGTGCTGACCGCGAGTACTTCGCCCAACTCATCGAGGAGATGCTCACGGCTGAAGGGCTGCCCACCGGTACCTCCCAGAAGGCCCGCTCCAAGCGCACACGCTGGGTATAGCTACTCGGTGACGAACCGGTGGCCACCGCGCAGATTCGCCTCGTCGGACAGCACAGGACAATCGGTGAAAGCGGCCATCCCCTCCTGGGCAACCTCGTGCCACGGCTCTCCGTCATCCAGGATCACCGTCGCGGAGCGCACCGCGTAGATATCCGGCTCATCTACGCCTGGTGGAACCGTACCGTGGTCCCGCAGTGCCCGCGCCGCCTCCAGTAACCGCCGTCGGGTCCGGATGATCATCGCATCCGACGTGCCCAGGTGCTCCACGGAGCGGTCAACCACGTGCCCGCCGGGCTGAGTGAACGCCATTGTTTCCAGCATCGCCTTGTCCTGGATATTCACCGACGGCAGTCCCGACATCCGGTTGCTTAGCTGAGCGTGCGGGTCGAAGAAGTAATCGTTCTCAGGGCTTGCCGCAGGCCGGTGATGGGTCAGCGGGTCGCTGGTCGGCTCGATGTCGCCACCTGGATCGCGTAACCACTGTGCCTCTCGTTCCTCCGGAGTCATCGGCCGCGACGGGTTCCAGCGCACCTCCCACTTCATCACGTGGTCGTCGTCGATTGGCACCCACCACTGCAACGGGCAATCCGTAGCCGTGATCGGCGCGAACATGCCGTATGTCGGCATCAGAAAATGCGTCACGCGCCAGTAGCGTTTGCCCGGCGCCTCCACCCGGCCCGCGCCGTACATCGTCCCGTAATCCGTATCCACGACCTCCATCACGGGTGCCTTGTCGTGGAGGTAAAGGCCCCGGTCGTTCTGGCCCGTGAAGTTGGCAGAGCCGTCTTCGGTCAGCCGGTTGTGCAGGAACGCCAAGTGGGAGGAGTCGATGTTCCCTTCCAGCCCCTGCATCCAGTTGGACATTTGGAGATGTCGCCAGATCACTGAGTGACCCTCCGGCAGCATGTTCCACTCGAACGACGGCAGAGGCGGTGGCGTTGCGCGCGGCCCCATGTACGCCCAGACGATGCCATTGCGCTCGACGCACCGGTACGCACGGATGCCGTACCTTATCTCTGAAATTGGAGGCGGTTGGCTCGCTGGGCATGTCCAAGCACACGCCAGTGACATCGAACTTCCAACCGTGGTACACGCAACGTAGGCCACCTTCCTCGTTGCGTGACCAGTAGAGCGACGCGCCACGGTGAGGGCAGAACTCGTTGACCAACCCCGGCCTACCCTGAGAGTCGCGGAACGCGACCAAGTCCTCGCCGAGCAGTCGTACCCGAAACGGTTTCGAGTCGGGCGCGGTGAGATCAGAAGCGGCTAGGGCAGGGAGCCAGTATTGGCGGATGAGATTGCCCATCGCGGTGCGCGGGCCTATCTGGGTGAGCAGTTCGTTGTCAGAAGCGTTGAGCATCGTCTTATCCGACCTCGAGAGATTCCTCGCGCTGCCCACTCATCTCCGCCCAGTTGTCGCCCCGCTTGATGTCAATCTTGAGAGGCACTGAGAGATCCAGCGCTTTAGGCATGGTGTCGTGGAGCATCGCCGAGAGGGCTTTCTCCTCGGAGCGGGGCAACTCGAAGACGAGTTCGTCGTGCACCTGCAGGAGCATCTTGGCCTCGAATACACCACTTTCGAGCCGCTGCTGCACGAGGACCATGGCGGCGTTGATGATGTCGGATGACGTACCCTGCACTGGCATGTTGAGCGCCATGCGTTCGCCCGCTTGGCGCACGGGGTAGTGAGGGGATTGCAGTTCGGGGAGGTAACGCCTACGCCCCAGCAAGGTCTCGGCGTAGCCGGTCTCTTTGGCCTTGGCTACCGTTCCGTCGAGATACTCGCGTACCTTCGGGTACGTCCCGAAGTAATCGGCGATGAATTGACCGCCCTCATCCATACTCATCTCGGTCTGTCGAGATATGCCGAATGCGCTGAGACCGTATGCCACGCCGAAATTCATGACCTTGGCCAGCCGCCGCATGGCCGGCTCGACTTCGTCGAGCCGGACCCCGTAGATCAGCGAGGCGGTCGACGCATGGATGTCTTCGTCACGCTCGAATGCGCTCATCATTGCGGGGTCCTGTGAGAGATGGGCGAGCGCTCGGAGGTCGATCTGCGAGTAGTCGGCGGAGAGCAGGATCCACTCCGGGTGCTTCTCTGCGATGAACGCCTTACGCACCCGTTGGCCCAACTCTGATCGGACGGGGATGTTTTGCAGGTTAGGGTCATTGGAGGCGAGCCTACCAGTGGCAGAACCGGCCTGGTTGTACGTGGTATGGATGCGGTGAGTCCGTGGGTTGACTTCCATGGGCAGCGTATCTACGTAGGTCGACTTGAGCTTGGTGAGCTCCCGGTACCTCAGCACATGATCTATAACCGGGTGCGCCTCGCGCAGGTTCTCCAAGATGGATGCATCGGTGGAATACCCGGTCTTCGTCTTCTTTCCTGCCGGCAGCTTTAACTCATCGAACAATAGCTCGCCGAGTTGCGCGGGTGAGTTGATGGCGAACTGATGAGCGACCGCCTCGTATGCGCCCTTCTCCGCTTCATCGATGGCAACGACCAACTCTTCGTTGAGATCAGACAGGACACTGGCATCGATGGCGATCCCATTGACCTGCGTTTGCACGAGCACGGGAACCAGCGGCATCGCTTGATCGCGGTTGAATGCGGTGAGGCCATCCCGTTCCAGATCCGGGGCGAACGCATCCATGAGCCGCAACGTCGCATCGACGTTGGCTCCCGCGAAAGCGGCAGCGTCGCCGATGGTGACGGCCTCGAACCCGATCTGCTTTCGTCCCGTGCCGGTCAGCTCGGGCAGCGCTTTAAGCTCAGCGTTGAGCCGGTTGAATGCTAACTGCTTCAGGGCCAGCACTTTTTCGCCCAACAGGTGTGCGGCGATCATCGTGTCGAATGCCACCGGCACTTTGGTTGGGGCGACGCCGTAGTTCGACAAGAGCGTCATGGTGAAGTTGAGGTTGTGCCCGAGGATGCCAGGCTGCTCTCCCTGCAGCAGGGGGGTGACACCGGCCAAGACCTTTTCGATCGGCAATTGCTGATCTTCAGCGTGACCAGTGGGAACGTAGTACGTTTCGCCGCCGTGAAGGGTGAATGCGAGGCCAACCAGCGCAGCTTCCATGGCGCGCTGGTTGCTGCCGTGGGCTTCGACGACGATCTGGGCGGCTGCCGCAAGCTGCGCCAACATGGTCTCGAGTTTGGAAGAGTTGTCTACGATGGTGACCGCCCTGTCTGATATGACAGCAGGCACGGTTTGGCTTGGCGCTTCAATGCCTCGTTGGGTCTCTGCCTTGACCTGCGGGATGCGGCCAACCAAGCTGCTGAACTCCAGCTCCTGGAAGATCTCGATCACGTCCTCTCGGTTGAAGGTGTAGAAGCGGGTGTCCTCCAACGCAAAATTGGTAGGGACGTCTCGGACGATGGTGACGAGACCCTTGCTCGCGCGCAATTGAACGGCGTTGTCACGCACCAACCCCTGTATTCGTGGGGGGCCAACTTCGTCGAGTCGTTCGAGGAGCGATTCAACGGAGCCGAACTGGAGGATGAGCTTGATCGCGGTCTTGATGCCCACGCCCGGCACGCCCGGGATGTTGTCCGACGAGTCACCGGTAAGCGCTTTGACATCGCGCACCTGGTCCGGTGACAGGCCCCCGTAGCGCTCGTTGACGGCTGGTATGTCGTAGACCTTGGTGTTGGCAGAGCCTGTGGTCAGCATGATGCTGACGTGCTCAGAAACGAGTTGAAGCGTGTCGGTGTCGCCGGTCGCGATGATGGTGTCTATGTCCTTGTCGTCGGCGTACTTGGCGATGGTGCCGAGGACATCGTCTGCCTCGTAGCCGGGCACCTCGTAGATGGGGATGTCGAAGGCGCGCATGACCTGTTTTGCGCGTTCCACATTCTGGTGCAGCTCCCGAGGCGTTTCAGGCCGGTTGGCCTTGTACTCGCTGTATTCCTCGTGCCGGAAGGTTGGGCCCGGAGGGTCGAAAGCGATGGCTATGTGGGTAGGCTTGAGGGCTGCGACTGCCTTGAAGAAGCTGGTGGTGAACGAGTAGACGCCGCGCACATCCTCGCCCGTCTTGCGGACGGTCATCGGGCGCGCTGATTGGAGGGCGAACCACGCTCGGTAGAGCATCGCGTGGCCGTCCATCACCATCAGCAGCGGCTTACGTTCCTGAGTTGCAGTTGTCGGTGCTGGGGGTTCGGCGGCGTCGAAAAGCGTGGGGCCGTCCTGGGGAGCGGGCTTTCCTGGTGCCATCGATTACGTGCTCTTATACGGCTTGAAGAAGCTGTGTAGGTAGTTGCGCTGATGCGCCCACCGATGGGTCCGCCGCACGACGTCGTCGTCGAGGATCTGACCGGAGTGGGTGACTTTGATCGCTTTGTAGCCCTTGGCGGGAAGCATCGGTGCTGTATCCGAAACGTCGACTTCGCATCCCTCTTTGACCAGGTAAATCTTGAGGTCTTCATAGCCTTTCGGCTTCGACTTCGGGGTTACGTAGACCCAGAAATCGCGGCTCCCGAGTACCTCGTGGACATGGTCGTCGGCAACTTCCGCGCCCCTGCCTGATCCGGTCTTGAGCTGAGCCCTTGTCATCCCGCGATCTTGCATCGTCATGGTGGGCATTCTAGCCGCCCACGCCTTCGCAATCCACATCCAGAATCTGCTTAGTCGAACGTGTATCAGGCCTTGGTGGCGCTCGGTTGTTGACATGGCCCACTGGACGATTCCCGTCTCATAGGTCTCGCATGTTGCGGTTTGGGACGCCGTCTGGTTCGCTCTTGGTGCGAAGGGGGGAATGCCACGGCCAAGCACCAGGGGGAATAGAGTGACGATCATCTCATCGATGAGCCTTGTGTTGAGCATCACGGTATTGAACTGGCCTCGGCCGACCAACCAGATGTCTGCGCTGGATGCTTCCTTGAGCGTTTGCGCGAACGCTGCGATATCGTCGGTGATGAACCGCTATACATCAGTGTCTGGAGGAGGGGGCGATTTGCGGGTGACTACGTAGTTCGTCTTGCCTGGAGATAGGGCGTCGATGAACCCCGAAGGCAAGCTCATACGTCGCCGTGTCCTAGTGGGTCGTGTCTATCGTGTCCATGAATGCGGCGTAACCATAGCCAGGAGGCACGGCGTCTGTGCCTGGGAGCTCCAGCCAGCCGAGCTCGCCGTTGGGGCCAGCGACGTATCGGTCCAGACTCGCAGCCGTGTATAGAGTTAGCTTTCGCATAGGTTTAGTCGAAGCGTCCCACGGCCTGGTCGACACGTTTGATCAGGGCTGGCTCCATGGGCCCGGCGGCGTCCGCTGCTACACACTCACGGAGCTCGGTGCGGTTCTTGACTCCGAGCACGACGGTGGCAGGGCCGTTCATGGACAGCGCGTATTGGTGCGCCAAGAACGCAGGAGACTGGCCGATTTCACTTGCGATGGCCCGGAAGGGTGCGGCGCGCTCGAAGTCGATCGTTTCTGGATTATCAGCGGGCTTGAAGCGGTCGAGTTCGCTGGTGAGCGCTCCCGCCTGTACGGCGCGAATCCCCATGATGGCAGTACCGGCTCGGTGGGCGGCAGCAATGATGTTCCGGGGCTGCGCTGGCCCAGCTGGGTACTTAAGACCACCAGGAGAATCTAGAAGGTTGGCCATGATCTGGATGAAGCCCGGCTTGACGCCCGAATTGAGCATGTCGATGAGGACCGCCGGGTCGCCGATACCGGTCAGTCCCCATGCACGTGCGCGGCCGCTCTCGACGATGCTCTCCATGGCGGGGATGACAGCGCTTTCGACTGATGATCGAGGCGTGCCTCGATCGTAGGCGGGCGCGCCATCGGCGGTGACCCAGTTGTGGAGGAAGAAGATGTCGACGTGGTCGATCTTCATGCGCTCCAGGCTGGTGTTGATGCTCTCTTCGAGCAGAGCGGATATGTCGGCTGGCGGGATGTCGCCCACGCGGCATTTGGTGGTGATGCGGACGCCGTCGGGGAGGGAACCGTTGAACGCTTCGCCGATAACGCTCTCGGCCTCGCCGTTGCCGTAGGAAGGGGCCATGTCGAGTAGGGTGATACCGAGCTCGGGCGCCTCGCGGGCGGTGGCGAGGCATTCTTCGCGGGTTGTGGCCCCCCATAGCTGGCCGAGGCCGCCACCGCCGAGAGTGAGTGCGCTGACGGAACCGAGCTTGCCGAAGGGACGTGTGTTCATGGGGCCTCGCTTTCGGGATCGACGCATGCTGGTTAGTGCGCCTTGAATGATGGAGCAGGAGCGTGACGGCGAGCCTTGGTCAATAGCCGCGGGAGAAGTCGACCTGGTTCAGGAGGGGTTCACCTGCGAGCAGTCGGCGGAGGTTGGCCGTAAACGACTCGGCTGCAGGCCAGAAATCGATTTCGGTGTCGCCTGAGTTGTGAGGTGTTATGACCACGCCAGGTAAGGCCATCAACTCCGGATCCGGTGGCCGTTGACGCTCCTCGGAGTAGACGTCGAGGTAGACGCTTGCGAGCTTACCTGAACGGATGGCGTCTTTGAGGGCGGCCTCGTCGACGACTTCGCCACGAGCCACATTGGCGAAGAATGCGCCATCTCGCATGGCGGTGAAGGCCGCAGCGTTGAACATGCGCTCAGTCTCCGGCGTGAGCGGTGCGGAGACGGCTACGAAATCGCACTCGCCAAGCACGGAGTGCAGCTCCGACGCGGGGAAGAGAAGATCGATGCCGTCGACGTTAGCTTCGCGGGATGTCGCGCTGCGGCGGGTGGCCAGTACGCGCATGCCCAAGGCCTTCGCGAGGCGAGCGATCTCGCCTCCGATTCCCCCCATGCCGACAACGCCCATGGTCTTACCCGCAATCAGTTTCAGTTGGTAGGGAGCACTGTCGAGGGCCCCCGCGCGAGTCTGATTGGTGGCGAGGGTGATGTTCTTGGCGAAGGCGAGCGCTGCGGCGATGACCATCTCGGCGATGGGCAGTGCTTGGACGATGCCGCGTGCGCTGGTGATCTTCACATCGGTGTTCCAGATGTCGATGTGGGTGAAGTCGGAAACGCCGGCAAAGGTGTATTCCGCCCATTGCAGGTTAGGCATGCGGTCGTGGATACGGAGAGGGAAGGGGAGGCCCGCCATCAGGGCGTGGGTGCGGCCCAGTAGCTCGGACAGTTGTTGGGGCGAGAGGTCAGTGGACCACGGGAGGCGGTAGGACCTGAGGCCGGTGGGCGGCGGAAACATACCGGCTTCATCCTCGACGGCTGCTGGGGGAACACGGTGCACTTCAACGTTGCCGGGGGCGGCAGATCGGATGAGGTTGAGGTTAATATCTTCGTCCATCATGACGAGAACGACGAATGGGTTAGGAAGGTTGGCGGGCAACGGTTTTACACTCCTATGTGATGTTGCTCATTTCTGCTCATTTACTCCTGATGCCGCCGCGGTTGGATGAATGCAGACTAAGCCCGTCCGTAAGGCGCCTAGGTGCGCGGACACGCTTAGGATACACAGCGCAGCGCCAGGCGCACCACATTGAGTGTCATCGATATGTATGTAGAGATAAGCCCCTATCGCTTCACGCGCATGGAGGCCTGTTGTGCTTCGGCGGAGAGTACCGGGGTGCCGGTGAAAGCTTCGAGGTAAGGGCCCGCGCCCTGTTGCCAGTCGCTGCCGTCGTCGAGGATGGCGGTTGCGGTTCGGCGGCGGTAGACTCGCGGGTCGTCAACGCCTGGCGGGACGGTGCCGTGGTCGCGGAGCGCGATGGCGGCGTTTATGAGTCGGCGACGCGTGCGGATAATCATGGCGTCGGAGGTGCCCAGGTGCTCGATCGTGCGATCCACGATGTGCCCCATGCTCTCAAGTAGCGCCTTGTCCTGGAGGTTGATCGATGGCACGCCGGAGAATCGTTTGTCGATCTGGGCGCTGTAGTCGTTGAGGTAGTCGTTATCAGCGCTGGCCTTGAGACGCCAATGGGAGTACGGGTCGCCGGTCCATTCGACCCACCCTCCAGGATCCTCGGGGACAAGCATCTTCTTTTCCTCCTCACGGATGGGCCGTGAGGGGTTCCAGCGTATGTCCCACTTCATGACGGCGTGATCGTCCAGCGGGATCCACCATTGGAGCGGGCATTCCTCGAGGCTGACGGGGGCGAACATGCCGTAGAAAGGCATGAGGAACTGAGTGACACGCCAGTAAACCTTGCCAGGTTCTTCAGCGCGCCCAGCGGCGTACATGACGCCTGCGTCCGTGTTGACAACCTCCATCTTCGGCGCGGCGTCATTGTAGAAGAGTCCTCGCGTTGCGGGGCCTTCGCCGTAGAACTCGGCGTTGCCGGTGGCTTCGAGCCGCGTGTGCAGGAACGAAAGGTGGGAAGAGTCGATGTTGCCTTCGAGCCCTTGCACCCAGTTGGACTCCTGGAGGTCGCGCCGGATGATGAGGTGCTCTTGTGGCAGCAAGTTGAATTCTAGATCCGGTAGAGGGGGCGGCTCTTCGCGTGGCCCCATGTAGGTCCAGACGATGCCGTTGCGCTCCTGGCATGGGTAGGACTGGATGCGGACCTTGTCCCTGAAGTTCGATGCCGTGGGCTCGTTGGGCATATCCACGCAGCGCCCGGTGACGTCGTACTTCCACCCATGGTAGACGCAGCGCACGCCGTTTTCTTCGTTGCGCGACCAGTAGAGCGAAGCACCCCGATGAGCACAGACCTCGGTTAGCAGGCCGACGTTGCCCGAGGTGTCACGGAAGATGATCAGGTTCTCGTGGAGCAACTTGATGCGGTGAGGTTTGTTGTCGGGCTTCTCTAGGTCGGTCGACAGGTAGATGGGCATCCAGTACTGGCGCATCAGGTCGCCCATGGGTGTACCGGGGCCGACGTGGGTCAGTAGCTCGTTGTCTTCTTTGGACAGCATCTCTGTTCTCCTCTCCGCGCTGCGATGTGGCGTACGCTTCAATCTAGCTTACGCTGCAATCTGCGACTACAGGAGCCGGACCTAGTCTTCTTCCAAAGTTGATGTGTCTCCTTCAGGGAGTCCCAGTTCGCGGGCTTTGAGGAGGCGGCGCATGATTTTTCCTGAGCGGGTTTTAGGCAGGCCGTCGACGATTTCGATCTCGCGGGGTGCGACGGCTGCCGCCAGCTTCTTGCGGGCGAATCCCATCAGTTCTCGGCGCAGCTCATCGGATGCTTCGTAGCCTTCCTTGAGGGAGACAAACGCTTTGACGACTTCCATGGCGATGGGATCGGGTTTCCCGATGACGCCGGCTTCGGCGACTGCGGGGTGCTCGATGAGCGCGCTCTCGACTTCGAATGGGCCAACCAGGTGTCCTGCGGTGTTGATGACGTCGTCAGAGCGACCGACGAACCAGAAGTAACCCTCGGAGTCGCGAACCGCTTCGTCACCCGTGAGGTACCATCCGTTCTTGAATCGAGAGTCGTAGCGTTCTTGATCGTTCCAGTAGACTTGGAACATCGACGGCCAGCCGGGGCGAACCGCCAGGATACCGCCCTCGCCGTCGGCGACGGGGTTGCCGTCAGCATCGATGATCCCTGCCTCGACGCCAGGGATCGGCCGGCCCATGGATCCTGGCTTGATGGCCATGGAGTTGTAGTTGGCAATCATGATGGCGCCGGTCTCCGTCTGCCACCAGTTGTCGTGGAACGGCAGTCCGAACACCTCCTGACCCCACATGACCCCTTCGGGATTGAGGGGCTCCCCCACAGATGCGATGAACCGCAGGTTTGGCGTGTTGAATGCCTTGGGTAGCTCGACGCCGGACTTCATGAGCATGCGGATAGCGGTGGGCGCGGTGTACCAGACGGTGACGTTGTAGTCCTGAAGGACCTGGTACCACTTGCGCGCTGAGAATCCGCCCTCGTAGATGATCTGGGTTACGCCGTTGGTCCATGGCGCGATCATGCCGTACGAGGTCCCGGTGACCCAACCGGGGTCGGCGGTGCACCAGTAGACGTCGTCGGGGTGCAGGTCGAGGCACCACTTGCCCGTGACGTACTGCTGGATGACCGAGTTGTGCCGGTGGACCGCACCTTTCGGTTTGCCGGTGGTGCCGGACGTGAAGTGCATGACGGAGTAGGAATCGCGGGTGGTGTCGAGCGACGCGTCGGCATCGGATGCGCTGGCCATGAGCTCCTCGAAGCTGAGGTCGCCCTCGGCGAGTGGCCCTGACGAACGACCGTCCTTATTGACGACGATGATGTGCTTGAGATCCGGGAGCAGCGGGAGAATCTCTGCAATTTTGGCTCGAAGCTCAGGCTGGGTAACGAGGACGGTCGCGCCGCTAGCTTCCATACGGTCTTTCACCGGGTCGGGGCCGAAGGCAGAGAACAGAGGACCGATAACGCATCCAGCTTTCAACGTGCCGAAGAAGGTGAAATATATCTCCGGCAGGCGTTCCATGAAGGTGAAGACGCGCTCGCCGGTTTCCACGCCCAGGCTTTCGAGTACGTTGGAGAACTTGTTGGTTTGCCGGCGCATGTCGTCGTAGGTGTACGACTCCTTTTCCCCGTTTTTGCCCTCCCAGTGCATAGCCACCTTGGCGCCGTTGCCCCTGACAACATGACGGTCGATGGCTTCGTAGGCGATGTTGAGTCGACCATCCGGGAGGAAGTCAATCTCGCCTTCGACGCTGGACCAGTCGAAGTCCTCACGGGAAGCGGCCCAGTCGCCAAGGTTGGGAGCGACAGGGAACGATGAAGGTTTGTGGATGGTGGGGTGGTCCATGACCATGGGGTGCGCCTCCTAATCGACGAGTCTGCTCGCTCGCGTGCAGCGCGAGTCTAGCGGGCCGAGGGCTGGTGTGCCAGATGGGGCGCTTGACTTATAGGTGGTAGGCTAGCGGTGCAATCTCTAGGAGTGAAAATGCCAGACTTAACGATTAACGGATACAAGCATCACTACGAGGACGTCGGCAGCGGCACTCCAATGCTGTTCATCGCGGGAACGCGATTCGATTCGGCGAAGTCGTGGGTGCAGTACATGGAGCGCAACGCGAGCGGCTTTCGGATGATCATGCCCGATCTTAGGGGCATGGCCGATTCCGAGCACACGACCGATGTGAAAGGCCAGGATTGGGTCGACGATGTCGCGGCGCTGCTGGACGGGCTCAAAATCGACTCGGTCCATGTGGGAGCTGAAACGCTGGGCACTCGAGTTGCCGTGCGATTCGCGGTGGCGTACCCGGAACGCGCGAAGTCACTGATCCTGAATGGGGCGATCGCGTACTCGTATGCGGAGGGCGACAGCGAGCGCGCCAAAGAGCCGCAGGACAGGATCGACTCGATGAAGCGGCACCACGGCGAGGACGCTGCGGCGATCAACGACTTCTACCTCGACCTACACTCCAAGCCCGAGTTCCACGAGTACTACGATCTAAGAAAGATAGCGTCACAAGTGCAGGTGCCGACGCTGCTGCTACGCGGTGATGTGGATGACGACCGCCACCCGATCTCGCACTCCACAGAGCTGCACGCGCTGATTCCTAACTCGCAGCTCCATATCTTTGCTGGCACGAAGTTCAACGGTATGACGAACAGGCCTGAAGAGTCGTGGGCACTGATCCGTGCGTTGGTGGCTGGCGTCGCCTAGGGAGTCAGCAGGGCGATGGTGGTCATACGTATGTACGTAGTGATGAGTGCTAGCTACCGTCATGACGATCTCTGTAGCGAAGAAAAAACTCTTCCACGGCACGGCCACCAAACACGACCTAGACTGCTGCGGCCGCGAGGCGGCACTAACCACTGCCCACTGACTTCCTCCCATCAATAGAGAAACTACCGAACCCCCTCGCATTCAATGGCTGTTGGGCGGGTCAAGGTGGAGGGAAGTTCCCACGCCTTCCCCTCGATGCATGCCCCCAATGTGTGTGGGGGAATGCTGAACGCTATGGTTCAAAGCACGGGGCGACCGCTTTCCTGACACGCCAGATGCGCTGCCCCGTCGCGCCGGTCGGATTTGGATTGACTATCCCCGGCCCCGGCCGCTGCCTTTCAGGGGCACAACAAGCGGACATCCCCACACCTCTGCACAATCTTTTCCCCACTGCGTGCCTCATTCCAAGTGACCGAAGAACTGCGCTCTCTACTAGACTGTCGGAAACGATTCGGCATGGCCCCGTTCAAGGGCCGTAAAAGCGCGAAAATATGGGGAGAACGAATGGCGGTTTACTGGCAGATGACGAGGCAGGGACAACAGTTGATGCTGGAGACTGGCGACCGCAAGGAGCGAGTGGGCATGGTTAGAGAGACTGCGCGTGGGTTCGACGCCCTGGCAGTGACGTTCGGATATGAACCGGAACGTGCTCAAAGAGATATTGCTAGCTTGGAGGAAGCCAAAGCCTTCGTCGAATCATTCAAGCCGTGGACGCTCTATGTCGAAGACCAGGGGGTCACAGTCGAGTCCACGATTAGAGCTAGCTAGCGCATAGAACGTCGTTTCAATACTGTTAGCCAAGACGAACGACTGCTAGCTAGGTGTCAGATTGAGCCGATCGGTGCAGGGAGAACCACGCGTTGGCCAGCGGATTCCATATTCTTACGCTTTGTTGGATGTCAGTCAGTCAGTCGTCGTCTTTGCGAGTGAGGGGGGCGATGGCCATGATGACGATGGCGGGGACGACGAAGGCGGCTGCGACGAAGAAGATGACGCGGCGGCTGTCGGCCATCCAGATGGCGGCGCCCATGATGAAGGGGGTGACAACGCCTGCGATGAGGCTGCTGGAGAACATCATGCCGACGACGGAGCCCTCCAGACCTCGTGGCGCGGCGTCTAGAGCGGTGGCGTTGGTGACGTCTTGGACGGACCAGAGAAAGACGCCCATGATGCCGAGGGCGATGACCATGATGATGCCTTCGCCAACGATGCCGATGGTGAACATGCCCACGGCGACGACGATCAGGGCGACGACCATGGGGAGCCGACGTCCTACCCGGTCGGAGTAGTGGCCGAATAACGGGCCCACGATGACTCCGCCTAGGGTGAGGAGGGCGACGTGGGCTCCGACGCCTGCGCTGTCCATGTTGAGGTCTCGGGCAAGGTAGATCGGGAGGAACGAAAGCACCCCAAAGTGGGCGAACGATCGTGTGAAGTTCATGTACGCGAGCGTTCGGAACGCTGGGTACCGCAACATGGTGAACGTGTCAGTGAGCTTCGCTGGACGCGTGCTAGTAGGCGTGGGCGGAGGACCAGCGCCGTCGAGCATCCAGTAGATGAGGACGGTCAGGGCGACGGCTGGAATCATGGCGATGACGACGTACAAGCGCCAGTCATCCATGAGGATGTAGGCGAGGATCGCGCCGACCAGCAATGGGGCGAGCGCCTCACCCGCTCCGGAGCCCGAACCGTGGAAGGCGATGGCGAGGCCGCGGCGCTCAGGGAATCGCGTGCTCAGCATGGAGATCGCCGGCGGGTGCCAGAAGGCCGCTGCGACTCCGCCCATGGCGATGAAGAACACCATCGGCCAGTACCAGGGCATGAGCCCCGCGAACATCATGGAGGCGGCAGCGGCGATAAAGGAGGCCGGGAGGAGCAGGTTCCAGTGTTCGCGGAACCGGTCACTGACGTATCCGACGAAGAAGTTGGGTGAGCCTCCCGCGAATTGGCGGATGGTGCTGAGGACGGCCACGCCGAAGGTGGTGAGCTGGTACTCCTCCTCAATGAGGGGAAGGAAGACTGCAAACGCGGCGATGTACCAGTGTTTGAGGCCATGTCCGATGGCGATGGTTGCGATGTAGGCGGGGCCGGTCGCGCGGAACGACGTGGTGCCTGCGGCCGGTTGGTCGGCTGCCAAGTGCGATTCTCCTGCGTGGGTTCGAGACTAAGGAAACATTTCGTTGAGCGTACTGAGGATACGCGTTTTCACTTTGCCCTCGAAGGGGCGGAACATCAAGGGCATTCCGGCATCGACGATGATCTCAGTGTCGGTTACGTCAGCGGTGCCCTTGATGGTCTTGCTCATGACCGCGAACGAGAAGTTGAGTTTGTCGCTAGTCCAAGCGTACTGAACTTGCCTGATCTGGCCATCGCCGAGATTGAGGGCTTTGTCTATAGCCTCTTCTAGCTTGCTCCGGACGATCGCCCGAGCCGAATGGTGCTGGAATGAGAGGCGCATTAGGACGCACCAAGCTCGTGGATAGCTTCCGCAAGATCGATGGTGCCGCGGTAAATCGCGGTTCCGACGATGGCACCCTCGGCGCCCAGGTTGGTGAGCCGACGCAGGTGGTCCAGCTCGCCGATGCCGCCCGAGGCAATGATGTGTCCATCCCCGAGGGCTATCCCGTGCTGGACCATGACGGCGACGGAGTCGAAGTTGGGCTCCGTGAGTGTGCCGTCGCGAGCGATATCGGTGAAGACGAAGCGACGGACGCCGACCTCGTACATGTGGGTCATGAGGTCGATGGCATCGACGTCGGTGGTTTTTGTCCACCCGCTGACGGCGACCTTGCCGTTGTTTGCATCGAGGCCAACGACGACGCGATTGGCACCGTGCTTCTCTATAGCTTGTTCCACCATGTCGGGGTCGGCGATGGCGGCGGTGCCGAGGACGATGCGACCGATGCCTGCATCGAGGGCCGTGGCCACGTGGTCTTTGGCGCGGAACCCCCCGCCTACCTCAAGAGGAACGCTGAGACTACGGGCAAGGGCGCCGTAGAGCTCGCTCTGCTGGGGGCTACCTTCGAGGGCGCCGTCGAGGTCGACGACGTGGATTCGGATGGCACCGGCGTCGACGAACCCCTGGGCGACCTTGAGAGGATCGTCGGAGAAGGTGCTCTGCCGGTTGAAGTCGCCCTGGCTGAGACGAACGACCTGGCCTTGGCGGAGGTCGATTGCTGGGATAATTTCCATTCCCTTCTACTGCACGCGCGCGAGCACGAGGCGCTTCACGAAATTGTCGTAGAGCTTGAGTCCGACGTTGCCACTCTTCTCGGGGTGAAACTGGGTGGCGACGAGGTTGTTGCGGGCAACGACGCTGGTGAACTCCAGGCCATAGGTGGTGGTGCCTGCGACCCAGGAGTCCTCTGAGGGTTCGGCGTAGTAGCTGTGGACGAAGTAGAAGTAGCTGTTCTCGGGGACGCCTTCGAAGACGGGGTGCTGGCCCCGGAGTTTGACGGAGTTCCAGCCCATATGAGGAACTTTGAGGCCATCGCCGACGTGAGTTTCAAAGAATCGTCGAACTGTGCCGGGGACGATGCCGAGGCAATCGACGCTGCCCTCTTCGGAGTGCTCTAGCAGGAGCTGAAGACCGAGGCAGACGCCGAAGAATGGAGTGCCGTCGGCTACGGCCTCGCGGACGGCGTCGGCCATGCCGTCGCGTTCGAGGGCGGCCATGGCAGGCGGAGATGCGCCCTGGCCGGGGAAGACAATAGCGGGGGCGTTCCTGAGGTCTGCGGGGTCTGAGGTGAAGACGGCCTGGTGCCCGAGGTGCTCAAAAGCCTTCTGAACGCTTCTCAGGTTGCCTGCGCCATAGTCGACGATAACGATGGGTTGCACGAGGGTAATCTTAGCAGGGTGGCTGGGGAGAACGAGGCACGTAATTGTCTGGGCAGTGCTAGTTCAGCGTGGGCATCTTCCTGACGAGGGTTGAGTCGATGCTGGCGATGGTTGGGCGGCCTGAGAGGACCATGGTCGTCTCGAGTTCGTCACGGAGGATTTGGAAGACGCTGGTGAGGCCGTCTTCGCCGCCGTAGTGGAGGCCCCAGAAGATGGGACGGCCGAACATGACAGCTTTGGCTCCGAGGGCAAGCGCTTTAGCGATGTCCGACCCGCGCCGGATGCCGCCGTCGAGGAATACATCGACTTTACTGCCTGCGGCCTCTACCACTTCGGGGAGCGTTTCGATGGTGGAGAGTGTGGTGTCGAGATTGCGTGAGCCGTGGTTGGAGACGATGATGCCGTCGACGCCATATTCGGCGCTGAGGGCGGCGTCCTCGCGGGTCATGATACCTTTGAAGACGATAGGCAGGTCGGTGATGGTGCGGAGCCACTTGAGGTCTTCCCAGGTAGCGCCGGGGTCGTTTTGTCCGCGGCTGGTGAGGCCTGAGTCGAACTTGCTCTTAGCGGCGAGTTGCTCGCCTTCTTTGATCTGTTCGGGGGTGTAGTTGCGGCGCTCGCGTGGGCGGTTGCCGTAGTCGTTGCGGATGTTTCGCTCACGTTTGGACGGCCAGGATGAGTCGAGGGTGATGATGAGGGCGTTGTAGCCTGCGTCTTCGGCGCGTTTCACCATGCCGGCCATGGTTTCGCGGTTCTTGTAGAAGTAGCACTGGTACCACCGAGGGCCGTCGATGGTCTCGGCCACATCTTCAATCGTGTGAGTGCCGTTAGCGCTCATGGACATGATGGTGCCGAATTTTGCCGCCGCGCGGGCAGTGGCGAGCTCACCGTCGGGGTGGGCCTTGCCGTGGCCGCCTGCGGGGCTGGTCATGAACGGCACTTCGATGCGCTGGCCTAGTACCGTGGTGGACATGTCGACGCTGGCGGTACCGGTGAGCACACGCGGACGGAGCGCGATGTGGTCGTACGCGGAACGCGTGCGGCGGAGGGTGATCTCGTCGGTGGCTGCACCGGCGATGTAGTCCCACTCGACCTTCTCCATGCTGTGCTCGGCCAAAGCCTCGAAATCAAACAGGTTGATGGGTTCTGCTGCCATGGTGTATCCCTCCGTAGGTGGTCGGGCGATCAGGCTGCGGCGCGGGCGATTCTATGTCTTGTCTTCGTAGCGAGCGAGCATGAAGAGGAAATCTGACGCACGATTGAGGTAGCGGAGAAGTTCGGGGCTGTCGAGTTGGTTGGTGTCGAAGAGGGCGACGGCCCGGCGCTCAGCGCGCCGGAGTATGGTTCGCGCAACGTCAATGGCCGCCGACGCGGTGGAGCCGCCCGGAATGATGAACTCTGGAGGGAGGGGCACCTCAGCAGTGATGGCGTCGATGGAGCGCTCGATCACCTCGGTCATCTCTGGGGTGACCGCGGAGAAGTGCTTGAGGAGCTTATCGCGGTCGGCGGGGTCGGTGGCGAGCTCAGCGCCCACGGTGAAGAGTTCGCGCTGGAGGCCGTCGATGGTCTCGCGCACATAGCCGTTCCTGGAGAGTGCTTTGGCGAGGCCAAGGGCTGAGACCGCTTCATCCACTGCACCGTAGGCCTCGGTACGGGGGTTGGCCTTGGAGACGCGGCCGCCGTAGAGAAGGCCCGTCTCTCCTTGGTCACCGTATTTCGTGTATATGGGCTTTGCCATGGGGGTGGCCTTTCGCGTGCAGGTCGTTGTGTTGACGGAGCCACGCTTGGTGGGCTGCCAAGTCTACCTGGCTTGGCTAGGGGCTTCCCCCAATGTTGGTGGCGTCGGGGCACAGGTTCTTCAGAGCCGGCGAACCGGCAGGCGATGGGCGTGATCGATGGATTGTTGCCCGTACATGGCGGGTGGGACCGCGCTGTCGTCGACCATTGTGGGATTCTACCCGCCGACGAGGAGCGACGAATCACCGATAATGCTTGGTGCGCTATAGCAGGGAACCGGTGCTGTACGCTCTTGTACCTCCAGACTCGTCTCGTTCCATAGCGGTGACCCTGAGGTCTCGGCGCCTGCGTTGAGAGGGGAACCGGTTGACACGCTCCTCCGATTCTAGGTAACATTCTCCTGTTCTCGCCCGTTCGGGGCGTGGAATGATTTCTGTGTGTGTGACGAGAAGGTAGGTACAGATGCCGACGGTTAACCAGTTAGTGAGGCAGGGCCGGAAGCGCTTAGTTAAGAAGACCAAGGCGCCGGCGTTGCGTTTCGTGCGCAACACGCTTCGTAACCGCGTTTACCGTGGTGACGGGTCCCCGCAGAAGCTGGGGGTTTGTGTACAGGTCCGGACCGTTACGCCGAAGAAGCCGAATTCAGCTCTTCGAAAAGTGGCCCGTGTGCGCATGACCAATGGGATGGAGGTCACCGCCTACATCCCGGGTGAGGGTCACACATTGCAAGAGCACTCCGTTGTATTAATCCGTGGCGGCCGTGTTAAAGACTTGCCGGGTGTTAGGTATCACATCATCCGTGGTGCGCTTGATGCAACCGGAGTCGATGGCCGGAAGCGGGGGCGGAGCAAGTACGGGACCAAGCGCTCCTAATCCTCTGGCTTGACTCCCTGACCCTCTAGGAGCGGTCTGGGTGCCCATTGCTGTAACCAGCATCGGGTAAAGCATGGGGTGTGTGAGCAGGACGAGTTTCGTCAGTAGCTTGGTGCGGAGCCAGGCTGTGCAAAGCTAAGAATCGTTCGTGGTACAGGGCCTTGTTCTTTAAAAGAATGGGGGCCGGAAGTGAACGCCCTGACATAGAGTCAGGAAGCGCGAGGTAATAGGCGAAGTATGTCGAGGAGACGTCGAGCTGTAAAACGGAGGATCGCACCGGATCCGAAGTTCGGGAACAAGGAACTGTCGAGCTTCATCAACAGGGTGATGCTGGGCGGGAAGAAATCGGTTGCACAGCGGGCTGTGTACCAGGCCTTGGATCTGATCCAGGTTGAAACGAACCGCGATCCGCTTGAGATTTTTGATCAAGCGATGCGCAACGCGACTCCGACGGTCGAGGTAAAGCCTCGCCGTGTGGGTGGTGCCACCTACCAGGTGCCCATCGAAGTTGCGCCGAATCGCCGCGTTGCGTTGGCGATGCGTTGGCTGATCCGCGGTGCACGTGCACGGACGGGGCAGCCGATGCGTTCGCGTTTGGCGGCTGAGTTGCTGGATGCGTCGCGAGGACAGGGATCGGCCGTTCGACGGCGTGAAGAGCTTTACAAGATGGCCGAGGCCAATAGGGCCTTCGTCCATTACAAGTGGTAGTAGAAGCGGATAGACCAAGGGATTAGCCACCTAACATGACGACGAGTACTGGAATGGACCTTAACAAGGTTCGCAATATCGGGTTCATCGCCCACATCGACGCCGGTAAGACCACGGTTACCGAGCGCGTTTTGTTCTTCACGGGTGTGACGTACAAGATCGGTGAGGTGCATGACGGCACGGCGGTGATGGACTGGATGGAGCAGGAGCGTGAGCGTGGTATCACGATCACGTCTGCTGCGACGCGGGCCCAGTGGGCCGGCCATCACGTGAACATCATCGACACGCCCGGTCACGTTGACTTCACTGCGGAAGTTGAGCGAAGTCTTCGAGTGCTCGATGGCGGTGTGGTGGTGTTCGACGCGGTCGCTGGTGTGCAGCCGCAGTCTGAGACGGTGTGGCGCCAGGCTGACCGGTACGGCGTCCCGCGGATCTGCTTCGTGAACAAGATGGATCGCATCAGTGCGGACTTCGAGAAGACGATGGAGTCCATCAGGAAGCGCCTGGGCGCGGTGCCGATCCCGGTCCAGTACCCGATAGGTGCAGAGGATTACTTCAAAGGAATCATCGACTTGCTTGAGGAGAAGGCGCACTTCTTCGATTCCGACAACGTTGGTACGACGATAGAGGGTGAGATTCCCGCTGACATGGTCGATCACATCGCTGCGGTCCGTACCGAGATGATTGAACGGATTGCGGAGAACGACGAGTCGGTCCTGCAGCAGTATCTGGCGGGAGAGACTCCCTCTCCTGCGGAATTGAAGGCTGGGCTTCGCCGTGCGACTCTGGAGAACGATGCCGTTCCGGTGACCTGCGGGTCCGCACTCCAGAGCTTGGGCGTGCAACTCATGCTCGATGCAGTAATCGACTATCTGCCGTCGCCGTTGGACGTCAAGCCAGTCACTGGCTTGCACCCGCAGACGCAAGAGGTGTTGGCGCGCCCGGCAGACCCCGATGCGCCTTTCTCTGCCCTGGCATTCAAGATTGTTACTGATCCTTACGTCGGCCGCTTGGTGTACTTTAGGGTCTACTCCGGCACGATGAAAGCGGGCTCGACCGTCTACAACTCGACGAAGGGCGTCCGCGAGCGGTTGGGGCGTATCCTGATGATGCATGCCAACCACCGTGAGGATGTTGACTCGATCCAGGCGGGTGAGATCGCCGCTGCGGTTGGCCTGAAGAACACATTCACGGGCGAGACGGTCTGCGATGAACGCGATCCAGTGGTGCTTGAGACGATTAAGTTCGCTGAGCCGGTCATTTCGGTCGCCATTGAGCCGAAATCCCGCGCAGAGCACGACAAGCTGACCGACTCGCTGCTTAAGCTGGCCGAAGAGGACCCGACGTTCCGGGTGCGCTACGACAGAGAGACCAGCCAGACCGTGATGTCGGGCATGGGTGAACTCCACTTGGAGATTCTAGTGGATCGCCTTAGGCGGGAGTTCAAGGTTGAGGCTTCGGTTGGTAAGCCCCAGGTGGCGTACCGTGAGGCGATTTCCAAGAAGGGCGGCGCCGATGCTCGCTTCATCAAGCAGACTGGCGGGCGTGGCCAATTCGGTCACGTTGTGCTGGAGATCGAGCCGCAGACTTCTGGCGCAGGATACAAGTTTGAGAACAAGGTGACTGGTGGGAAAATTCCAAAGGAATATATTCCTGCCGTCAACAAGGGCGCTGAAGAGGCGCTGCAGACCGGTATCATCGCGGGATACCCGGTCATGGATGTGAAGGTGACGTTGCTGGACGGTTCCTACCACGCGGTGGACTCGTCTGAGATGGCCTTCAAAATCGCTGCTTCGATGGGCATTAAGGATGCGCTCCGCAAGGCAGGACCGATTCTGCTGGAGCCGGTCATGGAGCTTCAGGTGGTGACGCCTGGCGACTATCTGGGTGATGTCCTTGGTGACCTGAACGCCCGGCGTGGGCGCATCAAGACGATGGAGGCCCAGGGCGACATTCAAATGATCGAGGCTGACGTTCCGTTGGTAGAAATGTTTGGTTACGCGACTGACCTCCGTTCCTCGTCGCAAGGACGAGCGAACTATTCGATGGAGTTCGGACGCTACGAAGAAGCGCCACAGTCGACGGTAGCGGCGGTCGCGCGTAGCGCGTAACCCTAGAGGAGAGCGAGTAGTGGTAGAACAAGCAGCTAAGCCCAAGCCAGGCGGAGTGTCTTCCGAGAAACTCCGAATCGTCCTGCGCGCCTTCGATCACCGTCTGTTGGATCAGTCCGCACAGCAGATCGTTGAGGCAGCAGAACGTACTGGTGTTTCCGTCGCGGGCCCCGTGCCGTTGCCGACGCGTATCAAGCGCTTCTGCGTGATTCGGTCGCCTCACGTCGACAAGGATTCGCGGGAACACTTCGAGTTGCGAACGCACAAGCGGCTCGTGGACATTCTTGAACCTAACCCGAAGACGGTCGATGCACTGACCCGGCTCCAGATGCCGGCGGGCGTCGACATCTCGATCAAGTTGTAGTCATGATTCAGGGACTCATAGGTAAAAAAGTGGGTATGACCCACCTCTTCAGCGCTGACAGCCAGGTGGTGTCGGTTACTGTGCTTGAGGTTGGTCCTTGCGTGGTAACGCAGGTGCGGACGAACCAACGTGACGGCTACGAGGCCGTGCAGGTGGGATACGGTCGCGCGAAGCAGCTGACGAAGCCCGCCCGAGGGCACCTGAGGGCGTCGGGCGCGGAGTCTCGTGTACTGCACGAGTTCCCCGCGGACGACTTATCGGAGCACCCAGTGGGCCAGGCTCTTCCGGTGACTTTGTTCCAACCCGGCGACGTGGTTGATGTGGCCGGCCGGTCCAAGGGTCGCGGTTTCCAGGGCGCGGTGAAACGGTACGGATTCAAGGGTGGTCGCAAGACCCACGGTCAGGGTGACCGTCACCGGGCGGTTGGTTCGATTGGTGCGGGGACGTACCCCGGCCGCGTGTTCAAGGGCAAGAAGATGCCGGGCCACATGGGAGACAAACAGGTGACGTCTCTCAAGCTGATTGTTGAGAGGGTGGATCCTGAGCGTAATCTGCTGATGGTACGAGGGTCGGTGCCTGGCGCTCGCAACGGCATGGTTACGGTGAAGTACTCCAAAGGAGTGAAGGTCGCGACGCGGCTTTCCAATGAGGAGTGGAACGAGCTTCTTGGCGTGGTCGTCGAGGAGCAGGAAGTGATTGAAGAAGCACCCGCCGAAGAGACTGTCGAGGAGACGGTCGCTGAGGCTGCTGCTGCTGAGGCAGAGAAATCCGCTGAAGCGGCTGGTGAGCCCGAAGAAGTAGACGAAGGGAAGGCTGAGTAATGCAGCTTCCGATCCTCAATATCACCGGTGAGGTCGTTGGTCAGGCTGAAGGTAGCGATGTCGTGTTCGGCGCGACGTACAACCCGGATCTTGTCCATCAGGCTCTCGTTTACTACCAGGCGAACCAACGCCAGGGCAGCAGCAACACGCTAACGCGGGCCCAGGTTTCCGGTGGGGGTCGCAAACCGTTCGCACAGAAGGGCACGGGTCGAGCCCGCCAGGGCAGCATTCGCTCCCCTCTTTTGCGCCACGGTGGTGTGGTCTTCGGGCCGCACCCTCGCTCGTACCGAAAGCGCATGCCTAAGCGGATGCGACGACAGGCCTTCCGCTCGGTACTTTCGACGAAAGTGACGGAGGAGCGATTCCGAGTCGTTCAGGAACTGGAGGGTGTGGACTCCAAGACCAAGGCGTTCGCCACGGTTCTTGGAGCCATCGGGGTTACGGGTTCTGCATTGGTAGTTACGCGTGGACAGAGCCCGGACATCGCACGGGGTGTAAGCAACCTGCCGCGAGTGAAGGCGGTTCGCACAGATTTGCTGAACGTGCTTGACCTGCTGCGCTACGACATGGTGGTGATGACGCCGGATGCGGTGGCGGAGGCTAACGAGCTTTGGTCGGAGACCGCTCGCGCACCGCGCAAAGTGAAGTCGGAGGAGGCAGCGTAATGCACGTTCTCCAAGTGCTCAAACGGCCGGTGATCACGGAGAAGTCGACGCTTCTGCAAGAGCAGAACAAGTACGTCTTTGACATCCTTCAGGGTGCCAACAAGGCGCAGGTGAAAGAAGCTGTCGAACGCGGGTTCGAGGTTTCCGTGCTCAGCGTCAACATAATTTCGCAAAACACGGAGCGTGTGCGACGCGGCAACGGTCGCTGGCAGACGCGCAAGTCCAACAAGAAGGCAGTGGTGACTGTTGCCCCAGGCGATACGATCCAGTTGTTCGAGGGGGCGTAACCCATGGCACTGAAACGACTTCGCCCTACGAGTCCAGGACGCCGCGATGCGGTGCGTCCGGATTTCCAAGAGCTGACGACTCGCACGCCGTTCAAGGCGCTGACGAAGGGGAAGAACCACACGGGTGGTCGTAACTCACGCGGCAAGATTACGGTTTACCACCGTGGGGGTGGCGCGAAGCAGTCCTGGCGGGATGTGGATTTCAAGCGTGAAAAGGCTGGAATTCCCTGCCGTGTGGAGACTATCGAGTACGACCCCAACAGGTCCGCGCGTATCGCCTTGGTGGTTTACGCGGATGGTGCGCGGCGTTACATGCTGGCGCCGACGGGCGTGAAGGTGAACGATAAACTGATGTCTGGCCCTGATGCGGAGATTCGCGTTGGGAACGCATTGCCGCTGGCGAACATCCCAACAGGCACGCAGATTCACAACATCGAGTTCCAGCCTGGTAAGGGTGGACAGATGTGCCGTGGTGCGGGCACGGGAGCACAGCTCTTGGCTCGTGACGACCGCTTTGCGATGCTACGGTTGCCATCCGGTCAGATCAGGCGCGTACCGAGTACGTGCTCGGCGACCATCGGCACGGTGGGTAACGCAGATCACAAGAACCAGAAGAAGGGTAAGGCTGGAGCGAACCGTCACCTGGGCAGGCGTCCTACGGTGCGAGGCTCGGCGATGAACCCGGTCGATCACCCGCATGGTGGTGGTGAGGGCCACGCCCCGATCGGTATGAAGCACCCGAAGACTCCGTGGGGTAAGCCTGCACTTGGTCCCAAGACGCGGCGCCGCTGGCACACTGATGTCTTTATCGTGCGAGACAGGAGAGCTAAGTAAATGTCACGTTCGATAAAAAAGGGTCCCTACGTGCACCCGAAGTTGGCCAAGAAAGTTGAGAAGGCGCAACGGAGTGAGACGAAGGTCGTAATACGGACTTGGTCCAGGGCTTCGACGATCATGCCGGACATGCTTGGCATGACCATCGCGGTGCATGACGGTCGTCGTCATATTCCGGTTTTTGTTACCGAGAACATGGTTGGTCACAAGCTCGGGGAGTTCGCGCCGACGCGGACGTTCCGGGGTCACATTTCGAAGTCCGAGCGTCAGTCCTCGGTGAGGCGTTAGATATGCCGGTGAAGGCAGTAGGAAAACAAGTAGGTATTTCCCCGAAGCGGGTGCGGCTGTTGCTGCGCGCGATACAGGGTATGCGTGTTGCGGATGCGATTGAGTCACTGCGGTTCCAGCCGGGACCGACTGCCGAGAACGTGTCAGCAATTCTGCGTTCAGCCGCGGCCAACGCTGAGAATAACAATTCGATGGACCCGACCCGGTTGAAGGTGGTTACAGCCTTCGCGGACCAGGCGGTTTCGTTGCGGCGTTTCCGGGCACGTTCGCGTGGCCGGGTTGGCCATGTGAAGCGCAGGGCTAGTCACATAACGATCATCGTAGACGAACACGAGCAGAAGTAACGAGGTCAGAGCGTGGGTCATAAGACACATCCCATCGGATTCCGCTTAGGGGTCATCAAAGACTGGCAGTCGCGTTGGTTCGCCGGACGAGGGCAGGACTACGCTGCACAGGTTTTTGAAGACCTGCAGATCCGTGGCGTTATCCAGAAGCAGTACGCGGAGGCGGGTATCTCACGTGTTGAGATTGAACGTTCTGCGCAAGACTTGACGGTCAACGTTCACACGGCCCGCCCGGGTATCGTGATCGGTCGGGGCGGGCAGCGCGTCGATGAGCTGCGTAAGGCAGTTGAGCGGGCGGCGAAAGGCAAGAAGGTTCGCTTGAACGTGCTTGAGATCAGGCACCCTGAACTCGATGCCTTTTTGGTGGCAAGGAACATCGCTGACCAGTTGGAGCGTCGCGTGATGTTCCGGCGGGCAACCCGTCAGGCGGTCATGCGGACCATGCAGGCTGGGGCCAAGGGCATCAAGGTGCAGGTTTCAGGTCGTTTGGGCGGCGCTGAGATCGCTCGACGGGAGAAGGTCATGGACGGCCGAGTGCCGCTGCACACGCTGCGGGCGGACATCGACTATGGACTGGCTGAAGCGGCAACCACGATGGGCCGCATCGGCGTGAAGGTTTGGATCTACCGAGGAGACATCCTCGCCGAGAAGCACCGTGGTCAACAGATCGAGGAAGTTGTTTCCGGCGAACAGATCGGAGTGGAGGGAGCGAATGCTTCAGCCTAAACGGACCCGTTACAGGAAGACGCACCGTGGCCGCATGAGGGGCATGGCCGTCAAAGGCAGCACGGTGGCGTTCGGTGACTTCGGCTTGAAGGCCATGGGAGTTCACTGGATTACTGCACGGCAGATTGAGGCCGGACGTCGTGCGATTACGCGGCACCTTCGGCGTGGTGGTCAGGTTTGGATCCGGATGTTCCCGGACAAGCCGATCTCGCACAAGCCGTTGGAAGTCCGCCAGGGTGGCGGTAAAGGACCGGTGGAGGCATGGGTGGCCGTGGTTCGCCCAGGCCGCATCATGTACGAGGTCGGTGGCGTGCCGCCGGAACTCGCGCGTGCCGCGCTTGCCCGTGCAGCGCAGAAGCTGCCCATCCCGACCCGGACCGTTGCAAGAGAGGAGAAACTGGTAGCCGTTTAGCGGTAACCAGGGACACACATGCGAGCCAAAATTGAAACAATCAGAGCCCTCGCGGATGACCGCCTCAATGAAGAGGAGTTCAACACGCGACTGGAAATCATGAACCTTCGGTTCAAAATATCTACTCACCAACTCTCTAATTCCGGTGAGCTGCGGGACGCGAAGCGCCGCCTGGCTCACATTTTGACGGTTGAGCGAGAACGCGAGTTGCTTGGGAGCAAGGTATGACCACGCAGGCAGGTGAACGGCGCAAGGTCCGCGTGGGCCGTGTTGTCAGCGACGGTATGGACAAGACGGTAGTGGTTGCGGTTGAACGTCGCGTTCAGCACCGTCTCTACGGCAAGTCCATCCGCCATCTAACGAAGTTTCAGGCGCACGACGAGAACAATGCGTATCGCGTCGGCGATGTCGTGCGGATAACGGAGACGCGACCGCTTTCGAAGACGAAGCGATGGCGGGTGACGGAGCTACTGGTTCGCCAAGAGCTTCCGGAGATTGAACCCGCTGTGGCGGCTGAGATCAACGCGGAAGAGGTAACGACCGCTTCGCAACGCCGGCGTGGGCCGACGAGGGCCGCGCAGCGTGCTGCGGCACGACGGCTGGCTATTGGCGAGGCCGCTCCTGTAACCGCGAAGGCGGCAATGGACAAGCCGGTCGCGGAAGCTCAAGAGACGCTAGCCGAGGAGCCCGAGGCAGCTGCTGAACAGGCGGTCGCTGGGGAATCCGAGGCGGAGGTTGAAGAGGCCCCTGCTGAGGAAGAGGCGGTCGCTGCGGAACCCGAGGCGGAGGTTGAAGAGGCCCCTGCTGAGGAAGAGGCGGTCGCTGCGGAACCCGAGGCGGAGGTTGAAGAGGCCCCTGCTGAGGAAGAGGCGGTCGCTGCGGAACCCGAGGCGGAGGTTGAAGA
>CAUZFB010000001.1:0-134166 GCA_963579135.1 Dehalococcoidia bacterium | reverse complement strand
AGGCCACCGGTGCGGAGCTTGAGGTCCTTCAGATCGTCGACAGCTTGGCGGATGTCGTGCGCCGCAAAATGGATCCCGGCGGTCCTGACGTCTATAGAGGCGCATCAAGCACTCTCCCCCCCCCCCGTTGAAGCCCTCCAGGTGATCATGACTAAGTTCAAGGAGCACGCTCAGGCTCGCCTAGACGAGTTCGTCCAGGACGTCCTGGCTTCTGGCCTCATCGTCACCACCGTTATCCGCGAAGGTGACCCCTCTGACGTCATCGTCGAGGTCGCTGACGCGGGACCAGATACGCGGGTCGCCATGGGCTCCCACGGACGGTCCGGTGTCGCGTGCTGGGTTTACGGTAGCGTCGCGGATTGCGTTATCCACCACGTCCACGTTGGTCGTGCGCCGCAAGGAAGGTGAACAACGAGCGCTGGAGGCCATCATCAGGGTTGTTGTCCGCGCCGACGGTTCCGATGTCAGCGAGCGTGCCATCCCCACTGCCGTCGAGATGGCAAAGGATCTCTGCGTGGGTATCACCTTCCTGCGGTCGTTGGACATCGGCACAAGCTATACATTCCTGCCGATCGACTTTGGCGATCCGCCCATCCCTGGCGTTGACAGAGCGCGCGAAGAGGGCACTGCATACGCCGTTGCTATCGCGGACCGCATACGGAGGCTGGGCATCGCAGACGTCGACTCCAAGGCCATCGATGAGCACCCCGGGGATGCCATCGTCGACGAGGTCGGTCTGCAAGGCGACAAGCTTGTCGTCATGGACTCCCATGGATGTAGCGGACCTAGCCGTTGGCTTTTGCGTAGCGTCACGGATTTAGTCGTTGTCATAGTGCAGGGCCGGTGCTGGTTGTCCGAGTTGACCAACCCGAGGAATGACAACCCATAAGCGCCGCTAGCGCAGCCTCGTGGTAGTATCAGAACGTCTCCTCGTTGGGAGCGAGGCGTTCCTGAATTCTTTATCTCTTCCTGAATGCCGGAGTCTGATGGGCCTCGAACAGATCGTCGTTAAGGGTGCTCGCGAGCACAACTTAAAGAACGTCGACGTAACCATCCCGCGTGACAAACTTGTCGTCATCACGGGACCGTCCGGGTCGGGAAAGTCGACCCTCGCCTTCGACACGATCTATGCCGAGGGCCAGCGCCGTTACGTGGAATCCCTCTCGGCCTACGCTAGGCAATTCCTCGGCCGAATGGATAAGCCCGACGTCGAGTACATCGAGGGCCTTTCGCCCGCCATCTCCATCGACCAGAAGGGCGTTTCCAACAACCCCCGTTCCACCGTTGGCACCGTCACCGAGATTTACGACTACCTACGGCTGCTTTACGCCAGGGTAGGCCACCCCCACTGCTACAACTGTGGCCGCCCCGTGCAGCGCCAGACCGTCCAGCAGGTGGCTGAGGCCGTTCTCGGCCAGCAGGGTACTCGCCTCATGCTCCTGGCCCCGCTCGTTGTGCACAAGAAGGGCGAGCACAAAGATCTTTTCGAGGACGCACGCAAGAACGGTTTCGTTCGTGTCAGGGTCGACGGTGACATCCGCGGGCTTGATGAGGAGATCAACCTCAACAAGCAGCAATGGCACACCATCGAGATCGTCGTCGATCGCCTCGTCCTCGACGACGAGACGGAGCGCAGCCGCGTCGTGGACTCCATCGAGGTCGCGCTCAGGTTCGGCGAGGGCCGCATGCTCACTGTGGACGCTGACTCAGGCGATGAGCATGTCTACTCGGAGCAGTTCGCCTGCTCGTACTGTGGCATCAGCTTCGCCGAGATCGAGCCGCGTACCTTCAGCTTCAACAGCCCCCATGGTGCCTGCCCGCGCTGCTCAGGCCTGGGTGTCCGCCTGGTCATCGACCCGGAATTGGTCGTTCCCAACCCTGCTCTCTCGCTGAACGAGGGCGCGGTCAATCCTTGGGCGCGTGCTGGCACGGCCACCAACTGGTACTACAGCATCCTGCGTGGAGTGGCCGAAGCCCACAGCTTCTCCGCGGAGAAGCCATGGAAATCGCTTCCTGAAGAGGCCCACCGCAAGATTCTCTTCGGCGTAGGCGACGGTAAAAAGGTCAAGGTACGTCATCGCTCGCACCGTGGACGAGTCTTCGAGTGGGACACCTCGTTCGAAGGTGTGATCCCCAACCTCGAGCGTCGCTACCGCGATACGCAGTCCGACTACATGCGCAACGAGATCGAACGCTACATGATGACACTGCCGTGCGACGCGTGTGACGGCAACCGTCTCCAGCCCCAATCGGTCGCGGTCACCATCGCCGACCGTAGCATCATCCAGGTCACTGACCTCTCAGTGAGTGATGCGATCGAATGGACGCAGGCCCTACAAGGGCGCGGTTCGGGCCCCGCCATAGCGCCCCGTTGGCCTAAGTTCCGCGATCTGGCCTCATTCTCTGAACGTGACCTCATCATCGCGGACCAGATCCTCAAAGAGATCGACTCACGCTTGAGATTCCTGCTGAACGTGGGGCTGGAGTACCTCAGCCTCTCGCGGTCGGCCGGCACGCTCAGCGGGGGTGAGGGCCAGCGGATCAGGCTCGCCACCCAGATCGGTTCCGGCCTCATGGGCGTGCTCTACGTTTGCGATGAGCCATCGGTCGGCCTGCACCCTGTCGACAATGAACGCCTCATAGGCACGCTTAAGAACCTGCGTGACATCGGCAATACTGTCATCATCGTCGAGCACGATGAAGTCATGATGCGTGAGGCTGACTACCTGGTGGACCTCGGCCCCGGCGCCGGCGAGCACGGAGGATGGATTGTCGCTGAAGGCAGCATCGAGGATATCGAAGGCGCTGAAGGATCGCTCACGGGTGCCTATCTATCCGGCCGACGTGAGATCAGTCTGCCCATGACCCGCAGGAAGGGCAACGGCAAGAAGCTGCGCATCCGCAAGGCCAGAGAGAACAATCTGCGCAACGTCACGCTGGACATCCCCCTAGGCGAACTTGTTTGTGTCACCGGCGTGTCTGGCTCCGGCAAGTCGACCATTGTCTACGAAGTGCTGTACAAGTGGCTGGCGCAACAGCTCTATCGAGCCAAGGACCGCCCAGGCGCCAGCGATGGCGTCGACGGCCTGGATAATGTCGACAAAGTGGTGAACATCGACCAATCACCCATTGGCCGCACGCCACGGTCCAACCCGGCCACGTACACCGGCGTGTTCACCACGATCCGCGAGCTGTTCGCGTCTATTCCGGAATCCAAGGCGCGTGGGTACTTGCCAGGCAGATTCTCCTTCAACGTCAAGGGTGGCCGATGCGAGGCCTGCTCAGGTGACGGCTATGTGCAGATCCAGATGCAGTTCCTTCCTGACGTCACTGTTCCGTGCGAGGTCTGCAACGGTCGCCGTTACAACGAGGATGCGTTGGAGATCAAGTTCAAGGGCAAGAGCATCGCTGACATCCTTGAGATGACCGTCACCGAGGCGAACGAGATCTTTGACGCCCTGCCCAGGATCAAGTCCAAGCTCGCGACCCTCAAAGACGTAGGTCTGGGCTACATCCGCCTCGGTCAGCCCGCTACCACCATCAGCGGCGGTGAGGCCCAGCGTGTGAAGCTCGCTACCGAGCTCTCTAAACGCGCTACCGGTAAGACCATGTACATTCTCGACGAGCCCACTACCGGGCTAGCGTTCGACGACTGCGCGCACCTTCTGCGCGTGCTGCACAAGCTCGTGGACAGCGGCAACTCGGTGCTGCTCATTGAGCACCACCTGGACATGATCAAGAACGCCGATTGGGTCATCGACATGGGGCCCGGCGCGGGTACCCACGGAGGCGAGGTCGTCGTTACGGGCACGCCTGAGACGGTTGCTGCACACTCGGAGTCCCACACCGCCGCCTACCTGCGTGAGGCGCTTGCCAAGCACGGCGGCACGCCAGTCAAACCCAAGCGGGCGCTTCGCCCGAAAGCGCTCGCCTCCAACGGCGATGCACCCGCTGAGAACGAGAAGACCGGCCCCGCGAAAGCCAAGGCTACGCCCCGCAAGCGGACCACAGCCAAGGCGTAGGCTAGCGGCCCATCGGTAAGCACCGGACACGAACGCGCTCGCGTTCTATCATGACGATGCACCCAGCCAGTAGCTCGACTTTCAGATTCCCCGCACCTCTAAGAAGATCCCTGCGTGCGGGTCGGACGGGCGGAGCGAATCGTCCCTGAATAGGATGAACGACGGGAGGGCCTGTTGACGGAGTGCCAAGGGGGTTCCGCAATCGGTGTCGGCCGAAACAATGATGCGGTTCTCTGCGGCGCCGCGAATCAGGATCTCGCTATCTGTTGCTGCCGCTAGGGCGTAGTCGCGGACATGCCCGCCATCATGGTGAGCGGATCGCAGATGGTCTACGAACCGAGGCGACAGTGCGTTATCGACGAGGAATCTCACTCGCCGCTGCAAGCGGCAGCGTGCGCTCACGGACGCCTTCAGCGGCGAACCGCAGCGCCTCGCGTATGTCTGGACGTTCTAAGGTCAGAATAGTCGGCGAGAAGTTGGTCTTCTGTGAGGCCCTGCGCGACCAGTTCCACGACAGTGGTCACTGGGATACGTAGTGACCTGATGCAAGGCTCGCCTCCCATCGGGTCCGCCTGTACAGTGATGCGCGTGAACTTCATGGTACCCTCCCGTCATTGGAGGCAATCGTGCCATGCAGACGCCTCGCATGGCCTTCGGACGCTGGTTCATCAACCGCTTCGTGCCGTTCGCATTCCCGTGCCTCAACCCGTTGATCCTACGCATCTTGCGCTCGTGGCTGCACCGGCTGTTGAGTTGGTACGTCGCGATCAGGCACTTCGAGGGCGGGCGCAGCGGACGCATCTTTGACGTGCCGTTCACCTATTGTGGCATTGACGCACGCATCGTCGAGTGCGTCACCAATAGGCACGCTATCTGGTGGCGCAACCTGCGCGGAGGCAAGCAGGGTCGCTGCTTTTCAAGGGGCGACGGCTGCCTGCCTGCGCCGAGACCAACGAAGACCTTGGGGCAATCGTAAACGCCTAGCCCGCAGATGGACTAGAGCGACGGCCTGTGCTTGTGCCAGTCCGTCGCTTGCTGGTAGGCGTGTGCTGCGCCTATCACCAGCCCATCACTGAAGCGCTTGCCCACCAGTTGTGCTGCCATCGGTAGCCCTTGGTCAGAGAATCCCGTGGGCATCGATATCGCCGGAAGGCCGTTCGGGTTGAATATTCGCGTGATCCGGACAGTTTCGCGCGACGGCATCTCCCCGTTGGGTAGGCGTATCGACTGGCCGTCGGCCTCCGGCGCTGGTGAAGGAGTCGTAGGTGCAATCAGTAGGTCGAAGGTCTCGAACAGGCTGGCGTAGCGCTCTTCAAACAGCGCCCGTACTCGTTGCGCCTGGACGTATGCTGCGGCAGGCATGAAGAATCCCGCCTCGATGCGCCTGCGCACCACGGGGTGGTACAGCTCAGGTGCTCGCTGGATCATCTCGTGGTGGTACGTATTCGCTTCCGCGGTCGTAATCGTGGATTGGGCTGCCGCGAGACGCTCTAAGTTGCCGATGGACACCGACTCCGTTGCCGCACCGAGCGCTGATATCTGTGCCACCGCATCGTCGAACGCGGCCTTGACCTCGGGGACCGTAACGTCCCAGATGAAGTCGTCCTGGAGCACGCCTATGCGGAGACCGCTCAGGTCGCTCCGTAGCGCCGCCACGTAGTTCTCGGGCGCGTGGTTTGCTGAACCGGGATCCTTCGAGTCGTAGCCGACCATCGCGTTCATGGCGATGGCCACATCCTCGGCGGTGTGCGCCAACGGGCCAACGTGGTCCATGCTCCACGACAGCGGCGACACGCCGGTTCTGCTTATCAGCCCATACGTCGGTTTGTGTCCGGTGAGCCCGCACAGCGCCGCTGGCGCGCGCACAGAGCCCGCGGTGTCCGATCCTAGGGCTATGGGCACCTGACCCGCCGCCACGGCTGCTCCAGAGCCGCTGCTGGACCCACCCGTGACGTGTTCGAGTCCCCACGGGTTCTTCGGCGCACCAAAAATCTCATTGTGCTCGGAACCTCCGTAGGCGTACTCCACCATGTTCGTCTTGCCGAACACGTACGCGCCAGCTTCCTGCAGCTTGGTCACCACCGTCGCATCCTCCGACGGCACGAAGTCCTTGGTGATGGCCGACCCGGATGTGGTGCGCACTCCCTTGGTCCAGAACAGGTCCTTTAAGCCCACAGGGATGCCGTGCAACGGGCCTTTGTAATTGCCAGCCGCGATATCCGCCTCGGCCCGCTTCGCTGCGGCCCTCGCCTGATCGGGCAATTGCGTTATCCACGCGTTCAGCTTGGGCTCCGTCACCGCCGTCCGCTCGATGAACGCCTCTGCCACGTCGACCGGTGATACGTCCCTCGCTTTGATGCGTTCCGCCAACTCTGCGACGGTCATGGCGGTCAGTGATACGTCTGCCATAGCTATGCCTTGGTCCCTGGGGAGCGGTACCCCGGCTCAAGGCCATCCGTCGGCGAGTCGAAGAGCATGTCCATGCGGGCCAGCATCAATTGAACATCGGGGAACAGATCATCTAGGTGCGGGTCAGCGGGGTCGAACCCCGCCTGGCGCGCCAGAATCAGGAACGTTTCTTTGTCGAGTTCGGGTGGTAGCATCGTCGCCTCCTTCGACCGTGCGAATTACTTTCGTTCGCAGTATTCCTGCAACCCTGCCGCCGACTTGCGCAGCATCCGCTGCGACATGACTCCCACGAATGGGCTCAGAATTCTCATCAAGCCTTTGGCTCGAAGCATGAACTCATAGTCCACTTGCGTGGTGTCACCTTCGGCAGCGAAGGTTCTCTCGATTTCGGATCTCATACCTTTGGCCCGGGTCCCTGAACAAAAGCGAACGCCTTGCTCACAGTCCTGCACCTCGTGTGCTTGCTTGCCAAATCCCTTTAGTTCCAGTTCAAAGGGTGGTTCCCAATCCGCATAGCTCCCGACGTTAGCGATGACTGCGAATAGCTCTGCGACCCGTCGATTGATAACTCGGGATAGGGTTATGGTCGACACGGGACTCTCCTTATCGGATCGGCTTCTCGTTGATTAGAGTCCGAACCGCAGGGGAGCCCAGCCCCCACCGGCCTGCGTAGCATTGGAGTCCCCGCCAAAATCGTCCCACGCTCGCCGCCTCTAGCGTCGGTCGCAGTTATGGATCTATCCATGCCCGCTTTAGCGGGCGGTGGTGTGGATATCGACAACCGCGGGCTTGCCAGATTCCACCACTTTAATCGCCTCTTCCAACACCTTGGCCAGATCGTTCGGGTCTGTCACCGGACCGAAACCAGCTACGCCCTGGGACCTGGCTAGCATCGCGAAGTCGGGCGCCGGACCCTCGATCCTGATGCCGATGCCCTTATTCTCCACCGGCCTGTCACGCCGGATGGCCATGCGCTCCTGGTGGTCCTCGTCGTTGTAGTATGAGCGGTTGTTGTAAATCAGCGCCAGCAGCGGAATATCGTACTTGGCCGCCGTCCACAACGCGCCATTGGTCATGAAGAAATCACCGTCGCCGAACACACCCACGCACAGCTTGCCGTCGCCCTTGTGGGCCAATGCACCGCCGATGGCCGTGGGTAGGCCTGAGCCAACGCCGCCCCCGCGTCCGCCGCTCAGCTCGTGGTCAGGCTCCGTGATATCGAGGATGCCCCTCCACCGGCCGCCATGGCTGTGGACGAGCGCCCACTCACGCTCCGCCAGCTTCGCCTTGAGCTCACCGTAGAAGCGGCCGGCCGCGATGGGTGTTGAGCCCCACTCTGCTTTCGCACGGTCCGCGTTCTTCTGAGCGGCCTCGTTGTGCAACGCCGCAACCTTGGTGCGCCGAGCGGCGGCGGTCGCCGTGAAGTCCTCGCCCATGGCGCGCATCTCGCGGCACATGATAAGCAGCTCTTGGATCGCCTCCGTGGTCGCTGCCGCGATGGGATTCGCCACCGGCATGAGCCACATGTTGTCCGTGACCCAGCTCTGCTTCTCGAACTCAAACATGCCGATGTTGATAATCTTGCAGTCGGCGCTTATCGCGGGCTGCAGCGCACCACGTTCGCGGACGGACGGGCCAAGCGGCACTCCAAGGCTCGGCACGTCCAGCGCCAACACGACGTCGGCGTCCTTCAGCACTGCCTCACGGACCTCGGTGGCGTCGAGCTCATGTGTGTTGGGGAAGCTGAACCGGTTCGTGTCGATCACCGGTGCTCCCAGCAATTCGGCGAGCTCCCGCAGATCGTCAAGAGCAGTCCCATGCGGGCTGACCTCGCCAGCGACAATCACTGGCCACTTGGCCTCAGAGAGCATGATTGCCGCATCGCGAAGGGCTTCCAGATTCGCGCGCGGAGCAGCTGGCGCCTTGAACATCGCCGCGTCGGGGATCAGCGCGGGCTCCTCCAGGCGCTCCTCCTGCACGTCGCTGTCCAAGCAGACGTACACAGGGCCCATCGGCGCGGTTGTCGCGATGCGGTAGGCCCGCAACAGCGATTCCATCGATGCCTCCACGCTGAACGGCTGGTCGTCAAACTTCACGAAATCACGGACCAACGCACCCTGGACTAATGCTGTGTGGACCCAGTCCGTGGAGCGCCGGTTCGTCGTGTTCTGCGGGCCGCCACCTCCCAGGTTCAAGATCGGCGTCCGGTCGCACCAGGCGTTGAATATGGCCATGGCAGCGTGCTGAAGGCCGACCACGTTGTGCAATCCGGTGGCCATAGGCTTGCCCGTCACGCGGCCGTAGCCGTTGGCGATGGCGACCGCGATTTCCTCGTGGGAGCACATGAGCATTTCGGGCCCACCGCTACCGTAGTTGACCAGTGAGTCATGTAGGCCGCGATACGAGGCGCCAGGGTTCAGGGCGATGTACTTGATGCCCAAGGCTCGCAGGATGTCGACCATGACGTCGGATCCCCACAGCGCATGGGACGGAGTGGCTTTACCCAGACTCCCAGTTTGTTGGCTTTCTGTCATCGGTGCTCCCCTCGATTGCGATTCGACCCGCTAGTTCGTAGGCCGCGCCGGATTCTAGCAGAGCGCGCCCTATACCCGTATCCCTCGGTTGATCGCCGAGGCAGCTCAGGCCTGGGACGCCTGTGGCGACCGATGTTTTACGCGGAATCGTGTCCCTCTTGCGCATGGTGCGATTCCCGCGCTTGGCTTGGAGGTACTGTGGACAGGCTGACGATCGGGGATACGCTGCCACACTTAATGCTGCGGTTGATAGACGGATCTTCTATCTCGCTGCCAGAGGCGATTCGCACCCGCTTCTTGATGCTCCAGTTCTACCGAGGCACCTGGTGAACGAATTGTCGCCGCCAGTTGGCGGCTTATCGGGAGAGGCTTCCAGAGCTGACCGAGCTGGGAATAACCGTCATCGCGGCCTCGGTCGATCCCATCGGGGCTGTCCAAGCGATGGCAGTGGCGAACCGGTTCACGTTTCCCCTCGCTTTTGGCCTTCCGGATGAAGATGTCGCCGCTTTGTTCCCTGAGTGGTGCAATGACCGTCGGGGACACTACACCCAGCCCATGGAGTTTCTGGTGGCGGCCGACGGCACGATTGCCGGGTCGCTCTACGCCAGCGGTGGAGTCGGTTGCATGGAGGTCGGGTCGGTGATTGAGCTAATCCTCGGCCGTGACCGTAGGGCGGATGAAGCCGACGCGGATAAGAGGGCCTAGAACATATTCCGGCGCCTATGCGCTCGCCGCTACGTCCTCCGTCGCGTCTCCCTGCACCGGCACCCCGTCGCGGTAGAGGACATCGTTTCCGAGCACTGCAGGCACCCTCGTGCCAGGCGTGATGATGCCCACGAGGTTGAGTGGGTCGCACGCTGAGATACGGACAACCTCGCCGGTTGGTTCGACCCGGTTGACCGCTCGCATGGCATCGACCGCCTCTTGTAGGGCGAATTGCTCGCCTATCAGGCCCGCCACGAAACGTCCGCCTCGTATTTCGCCGCGCGCTTCCGCGCGACGGTACGCACGCGCCAGCAGGCCCCAGGGTGGTGCCATCGGCTCACGCGCGACCAGTTCCCGCGTGACGACGCCATACCGCCGCAACAATTGCGCCGCCCGCGCCTCGACAACGGTATACCCTTGACCCACCTGCCTGTCCCATTCGCTCGGCGGAGTTATTCGTGAGTTCGCCCTGCCCAGGTCGGTTTGTAGGTCTGAGGGGGATGTTGGGGACGGCTGCGTCAGCAGCGACCAGCGGCTGCCGGTGGGACCTGATGGCGTACCGATGTGTCCACGTCGGGTGAACCGGGAACGGCGTTGGACCTTCTTGGTCATACCCGTTACGAGCCCGCGTAGCGCATCGAAGCCGTCGGCGGTGACCATACCTGCCGCCACGAGCACCCACACCGCGTCCTTGACCTCTGACGGCATACGTCCGGTGGCCGTGACGATATCAGGCATGAACGAAGCACCGTGTGATGCGAGGAAATCGCGTACATCGGCAGGCGCCCCGCGTAACTCTATCCCATCGTTCGGCGCGTCGAGCAGCCACTTGACGTCCTCGCGCAGTGCGATCGACACCGGCCCATTGCGGGACAAGCCTGACCCCGGCTGCTCGACCCCGTTCCGGCGAGCGAACCTGCCCCATGCGAGCTCGCCGCCGAAGCAGAGGGCGTCCAGTGTGCTTGTCTTGAAATCAGTCAGCCGGTAGGGGAGGAGGGCGCTCTCCCAGCCTGCTGCGGCCGCCTCGAATCCCTGAAGCTGCCCGACCACCTCCACGATCCCGGCATAGCCTGTCAGTCGTGAGCCCGGAGTAGCGTGCTGCCACTCCAGGAGGAAGCGGATCAGGCTCGTCACCGGCACCGGTTCGATCGCCTTGCGCAGCTTGCCAACGGTTGCGCGGTTGATGCGTGCCAGGATGCGCCTGTCGCAGTACTCGTCGTCGGTTGCGGTCTGCCGGAACTTCCCTCGTAGCACCAGACCCTCGCGCTCCAGCGCCAGCAGCGCCTGGTGGGTGAGCGACGAGTCGATGGATAGAAGGTCAGACATCTCAGCGACGCTGAACGGCCCCGACGATTCGACGCGCCCTCGCAGTACTTCAATTACTGCTGTCAGTTGAGCGACCTCAGGGTCGTCTTCGTCCGTCGCGGCTGCCCCCGTTGGTAGCAGGTACGCTGCCTTCACGAACGGCGCGCGCTCCGCGGCCACCCAGAACGGATGTCCGTCGATGGTCAGCGTTTCCACCCGTCTCTGCGAGGCCAGCGCGTCGTACCACGACTGCCATCCGCCGATGTCCTCGGTGTGCTTGGCCACGTCGCGGTCCGTCAGCACGTTCAGCGACAGCAGGGCGTCGTGCAGCTCTTCGGCGTCACGCACCGGAGGCCAGGCGTACGCCTCCTCCGTCGTAATCGCTTCTGGGTCCAACGTCCCCAGGTCGCGCTCGTCCTCGGGTAGTGCACGGCGCAGCGTCACGGCGCGTGCCCGGCGTTCCTCCAGTGGGGCGTCGTCCAGGAAGGCATACGGCATCGCGTTCAGCAGTTGGTGTGAGAACACCGACGGCTGGACCGTGTCCTTGCCGTACAGCTCAATCTCACCTCGTTCGATGCGCCCGATCACCTCCAGCATGCCCTCGAGATCCAGCGCCTCGGTGAGGCAATCGCGAATCGTCTCGAACACCAGCGGGTGGTCCGGCGGCACGATGTTAGCGCTCGCCGGCATGTTGTCCTGGCACGCCGCAGCGTCCGGGAATACCGCAGCCAGCAAGTCGTCGGACCGCATCCGTTGAATCGGCGTCGGTACACGCTTGCCGCCCACCTGCCGCAGCAGTGCCAGCGAACGCGACGCCGTCCATCGCCAACGGATGGGGAAGATTGGCCCCTGAAGCACCGCTTGTAGCAGCGTTTCTTTCGCCGTTGGTGTCTTGACGTACCTGAACACCTCCTCCACCGGGAATGAATGCTGTGGGCTTAGCGCGATGTTGATGCCATCGTCGGTCGCTGCGGCCTGAAGCTCGAAGTTGAAGCCAACGCAGAAGCGCTTCCGGAGAGCCAGGCCCCAGGCACGGTTGATTCGGGCGCCCAACGGCGAGTGGATCACCAGCTGCATGCCGCCAGCGTCGTCGAAGAAGCGCTCCGCCACTAGCCGATCGCCCGTGGGCACGATGCCCAGTACCCGCTTGCCCTCAGCGATGTACTCCACGGTCTGCTGAGCCACCTCTTGGGACGCGCCCTGTTCCATGACCCACGCCACAGCCGTATCAGGCACCGGAAGGCGCTCGTCGATGGCCTGCCGGACCGCCGAGACCTCGGCGGACAGCTCGATCGTGCGTCCGGGGGCTTCCCCCAACCAGAAGGGGATTGTTGGCGCCATGCCGTGCGCCGACTCCACGCGCACCGCACCTGCTTCGATGCGCCTGATCTTCCATGGCGTGTTGCCCAGAAGGAACACGTCGCCTGCCATGCTTTCGATGGCGAAATCCTCGTTCACTGTGCCGACCATTCCACCGTCCGACTCCGAGATCACCCGGTAGTCCGCCGTATCGGGGATCGCCCCTCCCGACGTCACTGAGGCGATACGCGCACCTCGGCGCGCCTTCACCTTGTGATTGACACTGTCTCGATGGAGGTACGCCGAGCTCCGTCCCCAGCGCGTCGCCACACCATCCGACAGCATCTCGATCACGTCGTCGAAGCGCTCGCGGGGGAGTGCGTGGTAGGGGTATGCACTGGTCATCAGCTCGAACAGGTCGTCTTCCTGCCAGTCCTCAGTGACGGCGGTTGCGACGATCTGTTGGGCCAGTACGTCCAGTGGCCAAGGGGGGATCGTCAACGCGTCGAGCTTCCCCTGGTTGATGGCGCGTAGCAGCGCCACCGTCTCCACCATCTCGTCGCGCGTCAGGGGATAGAAGCGTCCCTTCGGTGTGCCACCGAGCCAGTGACCCGAGCGGCCCACGCGCTGCAGTGCCACGCCGATATTGCGCGGCGAGCCGATCTGGCACACCAGCTCCACATCACCTACGTCGATACCCAGCTCGAGCGACGCCGTGGCCACGCATACCTGGACCGATCCCGCCTTCAGGCGCTGCTCCGCGTCGAACCGAGTCTCTTTCGAGAGCGATCCGTGGTGTGCTACCACGTTCTCCTCGCCCAGGCGCTCCGACAAGAGGTGCGCAACGCGCTCCACCAGCCGTCGCGTGTTCACGAACAGGAGCGTCGTCCGATGCAGTTTTATCAGCTCCGCCATCTCGTCCAGCGTTTGCGCCCACTGCTCGTGAGTCGCGATCGGCCCCATCTCGAAATTCTTTGGTAACTCGATGGACAGGTCCATCGTCCGCCGGTGCCCTGTATTCACGATGGTCACCGCTGGGGATGGGCCAACTTCGCCTCCCTGCGAGGGAGACGACTGACGAGACGGCGTACCCGTCAGAAAGCGCGCAATCTCCTTGATGGGCTTCTGTGTCGCCGATAACCCTATGCGGGTCACTGGTTGCTCCGCCAGCCGACACAGACGCTCCACCGTCAGCGCCACGTGCGACCCACGTTTGTTGGGCACCAGTGCGTGTAGCTCGTCTATAATCAGAGTGCGCACCGACTTCAGCGGGACGCGCCCACGCTCCGACGTCAGCAGAATGAACAGCGACTCGGGCGTCGTAATGAGCACGTGTGCGGGATGCTTGATCATCTGCGCTCGTTCAGCCGGTGTCGTATCGCCCGTACGCACCGCCACGCGGATCTCAGGCAACGGTGTGCCCGCCTCCTCGGCGAGCGCCGTGATCTCTGCTAGCGGCTCGATCAGATTGCGTTGGATATCGTTCGCTAGTGCCTTCAGCGGCGACACGTACACCACCTGCGTACCGTCGGCCAGTCCCTCGGGGGACAACGCCTGCTGGATCAATCCATCCAGCGCCGTGAGGAACGCCGCCAACGTCTTACCTGACCCCGTCGGCGCCGCGATTAGCGTGTGCTGCCCCGACGCAATCGCTGGCCAGCCCTGTGCCTGCGCCTCCGTCGGCGCCCCAAAGCGTCGCTGGAACCACTCCCGAACCAACGGATGCAGGTGTGCAGTAGCCACCAATCCACTTTACCAGCGCCGTCTATGGGCGTTTGGCATCCCCCCCCCCCCCGCATCTCAACGTGTGTCACACCTCCAGCGCGGCGCGGCTCAATCTGCAATAGATAGGGAGAAAGCATGCCTGTTTTCGTTCGCGAAGTTCACATGACCGCGCACTTCGAGTTTTCCACGAAGTTCGGCAAGGTGCTTGGGGACTCGCTTGTGGGCCTGAAATACTACTGGAGACTGGCGAAGGGGTCGGGACGGCGCTTGCCGAAGCTGCCAAGGCCCGCGCCTAGCTCCCGCGCACCTCAACGCCCGTCTGCGCCTCTAGCATCTTGACGGACTCGATAGGGTCGCCTGGGCCGAAGCCTGCGTCGATGCCGCGCTTCCAGAAGTCCTCTGCCACCGCGCGCAGTGGCAGGTTCAGCCCGACCTGCTCAGCGAGCCATCGCATGTGGCCTTGGGATGTGTGGTGCCCCGCCAGGTGCGACGACTGGCTATCGAAGTCGCGTGCCAGCAGCTTGGGTCCGATGCGCCCCAGCTGACGGCTGTCGGCTGAGGCCGACCGTAATACGGTGAACAGCGAGTTCATGTCCAGCTTGAGCGCGGCTGCCAGCGCGAACGTCTCCATGATGATGATCTGGTTCACGTCGCCGATCATGTTGTTCATCAGCTTGGTGACGTTCCCGCTGCCCACCGGGCCCATCAGGTGTGCCCCCACGCTCACCGGCTCCAACAGCGGCTTGATCTTCTTAAACGCTGCCGCATCGCCACCCACCATGATCGTCAGCCGACCATCCCACGCGACCTGACCCGTGCCCGATACGGGTGCATCCAGGTACGTCACGTCGTGCGCGGCGCAGATGTCCGCGAAGCGCTTCGCCGTCTCGGGATGGATGGTGCTGTGATCGACAACGATCGTCCCCGGACGCGCCGTCGACAGCACACCATCGTCGCCCGTGAGCACCAGCTCGATCGTTTCCTCGCCCTGCAGGCACAGCGCCACCACATCGGCGTCCGCGGACGCCTGAGCGGGAGTCCCGCCGGCCTTCGCGCCCATGCCCTCCAGCTCCTGGACCTTCTCCTGACTGCGGTTGACGACCGTCAGGTCGATCCCGCTCTTCGCGTGATTGATAGCCATGGGCTTACCCATGAGTCCGAGACCGATGAACGTCAGCTTCATACCTTCTCCCCGAATCGTAGTTTCCGCATACCAACATCGCGGATATTACCCCAACCATCCCCCCCTCACTTGAAAGTTCCTCACCGCTCCTCCCCGGAGTGCCGAGCGACCTTCAGTCCGGCGATCCGAGGGCTCGCACCGACCTCATCCAGGCTTGAGCCTCCACCGTGCTAGGGGCATCCCGGCCATGTGATTCAGTGACGCCATATGCCCACCCCCACGCCACACCCGACTCGCCTACCAATGAGCCCCGGGCTTATCATGCAGCCACACACTTTTCTCGTACCGGAGTAACCCATGCAGTATCGAAAGCTTGGCTCGTCTGACCTCAACGTGTCGGTCATCGGCCTTGGAACCAACAACTTCGGCAACCCTCAGCGAATCTCGGATCCCGCAGAGAGCGCCAAGGTAATCAACAAGTGCCTGGACGTGGGCATCAACCTCATCGACACCGCGGACATGTACGGCGGTGGTCAGAGCGAGGTCCACATTGGCAAGGCCCTCAAGACACGCCGCAGCGAGGCGATCCTCGCCACCAAGTTCAACATCGCTAAGCTGGAGGGTGAGTCCATCACCGACCGCGTCAACCGCAAGATCGACGAGAGCCTGGCCGCACTACAGACCGATTACGTTGACCTCTACCAGATCCACTATCCGGGCGATGACGTGCCGCAGGAGGAGATCCTGGGTCCTATGAACGACCTGGTGACGGCGGGCAAGGTCCGCTATATCGGTGAGTGCAACTACGCCGGCTGGCGCCACGCCCACGCGGACGCTGCGTCGGAGAACAACGGCTGGGTCCGCATGGTGTCCTCGCAGAACTACTACAACCTGTTCCGCCGCCAGGTGGAGCTGGAGTTGCTGCCGTTCTGCACCGCAGCGAACGTCGGATTCCTGCCGTACTTCCCGCTGGCTGGCGGCTGGCTCACCGGCAAGTACAAGGCCACTGACACGCCCGCTGAGAGCACTCGGCGCATGGTGGGTCAACTCCAGGGCGACGATGCCGCGCGTGACACACTCAGCAAGCTCGACGCCTACGCCGGTGAGAACGGTCACACGATTCTCGAGCTGGCCTTCTCGTGGCTCCTCGCGCACCCCTCAGTGAGCTCCGTCATCGCCGGTGCCATGACCATCGAGCAGGTTGAAGCTAACGCCACAGCCGGTGATTGGGTGATGACCAACGAGGAGCGCGACCATGTCGACGCCATCGCGGGCTGGGACGGTACCTCCGAGGAGATCGAGGGATTCGGCCCCGGTTCGCCTCCGGCCCGGCGTCGCTAGGAGGCGATCTAGGCCTCCGCATCGCCGGTGCCGCCGCGCTGCCACAGCACTCTCGAACCAGGTCTGAATCAAGAAGGGGCGACCATATGCTCGCCCCTTCTGTTGCCATTGCGGCACGAGCCGCAGGCTACGAGGGATCTTGTAGCGGCGAGATAATGCAGCGCGTTTGCGCGGTCCCCACCCGCCGTTCGCTTTATTTCCCAGCGCCAAAGATGTAAGGAACGCGGTTATTAAGGGACAATGCCCGCGTTCTGACAGGATTCGCGATAGTGCGAGGTGATCCGTTGGTAGAGGGGCAACGCTCTCAGCAATGGGAGCCGGATCGGTCCTGGGAGCCCGATAGACTGAAGCTGGCCCGCGAGCTGCGTGGGCTGACCCGCGCTGAGCTTGCCGTTGCCATCGACAAGTCTGCTGCTGCCGTTGGCCAGTATGAGGCGAAAAAATCCAACCTCAGCGACGCGCCTGGCGTACGCTCGCAGCGGCCCTGTCTCTGCCGCCCGTGTTCTTCCGCCTGCCCAACGTGCCCGCGCTGGCCCACGCTTTCTTCCGGCCAGACCGGGCCGCGCCGCAGACCGCCTACCGGCGCTCTGCGGCCATGGCGGGCTTGCTCGGTGAGTTGTACGCCCAGTTGCGGCCCCGCGACGATGACTTGCCGGGCAGAATCCCTCGCCTGCGCCTCTCAGTTGGGACCGTCGATGAGCTGGAGCTTGTCGCCGAAGGCATCCGAGTTGACTGGGATCTCGGCAACCATCCGATCGATGACCTGACGGCACTGATGGAGCAGCACCACATCGTCGTCGCACCCATCAACGACAAACCAGCGCGCACCGGGTCGTTCTCTACGTGGATTGGCAACGTACCGTGGCTGTTTCCAGTAGCAAGCGTAGGCATGCCAGCCCAGCCCAGGCTCGACGCCGCCCACGAGCTTGGGCACCTCATCATGCACACGTCCCAGGACGTTGGCACTGCTAGCGCCGAGCGCCAGGCTGAAACCTTCGCGCTCGCATTCCTCATGCCGCGCCGTGCACTCGAATTCTCGTCGCTGCGCATCACCGAGCCCACACTGATGGACTTGAAGCGCATGTGGGGCGTGCCCATGGCGGCGCTCGTCAAGCGTGGCTACGGCTTGGGCCTCATCGCGGAGGCTAGCTATCGGCGTTCCCACGCCAAGCTCAACCGCGCCGCGTACCGCGCACACGAGCCCGCTGAGCCTACCCTCGAGCGCCCGCAGACCCTATCGACGATCGTGGAGGCGGCACGCCAGGAGGGCACGCTCGACGATGCCCTCCTGGCGGTGGGATGGCCCAAGTCCCTGCTGCAGGATCTAGTCGGCTAGAGAGATTGACTAGAACCCCGCCACGCCGGACACCACGGCGGCGCCCGCTGCCACCAGCACCACTATTAGCGCTAGCCGCTTGAATAGCACCGTCGATATGTGGCGAGACAACCAGATTCCCGTGAAGAGCCCCGCCACAGCCCCCGGCGTCAGTGCCGCCGAGAGCACCAACACATCCCGTGTCAGTACGCCAGCGATCAGGAAGCTCGGTAACGCGAACAGCCCTACCACGAGCAGGTAGGTGGTGATGTTCGCTCGGAACTGACGTGGGTCGATGCCTTGGTTTGCGAAGAACAGGATTACCGGCGCACCCGCGAGCCCCGTCGAACCCATCAGCAATCCGCTCACCATGCCCACCGGCACCGATGCCAGATGCTCATTGCCGGCTGTGCGCTGGAACCCGCCCAGCATCACCGCTGCCGTCACTCCTACCACGACCCCTAGCATCACCTTGATGACGTTCTCGTCCAGTGTCACCAGCAGCAACGTGCCCAGCGGGATGAACGCCACCCCGAACAGCGACAGGACAGCTATGTGCTTCGGGCGAGCGTCACGGTACACGCGGGACATCAGGATCAGGGTCATGACGAAGCCCTCAACCACCAGCACTGGCACCGCCAGTGTTGGTGCCATGAAGCTCGTCAGCACCGGCGCCGCCACAATCACGAACCCGAAGCCCGTCGCACCCTGTACCGTCGCAGAAGCAAACATAGCCAGTGCAGCTGCTATGAACAGGGGGATAGAAATCATTGGATCAGTTTCTCGTGGGCGATGATGTGAGCGAAGACCTGTTCCTTGGTCGCTTTCGGCTGCAATAGCTCGACCCAGTTCAGTGGCACAGCGTGAGGAGCAGCAACCATGGGTGGGGTGGGTGGGCACAATCTAGCTTGTTTCTGAGACCCCCGGTTCCTGCTAAGTGCGTCTGGCACGTAGCACCCAGCGACGCCTGCACGCGATCTCGCTTCACCACGCACGTCAAAGGGTGCGCTGGATAAATCCCGCCTTGCGGCGCCACTTCGGGTTCACCTTCACCCACAGCTCCACGAACACGGGACGTTCGACGATTTGCACGATCTCCTCGCGCGCCAGCGTGCCCACCTCTTTCAGCGCCTGGCCACCCGTGCCGATCAGCAGTCGCTTCTGTGAATGCTTGTCCACATAGATTGTCGCGCGCACGAGGTCCGGCTGCGTGCCCTCGCGCTCGGCATACTCGTCGATCTCGACAGCGACGTCGTACGGAATCTCGTGTTCGTAGAGCAGGAAAACCTTCTCGCGAATGATCTCCGCGCATACGAAACTCATCGAGCGATCGGTCAGCATGTTTGGCGGGAAGATTGCCTCCTGCTCAGGCAGGTGCCCGACGATCTGCTCCAGCAGCGTACCCAGTCCATCACCCTCAAGCCCTGATACTGGGACGATCTCCCGGAATGATAGCGCGTCCGAGTAGTGCTGCATGATGGGCAGCAGCTTGAACTTCGCCACGCTATCGACCTTGTTCAGCACCAGGATGGCGGGTGTCTTTGCCTTCGCCAGTTGCTCCATCAGGTGGATCTCCACGTCGCCTGGCATGCGAGGCTCCACCACGAGCAACGCCAGATCAGCGTCCGCGAGCGCCGACGCCATCTGCCGGGACATCGCGGCGTCCAGCTGATCCCGCCCATTGCGGAGGAAGCCTGGCGTGTCCAGTAGCGCCACCTGGAAATCGTCGCCATTCAGTACCCCCAGCAACTTGTGCCGGGTGGTGTGCGGCTTGGGGCTAACGATGGAGAGCTTCTGGCCAATCAACGCGTTCATCAGCGTGGACTTGCCAACGTTTGCCCGCCCGACGATAGCTACGAATCCGCTGTGGTGTTGGTCTGTCACGTGTAGGGAACGATCCTTTGGCGTTGATGCGGGGCAATAAGGACGGTGAGAGACGGAACCGAGACCGGAGATCGCCGTCGACAACCGAGAGGCCTCACGGTCAGCTCACCAATGGAAAAGAAAAATGGAGCGGGCGATGGGGATCGAACCCACGGCCGTCTGCTTGGGAAGCAGAAGCTCTACCACTGAGCTACGCCCGCACTATTCGCCAGTTTACCAGCGTGACACGTCTGCCGTCCCCCAGCCTCCCCACGCCGTAGGGAACGCCCCGCCGTCACCAAGCGGCAGCCCTCTTTCCGCCCTGTCTGCTTAGGGCGCGCGTCGTTGCCAGGCAACGCTGAGCGCGATCCCTATGCCAACGAGATTCAGCAGCGCCCCGATACTCAGCGCCAAAAGACTGAACAGCGCTATAGGCGCCGTCGCCAGCAGCACGCCGCCGAGTGCCATGTACTGGTACGGACGTCCTCTGCGACGGTTGACCGCATAGCCCACGCCTTCGCCGATGGCGTAGCCTAGCCCGCCCATCAGAATGAAGAAAAAGAACCCTGCAGCCGGAATGATCTGAGAGATCACGCCCAGGGCGATCAACCCCGCGAAACCAAGCCCCAGCGCCGCCGAGATTCCCTTCACGTAATACGCGCGCGACACCTGGAACACCGGCAAGCGCGCCTCGACTGTGCACTCCTTGCACCTGATGCCCACCGGGTGCTGGCGCAGGCATTCCACGCAGATCGCCTTTCCGCACCTGCTGCAATGCAGGCCCGTCTCGCGGTCCGGGTGCCAATGACACGCCTCAGTCGCCATACATCCTTCTAAAAGTCCGGAGACCCAAAGCCCGTCGGTCTGGCCTCGTGCTGCGCATCCTTACCTGTGCTCATTCGGACGCCGTATTGCGTCTGATCCAAGCGTCGTGGTCCGCGATGTCGCGGTCGAACAACAATCGGTTCAGCATCAGCCGGGGGAACGGCACGCCGGGGCTACTCAGAGAGTTGGATGCAAGTCGCTTACCGCCGGTGATTAGAAGTACTCCTGCCATCAGACCAACGATTTCCGCAGGACGGCCCCACCAAAGTGCCAGCAACGGCAGTGAGCCGAACGCTATCAGCACCCACACCGCTGCCGACTGCGTAAGCTGCCAGCCCGCCGTCGCCATCACGAGGAACACCGCCAATTCCAAGCGCCCTAGCGATAACAGTACGCCGACCGTCGGTGCTACACCACGCCCCCCTCGAAACTTTAGATACACGGGCCAATTATGTCCTATGATCGCTAGCAAAGACGCCCCTACCTGCGGTCCCAGCTCCAGATCGAATGCCCGCGCCAGCAGGGCAGGGGTCATCCCCTTCACGAACACGTCGAACACACCGACAGGGAATATCCAAGCGTGTCCCACGTTGTACCAAACGTTCGACGCGCCAACCGTGCCGCTGCCCACCTTGCGCAGATCTACGCCTTTGACCAGCCGGGCGATGACGTAGGAGATGGGAATCGACCCCAGCAGGTACCCGTACGCCAATACACCAGCTATCGCAATGCTTTCATCCATCGTTACTCGTGAGCGCTACGACGCACGACCGACCATGGCTCGGCGCTCTAGCTCCTCGAATACCTCTAGGGGAGGGCCAGCCGTACCAGGCAGGTGCTCGCCCGCGTGGCCCATCGCGTGATAATCGCTTCCCCCGCAGGGCAGCATGTGGTACTGAGTAGCGAGCGCCAGCAATGAGGAGCGGAGTTCAGTGTCGAAGTCGCCGTAGTGGACCTCGAAGCCCACGAATCCCATCCCCTCTATCTGTGGGAGTAACGTCTCGTAGTCTGGGATGAATACCGGGTGCGCAAGCACCGCCACGCCACCGGCAGCACGTATCAACGCTGCCGATTCGACCATCGAGATATGCGGCCTGTCCACGAACGCCACACCGTCGTCGTTGAGGATGCCGTCGAACGCGTCTTTGATCTGCGCGATATACCCTCCGTCCACCAACGCTTGCGCGACGTGCGGCCGACCGATCCCCGCTTTCCCGGCGATCTCCAAAACGTGCTCCCACTCGACTTTGTAGCCGAGTTCGTTCAGGCGTTCCACCATTTTCTCGCCACGGTACAAGCGGTTGTCCCGGAACGACGCCAACGTCCTTCCGAGTTCGGCGTGGTGATGGTCCAGGAAGTACCCCAACACGTGGACGTCGCCCTTGGGGTCGGTAGGGTGGTCCGCGCTGATTTCGACCGCAGGGACGATACGCAGGTCTGGGTACGCCTCAGCGGCTTCCAGCGCCTCCGTGATGCCCTCCATCGAATCATGATCCGACACCGCAGCGATATCTAGGCCACGGTCGTGAAGCAAACGTATGAGCTCAGTCGGCGTCAGCTTGCCGTCCGAGTACGTCGTGTGCATGTGCAGATCTATCTTCAAACGCTAATCCTCGCTATCTTGCTCATCGTTTAGGCGCCGTTCTCTCAGGCGTCTCTCCGTCAGTCCTCTCTAAGATCCAGGAACCGGTCGACACGCTCGATGCTCTTCGCCAGTCCTGAGCGCTCATCCACATCAATCATCACGGCGTTGAACTGTGCGGGGCCTGGTTCGTCCGCTACGTTCAGCCTGCGCGGCATAGCCGTCAGGAACCGTCCCAGCACGTCTTCCACGCGGCTACCGATCACCGAATTTACCGGGCCGGTCATGCCGAGGTCAGTCACGAACGCCGTCCCGCGAGGCAGGATCTTCGTGTCGGCTGTTCCCACGTGCGTGTGCGTACCCACGACCGCCGTTACTCGGCCGTCCAGGTACCACCCAAGGGCGGCTTGCTCGGAGGTCGCTTCCGTATGGAAATCCACCAACGTCACCAACGGCGGATCGCCTTCCATCTCCTCAATCAACCGATTCGCAACGATGAACGGCGAATCCAGTCCCTCGGGCATGAACACGCGCCCCTGCACGTTAATCACCGCCACTTTGCCCACGCGAGCGATTCCCCGGCCAGGCGTACCCTCCGGGTAATTCGCGGGGCGTAACACCGGCCACTCACCGTCCAACGCGGGAATGAAATCCCTCTGATCGAACGTGTGATTGCCACCGGAAATCACATTCGCGCCCGCATCGAATATCTCATCCGCCGTTCCCTCCGTCAGCCCGAAGCCCGCAGCCGCGTTCTCGCCATTGACGACCACGAAGTCGAGCTCTAGCTCACGCTTCAGCTCGGGAAGCACGCGTCGCAACATCTTGCGTCCTGGCTTACCCACCACATCGCCAACCATCAATATCTTCATGCTCTGCTTTCGATCTGCTGTTTCACCAAGGGATTCGCTGAGCCACTGGCGCCAAGCGAATCCCTCGCATTTGCTGCACCAAACGTCCGCCACAGCCCAACGGCAGCCCCCACCGTGCGAGGACATGGCACTCCGCCGCTTATTTGGCGGTTTCGGTGGCGCGGGTCTCGCGGACCACCGTCACTTTAATCTGGCCAGGGTAGACCAGATTTTCCTCAATCTTCTTTACCACGTTCCTGGCCAGGTTCGACGCGCCGATGTCGTCGATTTGTTCAGGCTCCACCAGGATCCGCACCTCACGCCCTGCCTGGATTGCGAACGAGCGCTCCACACCGGGAAAGCTATTCGCCACGTCCTCCAGGGCCTCGAGCCGCTTCAGGTATAGCTCCACCGTGTCGCGGCGGGATCCAGGCCGTGCTGCGCTCATCGCGTCCGCCGCGGCAACCAGGAACGCCTCTACCGACCCGCGATCGTCGTCGTGGTGCTCGGAGATGGCCGCCTTCACCGCTGCGGGCAGGTGGTATCGGTCTGCGATCTCGTCACCCAGCTCGATGTGCGAACCCTCGAACTCGTGGTCGAGGGCCTTGCCGATGTCATGCAACAGACCGCCCGCCTTCGCCACCTCGACGTTGGCCTCGATCTCGGTGGCCAACATGCCACAGATCCTGGAAACCTCCACCGAGTGCTGGAGAATGTTCTCGCCGTAGCTCGTCCGGAACTGCAAGCGCCCGATTAACTTGATCAGGTCCGGGTGCAGACCGTGCACCGCTGCGTCGAGCACCGCTTGCTCGCCGGCGCGGCGCATCGCCTCGTCGACTTCCTGCTGAGCCTTCTCCACCGACTCCTCGATGCGTGCCGGGTGGATACGTCCGTCTTGGATGAGCGATGTCAGCGCGAGGCGAGCCACCTCCCTGCGTACCGGCTCGAAGCACGAGATAGTTATCGCTTCCGGTGTATCGTCGATGATCAGATCCACTCCCGTCGCCGCCTCGATTGCCCTGATATTGCGGCCCTCGCGACCGATCAATCGTCCCTTCATCTCGTCGCTCGGCAGCGGCACGATCGATGTCGTCGTCTCTGACGTCACGTCGGCTGCAAGTCGCTGGATCGCCAGCGAGATCACCTTCTTCGCCTTATCGTCCACCTCTGCCAGCATCTGCTGTTCGAGATTGTAATATCGCTTGGCGAGCTCGTGCTCCATCTCACCCTCAGCGGTCTGCATAATCTGATCTTTTGCCTCAGTGATCGTCAGACCAGCAATCGCTTCCAGCTTCGTGCCCTGCTCCACCTTGAGCGCCTCGGCCTGGTCGCGAGCCTCTTCGGCTTCCTGCTCACGGTCCGTGAGTCGGTCCTCGCGCAGTTCAATCGTTTCTTGGCGCTTGTCCTGACTGTCCTCGCGCTTGTCCAGGCTCTCTTCACGGGTCGTAAGCCGGTCTTCGGCGCGCTGAGCCTCTCGTCGGCGGTCCCGGATGTCGTTCTCTGCATTCCGACGCTCCTGGAGCGCCTCCTCTTTAGCTTCAAGCAGAGTTCTCTTCTTGCCATCCTCTGCTTCACTGATGATTCGCTCTGCCACTGAACCTGCGGAATCGGCATCGCGTTTCAGCATCGCGTTCTTGACGACGAACCCTGCACCGACACCAACTCCTATCCCAACGACTGCGGCAATCACTGCAATAATAGCGTCCATGGATTCTCTCTTTCTGTCCCACCTGCGCTCGCTTCCCGGCCTTCGGGATCGGACGGGCGGAACCGTTACCGGATTCATGCACCAATTTCTCGGCGCGTTATCTGGGGCCGGCCCCTCGTGACTCCTTCTACCTAGCGTCTACCTGTCCAACGTTGGTACCGGCTACGTCTCGGCCGTGCTCGACGGGTTCGTGCTAGCGCTTAACGGGTGCCACCACCGGCCAATATTGGCGGTGGTGGCACTATCGAAACGGGGCTCAGGCCTGAGCGTCTACGTGGTCAGGCTCTAGGAAGTGCCTACTGGCACCCCTTCGAGTTCTGGGAGATCAGCGACCGCCTCGGTGCTGTGACCGTTGGATTCCGCTGACGCATCGTCAAGTCCGCGTATCTGGCGTTCCAAAGCCTGCGCGATCTCGGGGTTCGTGTTGAGGAACTCTTTGGACTTTTCTCGGCCCTGGCCAAGACGGGTCTCACCGAACGAGTAGTTCGCTCCGGATTTCCGGAGGATGCCCATCTCCGTACCCAGGTCCAAAAGGTCACCTGATTTGCTGATGCCAAGCGAGAACATGATGTCGAACTCCGCCTGTTTGAACGGAGGCGCAACTTTGTTCTTCACGACCTTGGCTCGGACTCGATTGCCAACCGCTTCGGTCTGTTGCTTGATGGTCTCGATACGCCGCAAGTCGATGCGCACTGAACTGTAGAACTTGAGGGCCCGTCCCCCTGGCGTGACTTCGGGGCTACCGAAGAAAACACCGACCTTCTCGCGAAGCTGATTGACGAAAACCACCGCTGTGTTTGAGTGGTGCGTTGCCGCTGTCAATTTGCGCAGTGCTTGTGACATGAGTCGCGCCTGAAGACCGACATGAGCGTCACCCATGTCGCCCTCAAGCTCGGCCCGTGGCGCTAGCGCCGCAACGCTGTCAATCACGACAACGTCAAGCGCGCCACTGCGCACCAGGTACTCGACGATTTCGAGTGCCTGCTCCGCTGAATCCGGCTGGGAAATCAAGAGATTTTCGGTATCCACGCCACACTTGCCAGCGTAGACCGGGTCCATCGCGTGTTCCGCATCGATGTATGCGGCGGTGCCGCCAAGGCGCTGCGCCTCAGCAACAATGTGGTGACAGAGGGTGGATTTCCCCGCCGACTCTGCTCCGTAGATCTCCACGATGCGGCCGCGGGGTATGCCGCCGACGCCTAATGCGAGATCCAAGGAGATGGAGCCAGTTGGAATCGCCTCCACTTTCATGGCCTGGGCTACTTCACCCATGCGCATAATCGAGCCACGACCGAATTGGCGTTCAATTTGACCGAGGGCCAGCTCTAATGCTTGTTCCTTCTCAGACACTTTGGCCTCGTCTCTCTACCGCCACTACCGAAGAATACTTTACCACATAGAGAATCTAGCGCGCGGTAGCGCCAAGTGTGAGGGAACAGATGTTCTAATCGCAACCCGCAAATGACACTGTTTCCCACGGATCTGTGAGATTGGTCTAGAGCTTGGCAGATGGCCGGTATTGGTTGACCAGCGGAAGACGCCGATCGCGGCCGAAATTGCGCCGCGTTATTTTGACGCCTGGTGGGGCCTGCCGCCGCTTGTACTCGCTGCGGTCCACCAGGCGCATCGTCAGCTCCACCGCATCCGCCGGCATTCCAGCCTCAAGCATCTCCGACACGTGCCAGTCGTGCTCCACATATGCCTCGATGATCGGATCAAGCACCGAATACGGCGGCAGAGAATCCTCGTCCTCCTGATTGGGCCGCAACTCAGCTGTGGGTGGACGCACGATAATCGACTCAGGAATGACCTCGCGGTCTGCCAGCACATTCACGTGCCGCGCGAGCGCCGTCACCAGCATCTTGGGTACGTCTTTGATCACCGCGAACCCGCCCGCCATATCGCCGTAGAGCGTCGCATAGCCCGTCGCCATCTCGCTCTTGTTTCCGGTCGTCAGCACGATCCAGCCGAACTTGTTCGAGGCCGCCATCAGCATATTGCCACGGATGCGGGCCTGCAGATTCTCTTCGGTGGTGTCCGCCTGGCGACCCTGGAACAGGGGTGCCAGCTCATCTAAGTACTGATCGAACAGATTCTTGATGGGCAGCGTCACCAAACGCACGCCTAGATTGGCCGTGAGCTTCACCGAGTCGTTGTTCGACTGATCTTTCGTGTACTGGGATGGCATGAAGAACGCCGTGACATTCTCTGGCCCCAGCGCTTCAGCAGCGATAGCCACCGTCAGCGCTGAGTCGATGCCGCCCGACAGACCGATAATCGCACCTGGGAACCCGCTCTTCCGCACGTAGTCCCGCGTGCCTGTCACCAACGCTCGATACACCTCGGTGAGCTCGTCGAGCGGCTCCGCCATCGGCGCCGTGACCGGCTGGCGCACACGCGTGCTGTCCCTCGGCGAGATGTGGACGTTCGTCGCGCGACCCACGGGTTCCAGTCCTTCGGTGGAGACCGCCGCTGGGTGGGCGTCGTCGGCGTCAACGTCGACCATAAGTAGTGCTTCCTCGAACTGCGGACCGCGAGCCACTATTGCCCCCGTCGGGTCTACCACCAGGCTCTGGCCGTCGAACACCAACTCATCCTGGCCACCCACTGTGTTGAGGTACGCCACGAATACTCCATTGGCGGTCGCACGCTTGGATAACATCGCCTCGCGTTGCGCACCTTTCAACTGGTGGTACGGCGACGCGTTGATGTTGAGGATCACCTCGGCCCCAGCCGTCCGTTGCACGTTCGTTGGACCGTTGTCATGCCAGATGTCTTCGCACACGTTCACGCCAACGTTGACACCGTTGATTTCGTAAACAGGGCATATGTCACCCTGCGTGAAGTAGCGTCGCTCATCGAAAACTCCATAGTTGGGCAGGAAGATCTTGTGGTACCTGCCCAGCACATGCCCGGCCGTAAGCACCGCAGCCGCGTTGTACAAAGCACCCGTCATCGCATCTGGCGTCTCGGCCTTGGCGGCGTTGAACACCGGCCCATCCACCAGGTGTGGCGCGCCGACGACTACAACCAACCCGTCGCTCGCCGCTGCGATGCGCTCAAGCTGAAGCTCTGTCTCAGCGAGGAACTGTGGCTTGAAGAGTAGGTCCTCGGGGGGATATCCCGTGATAGCGAGTTCGGGGAACGCCACCAGGTCTGCCTGCTGGGCCTTCGCCTCGCCCAGCAGCGCGATGATACGGTCGGCGTTACCTATCAGGTCGCCGACGGTAGGGTTCATCTGAGCGAGGGCCAATCTGAGGGGTCGCATGACTACCTAAAAAGGGAAGCGTTGAGGACGAATGCTAGCATGCGGGCGGGCGGTCTGTGTGAAGCAAATCACAAAATAAAGCGTCCTTCGTCAGAAGGACGCTTTATTTTGTGATTTGCTGTCTGCCGAGTTACCGCCTAGCGGGCGGTGACACGACGACGGCGGCGCGCGGACCGCCTAGCGGCCAGACGTTCCTTCTCACCCTTCGATCGGAAGAACCTGCGGTCCTTGTGCTCCTTCAGGATTCCACCACGAGTCACGGCAGCCCTGAACCGGCTTACGATCCCCTCAGGGGGTTCGCCATCTCGAATCGTTACGAACGCCATTTGCACTCCACAGCCCGTACTTACGCATCGCGTTGGGCCGTTCGGAATCTTATCATGTGAGTAACCCACCTGCAAAACCACCAAAACGGCGCTCAACTCAGAGGACAAATAGTAGCTTATCGAGTGTGTGTGTTATTGACATTTCAGCGCCTGAACAGCTATCTTCATTAGCAGTTGGCAGCGTCGACTGCTAACCCGGAGCGACATTTACAGTGCCTACCTACGGATACCGTTGCGACAACTGCAAGAACGAATTCGACGTTCGGCAGAGCTTCAACAGTGAGCCCCGATACGAATGCCCCAAGTGCCAGCACATTGCTAGGCGCCAGTTCCACGCCCCCCCGGTGATTTACAAGGGGTCCGGGTTCTATACCACTGACTACGCGCGGAAAGAGAAATCCAGCGGCGGAGCCAACACCTCCACCGGGTCTTCGTCCAGTTCGTCATCGTCAGATTCGTCGGACTCGTCCTCTGACTCCTCCACGTCAGCCTCCATCAGCTCCGAGAGCTCAAGCATCTCGTCGCCTTCCAGCAGCGACAACTCCAGCAGCAGCAGCTCTTCCTCCTCCTCCGCTCCCTCCAGCGATTAACTCCATGCGCGCCGTCGTTCAGCGCGTCACACAAGCCAGCGTCACGCTCGCCGGTGATAGCGCCCCCGTCGGCTCCATTGGCGTTGGCCTCGTTATCCTGCTCGGGGTCGGCCGCGATGATACCCCCGAAGACACCACCTACCTTGTCGACAAGATCGCCCACCTCCGCATCTTTCCCGGTGCTGACGATGGCACCGGTCGATTTGACCGCTCCGCCCTAGACGTCGGCGCAGAACTCCTCCTCATCAGCCAATTCACCCTCTACGCCGACACCCGCAAGGGCCGTCGCCCCAGCTTCACCGAGGCTGCAGCCCCCGAGATCGCCGCCGCAACGTTCGCCACTGTCGTCGACCGCTTCAAAGCGACCGGCCTCACCGTTCAGGCAGGCGTTTTCCAAGCGCACATGAACGTCGCCTTGGATAACGATGGCCCGGTCACCATTACCCTTGACAGCGGCGACCGTCCCCGCCGCTAGGGCGTCTCCCTGGAGCTCCCTGCCCCTCTGTTTCCTGAGCAGAGCGTAGCGCAGCCGAAGGACCGCTTACCTTCCCATCGTCTCCCCGGAGCGCCTAGCGGCCTTGAGTTCGGCGATTCGAGGCTCGCCCATCCGCCATCCACAATCGGACCTCCGACGAGCCCGTAGAATCTTGAGACGTGATATAACCCCACCGATCGCAATCCCAGGAGGACACGCATGGGTGATCTGCTCAAAGGCCGCGTAGCCATCGTCACCGGCGCAGGGAGGGGCCTAGGACGTGAACACGCCATCGCCCTCGCCGCTGAAGGAGCCTCCGTCGTCGTCAACGACCTCGGCGTTGAGCGAGACGGAACGGGCGGCACAGGCGCCCCCGCCGACGAAGTCGTCGCCTTGATTCGCGAACGTGGTGGCGAGGCTGTCGCCAACTACGAGTCGGTCGCTGACTACGCCGCCGCTGGCCGTATCATCGCAGCCGCAGTCGACAACTATGGTCGGCTCGACATACTCGTCAACAACGCCGGCATCTTTCGCCACCAACTCTTCTGGGAGCTAACCGAGGAAGACTGGGACAATGTCATTGGCGTGCACCTGAAGGGCACCTTCAACACTTGCCATCACGCTGTCCCAGTCATGATGGAGCAGGGCTACGGCCGCATCATCAACACCTCATCCAGCCAATGGCGGAACCCTGAAGGGCGAGCCAACTACGGCGCCGCCAAGGGTGGCATCGTCAGCCTCACCTGGGCGCTCGCCTTCGAGCTCCGCAACCACGGGATCACCGTCAACTCCATCGCACCCATGGGTGCTACCCGGGCCTTCGGCGATACTGCCTATCGCGACATGCTCGTGGATGCCGGCCTCGAGAGGAAGAAGGACCCCGCCGAGCAGGGCACCAACCGCGCCGCACCCGAGTTCGTCTCTCCGACCGTCGTCTACCTGGCGTCTGAGCAGGCCAAGGACATCAATGGCATCGTGTTTAGGGTCGGCTCCGGCAAGGTGGGCCGGTACAGCCACCCCACCGAGATGAATACCATCTATCGAGATTGGAAGACCGAAGGCACCTGGCCCATCGCCGAGCTCGAAACCATCCTTCCGAATACCCTGCTTGCAGGCGATACGAAGGCCCCGTTCATTCCCTAGACGCCGGATCCTAGAAGTGGCCAATCTGCGCAGCGCAAAAGAGAAAAATCATGGGCGAATATCTGAAAAATAAAGTAGCGATCGTCACCGGCAGCGGGCGAGGCATCGGTCGTGCCCACGCCATGGCCCTCGCAGCCGAGGGCGCCAAAGTCGTCGTCAACGACCCTGGCGTGGAGCGCAACGGCACTGGAGGCACGCGAGCCCCGGCCGATGAGGTCGTCGCGTTGATTCGCGAGAACGGTGGCGAAGCAGTTGCCGACTACCACTCCGTCGCCGACTTTGGCCAGGCCGAGCAGCTCATCGGCACTGCTATCGAGAACTATGGCAGGCTCGACATTCTCATGAACAACGCAGGTGTCGCTCGCGATGGACTGTTCCATCAAATCAACGAGGCCGACTTCGACACCGTCGTGGGTGTGCACCTCAAGGGCACGTTCAACACTTGCCGCCACGCGGTGCCCATCATGATGGAGCAGGGTGCGGGCCGCATCATCAACACCGCATCCAGCCAGTGGCGCAACCCGGAAGGCCGGCCAGCCTATGCGGCAGCCAAGGGTGCAATCGTTAGTCTCACCTGGGATCTTGCGTTCGAGTTGCGGAACCACGGCATCACCGTCAACGCTATCGCCCCAATGGCCCAGACCCGCGCCTTCGACAACTATCGTCACCCGGAGATGCTCGCGGACGCGGGCCTCGCCGCCAAGAAAGCCGGTGACGAACTCACGACTGACCGCCCAGGTGGCGAGCACGTCTCGCCCATAGTCGTCTATCTCGCCTCGGACCTCGCCGCAGGTGTCAACGGCCTCATCTTCCGGTCCGGCTCCGGCAAGATCGGCGTCTACTCGCACCCCACCGAGGTACGCACCATCAACAAAGACTGGCGCAACAAAGGCAAATGGACCGTCGAAGAACTCGCCAAACTCCTACCCTCAAGCCTCCTTTTCGATGGCTCCCGAGCCCCGTTCATCCCTGCCTAGCTGTAATTTCGATGAACGTTGTTTGCGACCGCGAAGCCGGAGTACCCCTAGGCAAGGGTGCCCCACACCACATGCCGCTGCGGGGCAATATCCGTTGCGATTAACGTCACTCTGGCACCAGGCGCTGCCCGCGAGCCTGTCCTGAGTCACTCGAAGGGAATCCATCAGGTCCCTCCAAGCCAATGAACTCTCTTAGTGCCCTTCCCCGGAGCGCCGAGCAACCTTCAGCCCCAGCGGCGAAGCCAAGAGATTCGAGAGCTCGCCCCGACCTCATGCGCGCTCGATCCTCCGCCGAGTCCGGGGCATCCGGGGGTTAGCTTCCAGCTTCGCCAAATTCGCGGGCCAAGTAACTTGAAGCGCCGTTCCTCTCCAAGTCACGCAGCGCCTCAAGCACCGCTGCCTGCGCGATATCCTCGCGGTTCACCTTTCGGACCCCATACTGTCGGCGAAGGATGCGGCGTATATCCTCTACCGCCTCCACCGCCTCAGGCTGGAACCGGTACGTCACCTTCACTCGCTCCTTGGGTTCCTCCTCGGCCTGGTGCAGCGCGTCCAATTCGGCAGACACCTCTTCCGTGGAACGGAGAATTGTACGTCGTCCCCGGCTTTCCAGCTCTGGGAATACGAACGCTGGACGCTTAGACTTTGCCATCAATCACCTCCTCCGCGACCTTCTGGTACTGCTTCGCTCCATCCAGATCCTTGCGCCAAAGAACCACCGGTGTCTGATATCCGGGCGCTTCAGCGAACCGGACAGATTGCTTGATGACTTGCGGGAAGAGGTGGATCCCCTCGCGCTCGCAGAACTCGCGGAGATACGCGTAAACCTCTCGGCTATTGATCGTTCGCCCATCGTAGCGCGTCGCCAGGATTCCCATGATGTTCAGGCCCGGGTTCGTCACCTCGCGCACGTTCTCCAGAGTGTCCAGCAGCATACGCAGACCGCGCAGCGCCATGTACTCGGCTGAAATAGGAATGAGCACCTTGTCGGCCGCCGTCAGGCTATTCACTGTCAGGATGCCCAACGAAGGCGGCGTATCTATTACTACGTAGTCGTAGCGATCGAGCATCGGTTTCAGCTTGCGTTGCAGCACCGTTTCCGCGGCCAGCGCCTGCTTCAGTTCGATCTCAGCGCCCGCCAGATCGATATTCGCCGGCGCCAGATCGAAAGCGAACGCCGTAGGCACCACCACATCGGCGATCCCCACGTCCTGCTTCACCAGCGCATCGTAGATCGATCGTTCCATCGTCGTCGTGTCCATTCCCAGGCACACGGCACAGCCGCCCTGGGGATCCATGTCCACTAGCAATACGCGCTTGCCCGCTGCCGCCAGAAGCGCCGTTAGGTTGACTGACGTGGTGGTCTTTGCGACCCCACCTTTTTGGTTCGCGACCGCTATGATTGTTGGCTGTGATTCGCCTACCATAAACTCGTGCCCTCGTGGAGGTACCCTCCTCGTTACATGACTGGCATACCCGGCTAGCACGCCTGGGTTCGACTCTGGACGACCCATAACTTAGTCCGCAGCAAACAGGGTGTCAAGTTTTGTTGCAAACTGGTTTGCCAGTAAAATGGTTATGCGTCATCCCCATTCCCGCCGTATCATGCCTCTATCAGCCCCCTTGGAGCAGACGCCATGCCGCTCATTCCCAAGTGCATGAGCACTCAGCATCCCGACAACGCATCGCCGCCGCCCTTCGCTGTCAACGGCGTCATCAAGGGCGAGGGAGAAATCGTCGAAGCCGTGGATGTCTTCGGCATGGGCTGCGATGAGCAGATGTGGGATTCCGAGGGCAAGGACGCCGATGGACAGGTCGTCCAGAAACTTCTCTCCAACTACCCTGACTTTTTCCGCAACGAGCGGCGCCTCGGCACCGACTGCACCATCACCTTGCGCGTGCCCAATCCGGCCATCGAGATTGATATGCGCAAGTCTGTGGTGGAGGCGCTTCATAGCATCCCCTCAGCGTGGGATGTCGCCCGCGGCTTCTACGGCGACCCCATGGATGCACCTATCCAAGAGGTTATCCTACCCATGACCACCACTGGCGATGAGGTTGCGCTCATCGCTGAATATTACGAACGATTCGTCGTTGGACAGGAAACCCAGGCCATGTCCGGCGGCCGCCGTGTCAAAGATTGGATCGGCGAGTTCAACCCCAAGCAGATCCGCATGATTCCCCTAATCGAGGACCTTGAGCAGATGCTCACCGCCGACACCATCGTGCGCGATTACTGCCGCGGGCGCGACCTGCCGTACCAGCGCGTGTTCCTCGCCCGCAGCGACCCCGCGCTCAACTATGGCATGGTCGGCGCGGAGCTCATGCTCCAGGTCTCCCTGCAGCGGCTAGATCGCCTTGGAGTTGAGCTGGGCGTGCCCATGTACCCCATCATCGGTGCGGGCTCCGTCCCGTTCCGGGGACATCTCACTCCCCTGAACCTGGATAGGGCGTTCACCGAGTACCCGAGCATCCAAACGTTCACCGTCCAGTCCGCCTTCAAGTACGACTACGCGCCTGACGATGTACGTAACGGCATCCAGCAGATCCTCGCGCATGAGCAAGCGCCCGCCAAGCCCATCGATGAAGCGCGCGCTCGCCTAATCATCGATAAGTTCGCCGCAGAGTACCAGCAGTGCGTGCGGAAGCTCGTGCCCTTCATCACGGAAGCTTCCGCCTGCGTGCCGCGTAGACGCGACCGCAAGTTGCACGTTGGCCTGTTCGGCTATGGACGATCCCTCGCCGGCTCCAGCGATGTCACGCTGCCTCGCGCTATCGCCTTCGCTGCGTCGCTCTACTCCATCGGCGTCCCGCCCGAGATCCTCGGCATGACTGCCCTCGACGACGATGATCTCGCGTTCGTGCGCGAGATCTACCCTAGCCTTGACGACGACCTCGCTGTCGCCGCCACGTACGCTAACGAGTCCCGCGTCCGCAGCCTGCTCGGTGACGCCTACTCCGATGTCGTCATGCGCCACGGTCGTTCGATCGACCGCATCCACGAAGGGCTTACCAGTGCTATTTGGGCCGGTCTCCAGCGTGACGGACACGCCAACGTGCCCCATTATATTGAAGAAGCAGCCCGCCTCCGCCGCTTCCTAGGATAGGCGTCATGGCCATCGTCGATGCCCACTGCCACGCGTCCCTCTCCTGGCTCGAACCGGTCGAAATGCTGCTCTTCCAGATGGACACCTACGGCGTCGACAAAGCCGTCCTCGTCCAGCACGGAGGCGAGTACGACAACTCATATCTGCTTGCATGTGCTGAACAGCACTTAGGCCGTTTCGCCGTCATGGGCATGGTGGATCCCACGTTGCCTGATGCCCCTGAAACGCTGGCTGCCTGGCACGCTCGAGGTGTCGGTTCCGTGCGCCTGTTCGCCCCGCCAGGTGCTGCGTTCGTCGCCAATCGCAGTGACCCGGTGGCACTCTGGCGCAAGGCTGCCGAGCTCGGCATGCCCGTCAGCAGCCCATCGAACGCCCTCGAAATAAGCGCGCCGTCCTTCCAAGCGCTTATCGAAGAGCTACCGGATCTACAGCTCATCCTCGAGCACTATGGATTCCTGCGCCTGCGTGAGGATCAGCAGGAGGAGGCTTATGAAAAACTGCTGGAGTTCGCTCGCTTCCCCAACGTCACCATGAAAATTCACGGCCTGGGGGAGCTCATACCGCGCCCCTCCCCCCTCCGAAACCCCACGTTCGACGTCGAGCAAGCGCCGGACCACATCGACCGCGCCATGCAAACCTTCGGCGCCCACCGTCTCATGCTCGCTACCGACTGGCCGCTCTCGGCCAGGCGCGAGGGCTACTCCAACGTCTTCTCGTACCTCAAGGCCTACCTAAGCCGCTACAGCACAAATCAGCAAGCTGCGGTACTCCCTAGCACCGCCGAGCGCACCTTCGCTCTCTAAGCTTTAGTAGAGCGCCAGTATGTACGAGCGGATGAAAGCCGCCGGAACCGCGAAGCCGCTCCTAACGTCATTCCGACACGAGACGACGTCCGTGAAGAATCTCCCTGCTTCTTGAGCGAAGCGCTAGCGGAGCCGAAGAACCCTTCGGCGTTGCCGATGTTCCGCTCGAAGGCAAGATCTCACATCCCCCGCCACGGTTCCCGCTCGGCCCTCCTCTCCTGAGGGAAAGAATTAAGGACTGAGGAGAGGGTTCTCTCCTAGCAGATCCGCAAGGACCCCACCGTCTCAGGTAATCGGTCGTGATGATTGATCAGCCCCACACCCAGCGACCTGAGCTTGTCGACATCCCCGTTCGGCGTGTAGGCCAGCGCCAGCATCCCTGCCGCTAGAGCCGCGCTCACGCCCTCGTAGCGGTCCTCGATCACGAGGCACTCTGAAGGCTTAACACCCATTGAGCCAGCCCCTCTTCCCCGCCCTCCGCATCATGCCCCTCGAACGTCCGCGCGTAGAACCCCGACACTCTCGTCAGCCGTCCCCGCCGAACGTCGCACGTGGGTGCAGGGCGCGCCTTGCTAGTTGATGCGCTCGAAGATAGTGGAAACTCCTTGGCCGCCGCCCACGCACATCGTCACCAACCCATGCTGCTGATCGCGGCGGGTCAACTCCTCCATCAGCTTCACCGTCATAATCGCCCCCGTCGCGCCAACGGGATGACCCAACGAGATACCCGACCCATTCACATTCGTCTTCTCTATGTCCATTCCTAGCTCGCGGATCACATACAGCGCCTGCGAAGCGAACGCCTCGTTCAGCTCAATCTGATCCAGATCATTGATGGACATACCCGTCTTCTCCAGCACCTTGCGGGTCGACGGCACCGGCCCGATGCCCATGATCGATGGATCTACGCCCGAAACACCGCGGCCCACCCAGCGCAACCGTGGCGTCAGGCCCTCCGCAGCGGCGCGCTCTGCCGACATCACCACCACCGCAGCGGCAGCATCGTTGATGCCAGCCGAGTTACCAGCCGTCACCGTACCGCCGTCCTTGAACACCGGCTTCAGCTTGGCCAACCCCTCCATGGTCGTGCCCGGCCTCGGGTGCTCATCGCGGGTCACTACCATCGCATCGCCTCGGCGTTGCGGTACGGAGACCGGCGCGATCTGCGAATCGAAATAACCTGCCTCTTGCGCGGCCACGGCGCGCTCGTGGCTCATCACCGCAAGCTCGTCTTGCGACGCCCGCGTGACCTCAAAGCGCTCCGCCACGTTCTCCGCCGTCACGCCCATGTGATAGTCGTAGATAGGACAGCTCAGGCCCATCACCAAGCTGTCGGTCATCGTCACATCGCCCATGCGCGGACCTTCGAAGCGATTGCCCGTCATCAGGTACGGCGCCTGGCTCATGCTGTCCATGCCGCCAGCGACCACCACCTCGGACTCCCCCGTCAGGATGGCCTGCACCGCTAGATTAATCGACTCCAGCCCTGACGAGCACGCCCGATTGATTGTCATCGCCGGCACGTGATCCGGAATACCCGCTGCGAGCATCGCTCGACGAGCCGTGTAGCCTGTCTCAGCCGCCTGCAGCACATTGCCCATGATGACCTCATCAACCGCCTCTGGAGACACCCCTGAACGCTCCAGCGCCGCCCTGATGGCGATTGCCCCGAGATCAGATGTACGCATATCCTTGAACGCCCCGCCGAACCGGCCCACGGGCGTCCTCATGCCATTGATGATCACAACTTCCTTTGGGTTCGCCATAGCGCTTGATCTCCTTTGACGTGCGATTGCTCGTGCAACCGCCGGACTTCGGCGCACCGCGCCTCCGCACGATGATAAGTCAAACCCACCGCGCAGCAAGACCCACCCCCCACGGCAAGCGCCCGTTGGCCCGGTGGCCAAATCCGTAGATAATGCCTTGCAGCTTAGCAATGCATCGACATCTGAGAGGCAAACGTCATGACCACCGCTCACAGAACTATCAAGCTCGGCATCGTAGCCCGGTCACAGTACGCTGCCCTCAAGGAAGGCATCGTCAAGCTCCAGGGCGCCACCCTTGAGATCGTCGAAGTTTCCCCCATGCCAAAGCTCTTCGACCGCATGATCCAGGATCTCGAATTCGACATCTCCGAGATGGCCATCGTCACCTACCTCCAGCTGAAAGAGCTGGGACAAGCCTTCACAGCCATCCCCATCTTTCCCATGCGCGCCTTTCCTCAGGGCGCCGTCACCTACAACGTCAACTCAGGCGTCGCCATGCCCAAAGACCTCGAAGGCAAGAAGATCGGAGTCCGCGCCTACGCAGGCACCGCGGGCGTCTGGGCACGTGGCCTGCTCGCATCCGAGTACGGCGTCGATCACACCAAGGTCACCTGGGTTCTCACCGACATCGAGCACCTCGACGAGATCCCCAATCCCTCCAACACTGTATCCCGCAAGGGCGACAAGCTCCCGGATCTCATCACCTCCGGTGAGATCGACGCTGGCATCGGCGTCCAGGACGTGAATTCACCCGACGTCAAGCCCCTCATTGCCAACGCCAAACAGGCCACCGCCGATTGGTTCGCGAAAACCAGCGTCTTCCCCATCAACAACTGCATCGTCATGCGTGACGAAGTCCTCGCAGCGAACCCTGATATCGCCGAATCGTTCTTCGCCGCCTACAAGCAATCCAAATCCCTCTACCTCCAACGCCTCGCCGCGCAGGGCCCCCAGGCGCGTGACGAAGAGGCTGACAAGCGCAACGCCGACATCGTTGGAGGCGACCCGCTGCCCATCGGCATCGAGTCCAACCGCAAAGCCCTCGAGATGATCGCTGAGTACTCTCTCGACCAAGGCGTCATCAGCGCCATTCCGTCCATCGATGACCTCTTCGCCCCTAGCACGCATGGCCTCAGCTAGCGTCGCCTGGAAGCGCGAATCATCACGAGAGCGGGCGCCGAAAACTATCCGGCGCCCGCCTCCTGTCAGTGGCTATCTAAGTGGCAAAGGAACAGCGGTGGACCTCAGCCCCGAAATCAAAGCGCACTACGGGCACGACGATATCTACCGCCGTATCCTCACCGCGCTCCGCCAAGCTGACATCGACCCAGCGACCGCCACCATCGAAGACCTCGCGCCCATCGACCAGTTCCACACCGGTGGCTTACCTGCCACCAAAGCCCTCGCCGAACGCAGCGAGATCAACTCGGATTCGCAAGTTTTCGACGCGGGGTGTGGCATCGGCGGGCCAGCCCGCTTCCTCGCCAAGACCTACGGCTGCAACGTCGTCGGCATGGATCTCGCCGATGACTTTATCGAAGCGGCTGGCCCCCTTAATGTCCTCTTGGGCCTGGCCGACAAGGTCTCCTGCGCTGTTGGTGACATCGCCACCACCGGGCTCGACGGCGACGCATTCGACGTCGTCTGGAGCCAGAACGTCCTCATGAACATCGAGGACAAGGCCGCCGCACTCAAGGAGGCCCACCGCATCCTGAAGCCTGGCGGCACGCTCGTGATGCAGGCTGTCATGGAGGACAACCCCGGTGCGCGCGACTACCCCGTTCCCTGGGCACCCTCTGCCGACATCGACTTCCTCGTCACTTCCGCCGATTTCCAGAGAACCACCACTGACGCGGGGTTCACCATCACTGCCTGGGAAGAATCACGTGCTGGCCCGTCCCGGCCCCCCACCTTTTCCAGCCCCAGTCTCAACTTCAGCGTCATCATGCGTTTCCCCGACTTTGGCGTCCTCATGAAAAACGTCCTCGCCTCTGCCCAGCGAGGCCTCCTCGTCCCCGTCGTCGCCGTCCTCACCAAGTAGCAGAGCCTATGTGACCCTTACGTAAGCGCCTTCTGTCGCAAGGGAGCCGGAGTACCCTCCCACGACAGTACGAAGACCCAGAAGTGTTAGGAGGCGCCATATGGTCAGGGAAAAAATAGACATCCTGAACCACCAGTGGGACTATCCGCTGGCAGCCCGCCTCCGGTGCGCATGAGCATCGAGCGATCGGGCAACAGGAAACCCTCGGAAGCTCCGTGAAAACGACCTACACGCAAGCAAGAACCTCTCAACTGAGGGCGCGCCATCCGGGTACGACCCCCGGTAGGAACGGAGCCAACGGCTAGCAGGGAACTGAATAACTTAAACAGCCGGGGCGAAACCAACATCCATCTGCCTTCTCTTTGTCCCACGTCCCCCGGAACTCCGCTTAAACGCCCACCATCGACAGCGACACTCGCCTGCGTTCCAGGTCGATCTCCAACACTGTCACCGATACCTGCTGGCCCACTGACACAACGTCGTTCGGGTCGCTCACGAATCGGTTCGCCAGCCTGCTGATGTGCACCAGCCCATCGCCGTGCACTCCCACATCCACGAACGCGCCGAACGCCGTAACGTTCGTCACTACGCCAGGGAGTTCCATCCCCTGCCGCAGGTCCTCGATCGAGTGCACCTCGTTTGAAAAGCTGAAGGCTGCGAACGCATCGCGTGGATCGCGACCGGGTTTCGCAAGCTCAGCCATGATGTCCGCCAGCGTTGGCAGGCCCACCGACTCTGTGACGTAGTCCGCAACGTCCACCAGCGTCCGTGAGTCCTCGTCGCTCATCAGCTGCGACACGTCGCACCCTAGGTCCTTCGCCATCTGACGCACCACTCCATAGCTCTCCGGGTGCACACCGCTGCAATCGAGCGGATTCGCTCTCCCTGGTATACGGAGAAACCCCGCCGCTTGCTCGTACGCCTTCGGCCCCAAGCGCGGCACCTGCAGGAGATCAGCGCGCGACTTGAACGCGCCCTGCTTGTCACGGTATTGCACAATCGACTTCGCCAGCGAGGGCCCCAGACCGGACACGAACGCCAGCAGCTTCGGGCTTGCCGTATTCAGATCGACGCCTACCAGATTCACGCAGCTCACCACCACGTCGTGCAGGCGCTGTACCAGCGCCGTCTGGTCAACATCGTGTTGGTATTGCCCCACGCCGATTGCCTTCGCATCAATCTTTACCAGCTCCGCCAGCGGGTCCATCAAACGCCTCCCAATCGACACCGCGCCGCGTACCGTCAGATCGTGATCTGGGAACTCCTCGCGTGCCACCGCCGACGCTGAGTACACCGACGCTCCGCTCTCGTTGACCATCACGATCGCCACGGGTGACTGGAACTTGAGCTTGCGTACCACAGCCTCGGTCTCGCGCCCCGCCGTCCCATTGCCGATCGCGATCGCCTGGATCTTGTAGCGCTTCGCCATCTCAACGATCTTTTGGGCCTCTATCGCCTCGCGCTCCGCACCCAGGTGCAGGTACACCGTGTCCGAGTGCAGCAGCGCCCCTTGCCGATTAAGGCAAACCACCTTGCACCCCGTCCGAAACCCCGGGTCAATCGCCAGGATCGCCTTCTGGCCCAGCGGCGCCGCCAGCAACAGCTTGCGCAGGTTCTCCGCGAACACCGCTATCGCCGTCGCATCCGCGCGCTCCTTCAGCGCGTTCCGCATCTCCGTCTCCATCGACGGCCCCAGCAACCGCTTGTAGCCATCCATCAGCGCCGTCTCCACCTGTCCCGACGCCTCATTCGCGTCCGGGCCGCCGGCGCCCTCCACCAGAAAATGCCGACCCAGCGCTTCGACCACCTCCGCCTCTGACGGTTCCAACTGCACCGAGAGCATGCCCTCTTGTTCCCCGCGGAACATCGCAAGCACCCGGTGTGACGGGGCCTTCCACGCAAGCTCTTCGGCGTCAAAGTAATCGCGAAACTTTGCCCCCTCCTCCTGCTTGCCCTTCGCCACCTGCGAGCGGAGCAGACCCCGTCGCGCGAACAGATCGCGCGACGTCGCTCGGGCCCACGCATCCTCACTCACCCACTCTGCCATGATGTCGCGCGCCCCCGCCAGCGCAGCCGCCTCGTCCGCCACTCGATTCTCAGGATCCACGTACGCCCGCGCCGCAGCGTTTACATCCGTGCCCGGCTCCTGTGCCCACAGTAACTCCGACAGGGGCTCCAGCCCGCGCTCCCGCGCGATTGTCGCCCTCGTCCGGCGCTTTGGCCGGAACGGTAGGTACACGTCCTCAAGCTTCGCCATCGACCGCGCCGCCATGAGCTGCTCGCACAGTTCATCCGTGAGCAGCCCTCGCTCCTCCAGCGACGCCACTATCGCCTGACAACGCTCATCCAGTTCGCGTAATTGGGCGATCCTGTCCCGTACCGACCCCACCGCCACCTCGTCTAGCTCGCCCGTCGCTTCCTTGCGATAGCGAGCGATGAACGGCATCGTCGCCCCGCCATCCAGCATCTCCACCGTTGCCCGCACCTGCCCGGCGCGCACGCCCAGCTCCGCTGCAATCGTTGCAACGTGGGAATCGATTATTGCCTTGGTACTCGAATTAGCCATCACTGGCTTAATGTACCCGCAATCGACTCGAATCACACTAACACTGCACGCCGCCGGTCGCGGTCAAGCCGCAGGCGTGAGAGCTTGCGATGGAGACACCTGCGTCGGCCGTGGCAGATGTAGAACCCGCCGATAGAAGGATGGCTATTGCGATAAGAGTGAAGGTCCCCAATCAGATCATCAGCAGGTGCGTATCCTTTGATGCGAGCGGCGGCAAATGCTGCTCAACGTCTCTAATAGCATCTATATCGGCCGGGCGCCGGAAATATACCAGAACTTGGTAATGGCACGATTTGGCACGTATGACACGATACGATGCGAAGTGTTCTTGCAAGTCCGTTCGCCTTAACGTTCCCTACCCCCCTCTCCGAAAGCCAACATGCCCCACCTACACCTTCCCGGCGCAGACCTTTGGTACCAGGACACTGGCGGCAACAACACACCCGTCGTCTTCCTGCACGCCACCTCCGGCAACACCCAAGCATGGGAGCAGCAACTCCCCGCCTTCACTCAGGCTGGCTATCGCTGTATCACCTACGATCGTCGAGGCTGGGGCCAGTCCAAAAGTACCTCAGCGGAGCAGCTGACCACCTACGCCGCCGATGACCTTCACTCCCTTGTCCACCACCTTGGCCTCGCCTGCCTACACCTCGTAAGCACCGCCGCGGGAGGTTCGGCAGCGCTCGACTACACATTGACGTATCCAGAGGCCCTCCGCAGCCTGGTTATCTCTCATTGGGGCGGCGGCATCCTGCGTCGGGATCCGGAATACGCGCGCAGCGGAAGCAGATACGAAACGATTCCTGAGTTTCAATCGCTGCCGGCATGGTTCCGCGAGCTTGGGCCGAGCTACCGTACGGCGCACTCGGCTGGCGTTGACCGCTGGGTCCAGATCGAGGAGGCCAGCCGGCACGCCACAGCCCAGCGTGAGAAGATGCGCAACGACTTCACGCTCAATCTCCTCGAAACCATAGAGACACCAACCCTCATACTGGCCAGCGGAGCTGATCTCTACGCCGCACCGCCCATGATCCAGACCATGGCTAGCCGCATCCCCAACAGCAAGTTCGCCCTCGTACCAGAAGCCGGGCACGCCGCTCATTGGGAGCAGCCGGAGACCTGGAACCGCATGGTCCTCGACTTCATCCACAAGTACTGAACTGACGCGTACCATCGACACTTCGCGCCCGGCACGCCGCCCCTCTTTCCTGAGCGCAGCTTAGTCGAAGAGCGTGCCCTTAAGTCACGCGAAGGGACCTCTCACCCTTCCCAATTTCCGGAGTGCCGAGCGACCCTTAGTCCCAGCGGGCGAAGTCCAAGAGATCCGAGGGCTCGCACCGATCTCATCCACAACCGGGCCTCCACCGAGCCCGGGGGGGGGGGTCCAGGCCATAAGATTCAACCACGACCGTCCTGTCTCTCCCCCAGCCCAGAGCTGGCGAGCGTCTAACAGCCCGGCGACCCACGTCCGCCGCCACCACCCACCCACAGCGGCCCGCAATCTTTTATCCTTTCCCCAACCAAGCCCCACGGAGACAAACATCATGGCAGGACGCGTTGAAGGCAAGGTCGCGATCATCGTAGGCGGCGGGCAGACCCCCGGCGAAACCATCGGCAACGGCAGGGCCACCGCCATCGCACTCGCACGAGAAGGCGCCCGCGTCATCGTCGCCGATCGTGACCTCGAGTCAGCACAGGATACCGTCGATCTCATCAGTATAGAAGGAAACGACTCCGCCGCCGTGCAGATTGACGCCACCGACGAGATCTCTGTGAAGGCGCTCATCACCGACATCGCGAGCCGTTACGGCTCCCTCGACATCCTCCACAACAACGTCGGCGCCAGCGTTGCCCTCGGGGACGCTGTAGCCGTCGATATGACAGAGGAAGCCTTCGACCGCAGCTTCGCCGTGAACCTCAAGAGCCACTGGATGGCCTGCAAACACGCCATCCCCATCATGCGAGGGCAGGGGGGCGGCTCCATCGTCAACATTTCATCGCTCGCCGTCCTTGAGGCCTACCCCTACATCGGCTACAAGACCATGAAGACCGCCGTCATCGCCCTCACCCAGAACCTCGCTATGGCTCACGCCGACGGCGGCGTTCGAGTCAACGCCATCCTCCCCGGCCTCATGAACACACCCATGGCCATCGAAGCCCGCGTCGCCGCAGGCATGCCACGCGAAGAGCTTATCGCCATGCGCAACGCCCGTGTCCCCCTCGGCAACCGCATGGGCACGGCCTGGGACGTCGCCTACGCGGCCCTCTTCCTCCACTCCGACGAAGCAGGATTCATCAGCGGCATCGGCCTTCCTGTCGACGGCGCTGCCTGGGCCAGCCAAGGCAAGTACTAACGCGCGCCAGGGGCCACGCCCCAGCGCCTTGCGAGACGACCTCCCGTGTGCGTCCCCTACGTCGCCTGGCCTGGGTGAGCGGTCGCGTTGTGTTCTTTGATTTTCCGTCGCATCACGTCGCTGAGCTATGCCGGGTCGCGCGCAACCCACTCGGCGGGAACCGGAAGCTCACGCTGTGGTGAGTATTCCGTGAACGGCGTCGCTATCCCGATGACGTTCATCTCGGCTGCTACCCCTGCGCGCACGCCTTCCCGGAGCGCCGGGCGACCTTCACTTCCCGCCGCGCCCCCTGTTCCTGAGCGGAGCGTAGCGCAGTTGAACGGGTCTTTCACACTCCCTCGGCCAAGAGATCAACGATTGAGCCTCCACGGAGACCGGCATCTACCGGGAACGAGAAGCCATTCCTTCTCGTCCGTTCGTTGCGCCATACTTTTCTCATGGAAAGCCCAGACGTCCAGCAGATCACCGCCCTCGTAAAGCGCATGGCCAAGAGCAACCTAAAGCAAGGCCACGACCACAGCCTCAACTTCGACTATTCCTACCTCTGCCCTTCCCCCCACGAGTACCAGTGGCAATGGTTCTGGGACTCCTGCTTCCATGCCATCGCCATTGCCCACGTCGACCCCGACCAAGCCCTACGCGAGCTTGAGACCCTCGTCGCCACTCAGCGTGACGATGGATTCATCGGGCACATGCACTTCTGGGGTTCCAAGCTTGGCGGCATCGCCCACCCCTGGGCCTACGGCCAAGCCGTTCCTGGCGAACGCTTGCGCAGTTCTGGCCTAATCCAGCCCCCAGTCCTGGCCCAAGCAGTCGAGCGCGTCGGCGAGATCATCGGCGACGTCGCCATCCCGCCGCGCTTCATGCACGCCCTCGACACCTACCACGAGTGGCTCTCGACCAACCGTGTCCCCGACGACGACGGGCTCATCGTCATCGTTTCACCTTACGAAGCTGGCACCGACCAGTCCCCCGTCTTTGACGAAGTCCTCGGGTTCAAGAGCGCCCCCGGTCGTTGGAGGGCAGGGTTCAAGAATCGGCGCATCGACGTCCTGAACTGGCTCGCCGGCTACAACAGCGCCAAGATGCTCAGCAAGCGCCGCTTCTACGTCAAGGAAGCGCTGGTCAACGGCGTTTACGCCGACTCTCTCGCCACCATGGCCCGCATGCACCGCAGTCAGGGCAACAGCCGATCAGCCGTCGCCTACGACGCCATGGCGGCCAAGGTCACTTCGTCCATGCTCGATAAGATGCTCGATCGCGCCAATGGCGGCTTCATGAGCCTCATCGGTGCTGACGAGCGTCGCGTGCAGCCCCTCACCGTCGGCGCGCTCGTACCCCTCGTTATGCCCAATATCCCTCAGGACATCGTCGACGAGATAGTCGACAGGCACATTCTCCGCCGCGACAAATTCTGGCTGCGCTATCCCATCCCCTCTGTCGCAGCCACCGAAAGCGCTTTCGACCCCCGCGAGGATAAGCTCATCTGGCGGGGTCCCACTTGGATCAACACGAACTGGCTCGTCTGGCGTGGCATGCGCGCCCACGGGCACAGTGAAAACGCCGAGCACCTCGCCGCTCGCACAGTTGAGCTTGTCGCCAAGCAAGGCCTTCACGAGTACTACAATCCTCTCAGCGGGCAGGGCATGGGCGCCCGATCGTTCGGCTGGTCTGCCCTCGCCCTCGACATGGCTTACGCCTGAGGTTCGATCCCCGCGCTAACGTTGGACTGGCTGGAAGACCGAGAAGCGTCGATCGACCGATCGACCGCCTCCTTGATTTGCTCCAGGAACTCTTTTCGGCGGGACGCCACCACGAACACCGGTCCCTTCCCCGTGTTCAACCGCAGCCCGTACGTCGGTTTACGGCGGGAGAAGTAGAACGACCCACCCGCGAAGCCTGCCGCCCCCATCATCATCGTCTGGAACGAATCCGCCCAGAAACCACCAACTAACAACGCCCAACCGATAACCATCATCATCATCCCCGGCCACTTCCGGCGGCTCTCCGTCTCGATGCTCGCCGACGACACGTTCCGCGTCCCGTACTTATGGGCCGCGAATGTCATCTCCGTGGTTCCGATGCGGATACCGTTGGAGTCAGAATAAAAGATGCGTTCATTGGTCATGGTTGGTATAGCTTACTTCGCGAGAAGCGCGTACTCCAGGCTGTCCGTGAGCGCCTGCCATGAAGCCTCGATGATGTTCGTGGAGGCCCCCACCGTATTCCAGTAGTGCTCGCCGTCCGTCGACTCCACCAGCACGCGCACCACAGCGCCCGTGCCATCCGGTCCCTGCTCCACCACGCGGACCTTGTAGTCCGTTAGTTGTACGTTCGCCACCTGCGGGTACGCCTGAATCAGGCCCTTGCGCAGCGCAGCGTCGATGGCGTTGACCGGCCCGTTGCCCTCGGCCACCGTATGCATCACCTCGCCGTTCACGCGCACCTTCACCATCGCCTCGCACAACGTCTCATCTCCGTTATCCAGCAAACTGTTCTGGCGGCGGCGCTTCTCCATCACCACCATGTAGTCGACCAGATCGAATGGGCGGGAGTAATTCGGCAGCGTACGCCGGACCAGCAATTGGAACGACGCCTCAGCGCCCTCGTACTGGAACCCATGCGCCTCCTGTGTTTTCACCAGCGTCAGAAGATCACCCAATCGTTCTTTCGGCACATCTGCCGTTAGACCCTGCTCCTCAAGCTTAATTGCGATGTTCGCGCGACCCGCCATCTCCGAAATCACAACGCGCTTCGCATTGCCCACGAGCCCCGGCTCGATGTGTTGGTAAGCCATATCCATCTTCGCCGTCGCCGACGCATGCAGGCCCCCCTTATGCGTGAATGCGCTGTCGCCCACGTAAGGCTGGTACCGGCTGCGTGGCATGTTCGCCAGCTCCGCCACGAACCGGTGCACCTCTGTCAGGTGCCCCAGTTGCTCGTTGCTCACCACATCCATGCCCAATTTCAGCTTCAGATTCGCGATCACCGAAACCAGATTCGCATTGCCGCAGCGTTCCCCGTAGCCATTGATCGTCCCCTGCACCTGTGTCGCGCCCGCTTGCACTGCTGCGATGCTGTTCGCCACCGCCACATCAGCATCGTTGTGGCAGTGGATACCGATACCGCCGTCCACCGCACCCCGCACTGCGCTCACCGTCGCAAACACATCCACCGGCATCGTGCCGCCGTTCGTATCGCACAACACCACCTGCTCTGCGCCAGCCTCGGATGCCGTCTTCACGCATGCCATTGCATATTCCTGGTTTGCAGCGTAGCCGTCGAAGAAGTGCTCAGCGTCGAAGATCACCCGCAGCCCCTTCGACCGTAGGTACTCGATTGACTCCCGGATCATCGCCAGGTTCTCCTCCAGCGATGTTTCCAGTACCTGCGTCACTTGCGCATCTGACGCCTTGCCCACCAGCGTCACCACCGTCACGCCGGAGTCAACGAGTGCCTGCAGATTCGGGTCGTCCTCGGGACGCGTATTCGCACGCCTCGTGGATCCGAAGGCAACGATTTTCGCATTGCTCAGCTTCAGATCCTTCGCCCGTTGGAAGAACTCCTCGTCTTTGGGGTTCGACCCTGGCCAGCCGCCCTCAATGAAATGCACCCCCAGCTGATCCAAGCGCTCCGCTATGTTCAGTTTGTCCTCCACAGACAGGCTGATCCCCTCCATCTGTGTACCATCGCGCAGAGTCGTGTCGTACAGCGTAAATTCACTCATGGTGTCCTCTTTTCGACTCACCATCCGCATTTAGCGGCGAAAAATGACCAACAAAAAACCGTCCCTCAAAAGGGACGGGTTACGAATTACCCGCGGTACCACCCTCGTTCCCTCCGGCCGGCCGGAGAGCACTCTGTAGAGCGCCAACACGCTCTCGCCACTGGTAACGGGCGGCACCCCGGTCAGGTCTACTCCCCCTCTCCTAGACGATAAAGAACAGGGTTTCGGCTGACGGCTCAGGAGGGATCTTCGGCTAGGGCCGACACACCGGACTCGCACCAACTCCGGTTCGCTGTTCGTCGGGGAACCTGCCTACTCATCTCCATCACGGCCATTGTTGAGAACGCTAGCACCCGTGACGATTTCCGTCAACAGATAGGAACTTAGACGAGGAGTTCAGGCTGTCTTGTTGACAATCTTGCATACAGGCCATGGCGCTTCAGTAGCTTCCACCAAGCGACCCCTAGCGCCATCACACTGAACGCCTACCTCCAGAAAGATGTAAGCCAGTGGATAACCCGCGCCTAGGCCAATGATCCCAACGCGACTATGAGTCCGGCCCCAAACACCACTCCAGCGAGCTCCTCGCGTTCCAGAACATGACACCTCAATCGCAGGCTAACCCTACTGTCGCCGCACCAAATCTTCCGCGTGTGGTGTGCGTGCGCTTGTTCGGGAATCCGTCGTGAAGCCCTCGACGCCGTCAAGCGCTACAGTGTGATCAGCGAAAACACGTCCTGACCGCCTAACGCCTTCCGGCCGTCCAGCGCCGCCAGCTCAATCAACACCGCTACCCCAGCGACCGTCGCACCCGACTGCTGCACAAGGTCGATTGTCGCAGCCATCGTGCCGCCCGTTGCCAGCACATCGTCGATTAGCAGCACACGGTGGTGCGCAAGCAGCCCGTCGCGATGTACTTCAATCGCCGCTTCCCCGTATTCCAGTGCGTACTCCGCCTTGTACGTCTCGAAAGGCAGCTTGCCCACCTTGCGCACGGGAACGAACCCCGCACCCAGTTCCATCGCCAGCGGGCAGCCCAGCATATAGCCACGCGCCTCGATCGCCGCCACCTGGTGGATCCCAGCGCTACGGAAAGGCTCGGCCAACTCCTGAATCGCCCCTCGGTATGCTTCGGCATCGCCCAGCAAAGGAGTGATGTCCCGGAACACGATCCCCGCTTGCGGGAAATCGGGGATATCTCTGATAAGCGATCGGTAGTCGGTTGCCATGGCGGAGCCTCACACGAGTTCGGGATGCGATAGGCTCTCATTCTATCAATCCGACTGGCCGACTGGCCGACTGGCCGACTGGCCTATCTGGCCCGCCATACCCGCCGAGGTCCTGAACTATGATTACGAGAGAGTACGACGGCCCGCTCCAGGGCCCCATGCGCCAGCTTCAGCAGCGCATCGTCGCTTGCCGCCATTGCCCACGCCTCGTTGAGTATCGCCAGCGCAAGGCGACCGATGAACGCCGCGCCAGCTTCAAGGAATGGGACTACTGGGGTGCTCCCGTCCCCAGCCACGGTGACCCGAACGCTCGATTGCTCCTCGTAGGCCTCGCCCCGGCCTCCCACGGCGCCAACCGCACCGGACGCATGTTCACCGGCGACCCCACAGCGGACTTCCTGGCGACAGCCCTCCATCGCGCGGGTTTCGCCTCCCAACCGACCTCGCTTAGCCGCGAGGACGGACTCACCCTCCATGACGCCTTCGAGATCGCCGTCGTCCGCTGCGCACCGCCCAACGACAAAGCCACCCCCGAAGAGCAGCGGGCCTGCCGCCCCTACATCCATGAAGAGCTCAACCTGCTCCCTAATCTCAAAGCAGCCCTTGCGTTCGGGCGCGTCGCGTTCGACAACTTCATCCGGGCCATGCGAGAGCGCACAGGCCTGCCCCTACGCCACGGGTTCAAGCACGGCGGGCGCTACGATCTTGGTGAGGGACTGCCCACACTGTTCGCTACCTATCACCCCAGCCCCCGTAACACCAACACAGGACGCCTTACTGCCCCCCAACTCAACGCCGTCTTCGACTCCGTCACCGCATTCCTGAACACTACCGCCTGATCGCCTTCGTGCTCGGTTCGGGCCATGACCGCCACCAACCGCTCGAGCCCCCGCCGGTGTACGGTGCCCCCAGATCCCTTCATCGGTGTCCCCTCTTAATCAATCGGTGTTCCCCCTAATCCACAGAAGTCAACAGATGTCCCGCTTACTAAGGGGGACACCAGGGGGGGTCCAGACCCCACCTATCCCCACCCTACCTAGGAGCGCCGTACCGCACGTTGGCAGCCTGTCGTCGGGAGGGCAAAGCGAGTGCAAACGCTCCGGATGACCCTCCCTCTCGTGCTATACTTCCCCGGATGTCTATCAAGCCGCCAGGACCGTTGAGCCGGGTGGAAAACTCTTAGATCAACAGAAAGGCAGGTGCCATGGTTCAGCAGACTACCGACCCCCGCGTCTCAGCTCCGCCGCCAGTCCGGCTACCGTATGATCCCAGTACAGAGCCCTTGACCATGAAAGCGCTTCTCGAAGCAGGAGTGCATTTCGGTCACCAAACCCACCGTTGGAACCCCCGCATGAGGCGATTCATCTTCGCCCAGCGCAACGGGATCCACATCGTGGATCTTCAGCAGACCATGGACCTGCTGGAGCAAGCCTGCAGATTCGCCGCAGAAGTGGCGGCTTCAGGCAAGAAGATTCTGATGGTCGGCACCAAAAAGCAGGCGCAGGACGCCGTCCGCGAAGAGGCAGTCCGTGGTGGCCAGTACTACATCAACCAACGTTGGTTGGGCGGTACCATCACCAACTTCTCCACCATCCAAACACGCATCGACTACCTCGTTAGTCTCGAAGAGCGTCAGGCTCATGGCCAGTTCGAGCGCCTCCCCAAGAAGGAAGCCCTCAAACTTGGCACTCTCATGGACAAGATGAACCGCTACCTCGGTGGCATCAAAGAGATGACCACGCTGCCCGGCGCACTCTTCATCGTGGACGTGGGGCGCGAGAACATCGCCGTTGCCGAGGCCCGTCGAGCTGGCATTCCGATTATCGCCCTTACCGATACCGACTGTGACCCAACCCTCATCGACTGGCCCATCCCCGGCAACGACGATGCCATCCGGTCCATCCGGTTGGTCAGCGCCCACATCGCCAACTCTGCCCTCCAGGGCAACAACGAGTGGCTCGCGACCCGTGGTGGCTATAGCGACGTCGGCGAAGAACTCGCTGAGGGTGAGGACAGCGTCGCCGACGTTTCAGCGTTCGCCGTCGCCTCCCCCACCGACGAGCCCCCCGTCCCTGCAGCTTCTGTTGCCGAAGCAGCGCCTGTTGCTGAAGTGGTGGCGCCAGCAGCAGAGCCCCCGGCCGCCGACGAATCGGGCAATTAGAAAACGCGAATAACCTAAAGAGGTATCCGAGTGGCAATCTCGACGGAAGCGATTCGTGAGCTTCGGGAGCGTACAGGCGCCGGCATCATGGATGTCAAGCGTGCTCTTGAAGCGGCGGACGGTAATCAGCAGCAAGCGGAAGGGGCCCTCCGCGAAAAGGGTCTAACCAAGGCCGCCGCCAAGAGCGGACGAAACACCGCCGAGGGTGTGGTGGATTCCTACATCCACGGCGGCGGACGCATTGGCGCCCTGGTCGAACTCAACTGCGAAACGGACTTCGTAGCCCGCACCCCAGAGTTCGTCGAGCTGGCGCACAACCTCGCCATGCAAGTCGCCGCCATGGGTGCTGTCTACGTGGCACGTGAAGACATGCCCGCGGACGACACTCGCGACCCTGAAGAGGTCTGCCTCCTGGACCAAGCGTTCATCAAAGAATCGTCCAAGTCCATCGCGGATCTCATCATGGATGTTCGGGCCAGGGTTGGAGAGAACGTCAAGGTCAGCCGGATAGTCCGGTTTGGCCTTGGTGAGTAACACTCACGCAGGGGGAGATATGGCAGCCGTAAACGTACGGCGCGCAATGCTGAAGCTCAGCGGCGAATCTCTACGAGGAGGGTCGCAGTTCGGCATTGACTGGTCCGTCCTGCGCTACTTGGCAGGCGAGGTCAAAGCAGCCGCTGTCACTGGCGTCGAGCTCGGCCTCGTCGTAGGCGGCGGCAACATCTGGCGTGGTGCCGAGGCGGAGCTCCAGGGTATGGACCGCGTCACCGCCGACTACGCCGGTATGCTCGCAACAGTCATCAATGCACTCGCCCTCCAGGACGCCCTCGAACAGCAGGGCGTCGAAACCCGCACGCAGTCGGCCATCGACATCCGTGCCGTCGCCGAGCCTTTCATCCAGCGCCGCGCAACGCGTCACATGGAGAAGGGACGCGTCGTCATCTTCGCCTCCGGGACGGGCAGTCCCTACATGACCACCGACACCACCGCCGCGTTGCGGGCCGTCGAGATGGGTGCCGACCTCCTCCTCATGGCAAAGAACAACGTCGACGGCGTCTACGACTCCGACCCCAAGCACAATCCCGACGCCAAGAAATTTAATCGTATCGAATACATCGACGTGCTCAACCGTAGGCTGGAAGTCATGGACTCCACAGCCCTCTCCCTGTGCATGGAGAATAACCTTCCGATACGCGTATTTGACGTGTTCCAACCGGGTGGCATCCGCCGTATCCTCGAAGGCGCCGACACCGGAACTTTGGTCAGCGGGGCGCTGACCGCGACCGCAGCTCAAGGCTGAGCGGCGCGCGGAATACGAGGGCCAGCAATGGCAGACGCCGAAGAGATAGAACTGATTTTCATAGACGCCGAGGAGCGGATGGAGAAATCCGTCGGCTTCTTCCGTACCGAGTCCGAAGGCATGCGGACCGGCCGCGCCAACCCCTCCATGCTTGAGTCTGTAAAGATTGACCTCTACGGCACCACCATGCAGCTCAATCAGGTCGCCACCATCACCGCACCTGACGCCCGCCTCCTCGCGGTCCAGCCCTTCGACAAGAGCACCGTCGGCACCATCGAGCGAGAGCTCCTGAAGTCCGACCTCGGCCTCACCCCTAACTCGGACGGCACCGTTATCCGGCTGCCCATACCGCCCATGACCCAGGAACGACGCCACGACATGATCAAACGCCTCAAGCGCTTGCAGGAAGACGCCCACGTCGCCGTCAGGAATGTACGCCGGGACATCCTGGAGCATCTCCGAAGCCTCGAGAAGGACAAGGCGATCTCCCAGGACGAACTGCATCGTTACCAAGAGCAGCTTCAGAAGCTCACCGATGAGCACGTGGCCAAGGCCGACGCTGTCGGCTCGCGCAAAGAGGCCGAGTTGTCGGAGGTCTAGCCTCGATGACCCGAGAGACTGAAATCGCGGTACACCTCGCTCGCGACAGGAGCATCCCGCGCCACGTCGCCATCATCATGGACGGCAACGGCCGCTGGGCGGAGCGCCAGGGCCTCCCTCGGCTCGCCGGCCACCGCGCCGGAACTGAGAATATCCGTCGCATCCTAGGAGCCTCGTACAAAGCGGGCATCGAGTACCTCACCCTCTACGCCTTCTCCACCGAAAACTGGGGCAGGCCCGACTCTGAAGTCGCCGGCCTTTTGGAGATCCTCCACTCGGTCATACGTGAAGAAGCCGCCGCCCTCCACGAGCAGAACGTCCGCATCCGCCACCTCGGGGTGCTGGATCGTCTGCCCGACGTCCTCGCTAAGTCCATCGTCGAGGCCGTGGATATGACCAAGAGCAACACAGGACTCAACCTCTGCGTTGCGTTTGACTACGGCGGGCGTGCTGAGATTGTTGATGCCGTCCGTAACCTCATCGTAGCGGGCACGCCCCCTAATCAGATTGACGAGGCTGCCATCTCCGCGAGGCTCTACCTGGCCGACGTTCCTGAGCCCGACCTCATCATCCGTACCGCTGGTGAGCAACGCATTAGCAACTTCCTCATCTGGCAAGCTGCCTACAGCGAGTACTATTCCACCGACATCTGCTGGCCCGACTTCGATGCCGCAGAGGTCCAAAGAGCCATCGATGAGTACGGCCGGCGTCAGCGTCGGTTCGGGCGTCTGCCCGACGTGGATTGATGAGCAACTTCACCCGGAATCCCTGGCGAGCGTCGCTCGCTCCCAACCCCGCTAGATCTGCGAAGTCTGACCTCCCCGCGAGGCTTATCAGCGCCGCCATCCTCATCCCCCTGCTGGTAATCGTCGCTTGGGCTGGCGGCGTCACGGTTGCTGTCGTCGCATCCCTCGCAGCCCTTGTGGGACTCTACGAAATCCTTTTGCTCGTGCGCTGTGCTGGTTGGCGCCCTCTGCGCCATGAGGGCGTCATCCTTGGCGTGTTCGTCACCGCTGCCGCCGCGTTCGACGGCCAAACGGTCCTACTCGCCACCGCAGGCGTCGCAGGAGCGCTGTTCGTCGCCGCAGGCGGTATTCGGCGTAACGCCCGATTCGTCGGTGACTTCGTCCTCACCCTGCTTCCAGTCCTCTACGTTGCCCTCCCGCTGGCCGCCATCGTCCTCCTGCGTGACGGACCCGCTGGCCTTGAGTGGCTCATCCTTGCCTTTGCCGCCACCTTTGCTCTCGATACCGGCGCCTACGCCGTCGGGAGACTCGTCGGTAAACATAAGATGGCGCCCAGCATCAGCCCTGGCAAGACCTGGGAAGGTGCAGCGGGTGGCCTGTTTGCTGCTATCGGCGCCGCCATCGCCCTCGCAGCGCTCCTCGGCGACATCACCACCGCCATCTGGCAGGCCGCCCTGCTCGGCACGGGCATTGGCGTCGTCGGCCAGATCGGTGACCTCGCCGAATCCAAACTCAAACGCATCGCCCGGGTCAAAGACTCAGGCACCCTCATCCCCGGCCACGGCGGCCTCCTCGACCGGCTCGACAGCCTTGTCCTGGTCTTCCCCCTCGTCTACTATGCCTCCAAGGTCTGGCCTTCGGTCTAGCCCTGATCGACCTCCCTGCGCATTAGCGATTAAGAGGCCATGTGCCCTCCGAAAACCACCCTCCGGCGACGGACCCTGAGCACCTCTCCGCCCGCCATCCGAAAGGGATTGTCGTCCTCGGCTCCACCGGCTCTATCGGCACGCAGACACTCGACGTCATCCGCGCGTTGCCCGACCGGTTCCGGGTCGTAGGCCTCGCGGCAGGCACTCGCCTCGATCTCCTCCGCGACCAGATCGCCGAATTCAAACCACGCATGGTCTGGGCGGCGGATCCCAGCGCCGCCGCCGCCATCGCAGGCGCCGCCACCGTCGTCTCCATGGACCGCATGGTCCAGGAGCCCGACGTCGACCACGTCATGGTCGCCACCACCGGTCGAGTGGGCCTCAGCCCCACACTTGAAGCGTTGCGCCTTGGCAAAGAGGTCGCCCTCTGCAACAAAGAGGTCGTCATCATGGCTGGTGATCTCGTCACCGCCGCCGCCCGTGAGCACAACGCGCCCCTCCTCCCCGTCGACAGCGAACCCTCCGCCATCTGGCAATGTATGCAGGGCGAGGCCCAGCCTGTCCGCAAGCTCATCATCACCGCATCCGGTGGTCCCTTCAAAGACCGCCCGATCGGTGAGATAGCCGCCGTCACTCCAGCCCAAGCCTTAAAACACCCCACATGGGTCATGGGCAAGAAGATCACCATCGACTCGTCGACTCTCATGAACAAAGGCTTCGAAGTCATCGAGAGCCACTGGCTCTTCGATGTCACCTATGATCAGATAGACGTCGTCGTGCACCCCCAGAGCGTCATCCATTCCATGGTCGAATTCGCCGACGGCTCCGTGAAAGCGCAGATGGGCCCTCCCGACATGCGCCTGCCTATCCAGTACGCCATGCTCTACCCCGAGCGTGTCGCCAGCCCCGTCATACCTCGCTTCAACCCCATCGCCTACCCCGCGCTCACCTTCCACGAGCTGGAGCCGCAGCGCTACCCCTGCTTCGCCACCGCCGTCGACGCCGGTCGCCAGGGCCAGACCTACCCCGCTGTCCTCTCCGCCGCCGACGAAGAAGCCGTCCACCTCTTTCTCGACGGTCGCATCGGATTCAACGACATCGCCAGCGTCGTCGCAGGCGTCCTCGACCGCCACGAACCCATTGCCGACGCGACCCTCGAGGCCATCCTCGAAGCCGATGCCTGGGCGCGCGAGCAAGTCGAATCTCTGGTCCGGACGTAGTACCTGACAGCATGCGCTACCTCGTACCCGTCACCGCCGGCCTAGCAGTCCTCGTTTACCGCAACGGATTCGACTTCATCGTCACGGCCGTCGCCTTCATTGGCATCTTGCTCTTCCTCGTCGTCTTTCATGAGCTTGGCCACTTCACCGTCGCCAAGCTCTCCGGCATCAAGGTTCTCGAATTCGGCGTCGGCATTCCGCCCAAAGCCTTCGGCATCTGGCGTGGCGAGACCGAGTACACCGTCAATTGGCTCCCCCTGGGTGGCTTCGTTAAAATGCTGGGAGAAGAGGACCCTGGCGACGCTCGTAGCTTCGCCGCCCAGAACGCCTGGAAGAGGCTCGCTGTCCTCATCGCTGGCCCTGGCATGAACGCTGTGCTACCGATCCTCCTCCTCACCATCGCCCTCATGATTCCGCGCCAGGTCACCGAGACCGACGTCGTAGTCGTCGGCGTCGTACCTGACTCCCCCGCAGCCTCTGCGGGCGTCCAGGTCGGTGACATCATCCAAGTCGCACAGGGCCACGACATCGTCAATTCTACGACGCTTCAGGGCGCCATACAGACCCGCCGTGGCGCTGACATGGACTGGATCATCCGCCGTGCTGCCACGCGTCTTGAGGTACATATCCCTGAGGTTCGGGTCAATCCCCCGCCCGGCCAGGGTGCCACCGGCATAACCCTCACCAACGCCCGCGTTACCGTCGCCAGCGTCGCGGTTGGCTCCACCGCCGAGGCCCTCGGCCTGCGCGTTGGCGACCTCTTCCTACGCATCCGCGATTCCATGATCCTCGACGACGGCGACGCCACCACCGCCATCGCTTCATCTCTTGCGACAGACCCCACCTCCTCAGTGCGTGTCGAGGTGTTGCGCAGCGGCAGCTACTTGCAGCTCGCCTATGCCCCCCCCCTCGCCGAGCTCGGCGGCTACACCGTTGACGTGCGTCCAGAGGTTACTCAGTCCGACAATCTCTTCGACGCCGTGCCTGGCGCCTTCAGTCAGCTTGGCGACATCCTCGTCACCTTCCGCAACGAGATCGGCAGGATCATCTCTGGCGGAGCTGGCCTGGAGCTAGCGGGTCCTCTCGGCATCGCCCAGATCACCGGCGAAGTTGTCGAGGCGGGCCTCGCCCCCCTCGTGACCTGGGCGGCGCTTCTGTCCATCAACCTCGCCATCGTCAACATCCTCCCACTGCCCGCCCTCGATGGTGGGCGCATCACGTTCGTCTTGCTAGAATTGGCCCGCGGTGGACGGCGGATTGCTCCCGAAAAGGAGCGGCTGGTGCACTTGGTGGGCTTTGGCATGCTCTTGTTCGCCATCGTCCTCGTCACCGCGAACGACATTCAACGGCTGCTCAGCGGAGGAAGTTTCTTCCGCTAGGCCGGCCTTTCAAGCTAGATTGGTGGATCTGATATGGCTAAGCGCCGCGTTACCAAGCCCATCTTCGTTGGCGGTGTGCAGGTGGGTGGTGATGCCCCCATCACCGTCCAGACCATGACCAAGACCGACACCCGTGATGTCGCAGCCACTGTGCGTCAGATCCATGAGCTTGAAGCGGCCGGCTGCGAGATTATCCGTTGTGCCGTCCCCGACATGGAAGCCGCCAAGGCCCTCGGTGAGATCAAGCGCCAGATCAATATCCCGTTGGTCGCTGACATCCACTTCCACTATCAGTTGGCTCTCGAATCCCTCTATCAGGGTGTCGATTGCCTGCGGCTCAACCCCGGCAACATTCGCGACGCCGATCGCGTTACCCAAATCGTGTCCGAGGCCAAAGTTCGCCAGGTGCCCATCCGCATCGGCGTCAACTTCGGCAGCCTCCCCCCCGTCGGTGCCATCGGTGTCACCCGCGGACAGCACCGGAGCGTCGACGGCGTTAACCAGCTCATCAAAGGCTCCGACGCAGCAGGCGAGGGCGCGGGCATCTCCGTCGTCGACCACATGGTCGCTACCGGTCTCTGGGAGATCAAACTCCTCGAAGACCTCGACTTCGACCTCATCAAGATCTCCCTCAAGGCCTATGACATCGACACCACTGTAGAGGCCTACCGCAAGCTGGCACCCATGGTCCCTTACCCATTCCACCTCGGCATCACCGAAGCCGGTACCAGCCGCACCGGTTCGCTCCGCAGCGCCATCGGCCTGGGCATCCTGCTCTACGAAGGCATTGGCGACACCATCCGCGTGTCCCTCTCCGACGACTCCAAGCAGGAGATTGAGGTCGGCTACGAGATCCTCAAAGCGCTCGATCTCCGCAAAAAAGGCGTCAAAATGGTCGCCTGCCCATCATGCGGGCGCGCGGACGTCGACATCCGTAAGCTCGCCAACACCGTTGACGAGCTCCTGCGCACCATGAATGCCCCCGTCAAAGTCGCCGTCATGGGTTGCGAAGTCAACGGCCCTGGCGAAGCCAAAGACGCCGACGTCGGCCTCGCCGCAGGCAACGGTCGCGCCGTCATCTTCCGCAAGGGAGTCAAAGCACGCGTTGTCGACGAAGCCGACATGCTCACCGCCCTGATGGAAGAGGTCCAACTCGTCGCCGACGCCATGGACAGGAACGAGTGATCATGCGACCAGGTGTTGGAGTTCCTATGGCATATACCCTTGATTCGGCTCATTGACAATCTGCGATAATGAAATACGGGCGGATTAGTTCCGCGAACGTTACGGGTCATCCTGTGGGCCCTGGTGTCTCTCGACAACGATCATATCTAGGAGAGGACCTCGCTCGGCTGTATCGAGGACTTTGTTTCAAGGGCTTACGTCTTCCCCTGAACGTCCGCCACCGCTGAGCGTCAGCCCTCGGCCCCACAGTGGCCCAGATGCCTAGACCGCCTTCGTCGCTGTGACTGCGATGCTCACCATCGACCGCGCAGCGGCCTTGATTATCTCTTCCGGGATCCCCTGGTTATCGCGCAGCCCCTCCAAGAGCGCCTGCTCGAAACCTAGGTCGGCCGGGTAGGGCACCTCGCTCTCGATCGCCACATCCTCGAACCCTGCGTCCGTCAACGACGCCAGGTAGACCTCCTTCGTCACCGCCGCCGAGATGCACGCCGCTTTCGCAGCTTCCGTCTCCATGAGCGCCTGCGGGAGCGCCATCGTCTGAATCGTATCCGACACCGAGACCCGACCGCCGGGCTTTAGCACTCGCATCACCTCTCGGTACACCTGATCTCTATCCGGTACCAAGTTGATTACGCAGTTCGAGATCACCAGGTCCACAGAGCTATCGTCTACCGGTAATGCCTCAAGCTCGCCGTACCGGAACTCAACGTTCGTCGCGCCGACCGCCGCCTTATTGTGATTCGCCCTATCCAGCATCTCCATCGTCATATCCACGCCGATGACGTGACCCGTCGCTCCCGCCCCATGCGCCGCCAAGAAACAATCGATGCCCGCGCCAGAGCCCAGGTCTAAGACCGTATCGCCCTCGCGGATCGACGCCAGCGCCAGCGGATTCCCGCAGCCTAAGCCCAGATTCGCCCCCTCCGGCAACGCCGCGAGCTGTTCCTCCGTGTAACCGATTACCAACGCTGTGCTCCCGGGCGTCTCCCCCGATACGCAGCACGCATCTGCAGATTCCAGTGCGATCTTCGCGTATGCCGTTCGGACAGTTGACCTAAGGTCCTGCTCGCTCATGATTCCACCGCTCCTTACACCAGCACATCTGGCTCCTCGCGCCCGAACGCAACAGCGCTAACCCGCTGCCATCCATCCGACCCTACTTCGGACTATCCGTCACCTTGGTGGTACAATCAACCCCGATGTTTAAGAAGATTCGTTCCCTCTTTTCCAAGTCCCCGTCCGCAGCCCCCCAGCCGGCCCCCCGAAAGCTCGACAGCCCGTCTTCCGCTGATGAACGGCGTAGCGCTACTCGTCGTCGCCGTCCCCGCAAGCCTGCGGGCGAGCGACAGCAGGGCGACCAGCGTCAGGAGCGTCCCCAAGGCGAACGCCCGCAGGGAGACCGCCAAGCCGCGCAGCAGACGCCAGCCGATGGGGACGCCCCCAAGAAGCGGCGCAGGCGCCGTCGCAAGCCCACCGGTACCAATCCCAATGGGCCGGCGAGCCCCGAAACCCAATCTCAATCCTCTGTGGGTGCGGAGCCTCAAAGCGAACGTTCTTCCGACGATGAACCGCGTCCAACGCACGATGACGAACCCCGCGCCCCCCAGCAACCGCGTTCACGGGCTCGCAACCAATCCGTAGAGGCCGTCACCGGCCCGCAGCCCCGCACCGAATACTTCGGCGACCTTCGCGTATCAAAGCCCGTCGCAGCCGCCCTTGCCGATATGGGATACACAGAACCCACGCCCATCCAGGCCGAAGTCATCGTGCCTATGCTCGCTGGCGAAGACCTCGTCGGCCAAGCGCAAACCGGCACTGGCAAGACCGCCGGGTTCGGTATCCCCCTCGCAGAGGCCATTGACGGTTCCCAGGATTACATCCAAGCCATCGTTCTCGTGCCAACCCGCGAATTGGCCCAGCAGGTCACCGATGAGATAGCCCGCATCTTCAAGTACCGTGGCATCAACATCGTCGCCGTGTACGGCGGCGCACCCATAGCCAAGCAGATCGCCGGCCTCGAAGCCAACGCTCACTTGATCGTTGGCACTCCCGGTCGCGTAATCGATCTGCTCAATCGAGGCAACCTGCGGCTCGACAAGGCCAGCACCGTCATCCTCGACGAGGCCGATCAGATGCTGGACATCGGGTTCCTTCCCGACATCCGGACCATCCTTCGACAGACCTCACGCGATCGCCAGACCGCGCTCTTCACCGCCACTGTCCCAACCCAGATTCGGCGCCTCATCTACTCCTATCTCAAGGAGCCCAAGACGATTCGCGTGGGCGAGGAATCCGAGCCTGCTGAGAACGTCCGCCAGATGTACTGCGAGGTGGCCCGCCGCGACAAGCTCGACGCCCTTAAAGAGGTCTTCGAGACCATCGACGCCGGTGAGCAGACCCTCGTCTTCCGCCGTACCCAGGGTGACGTTGACTGGCTGGTGAAAATGCTCAAGCAACGTCGCCTTCCCGCGGAAGCCATCCACGGTGGATTGCGCCAGAGCGAACGGAACACTGTCATGCAGGCCTTCCGCGATGGTAAGCTAAAAATCCTGGTCTCCACCAACCTCACCTCTCGTGGCATCGACGTTCCCGCCGTTGCCCACGTCATCAACTACGACTGCCCGGAGCAGGTCGAAGAGTACGTCCACCGCATCGGCCGCACCGCCCGCATGGGCCGCGACGGCACTGCCGTAACTTTCGTTGGCGAGTGGGACATGGAGTTCTTCGACGCCATCCGCAAGCACGTAGGCTCCGACAAACTTGAGGCGATCAACCTCGCCATGTACGGCGACCCCCACCGTGGTGGCCCCGTCGACGAAGACGACGCGCCCGCCGACGAGCCTGAGGCTCCCGAGACCGAAGATACTGATGATGCTCCTGACGACTCAGAAGCTGCAGAAAGCGATGAGCCGGACGGTGCCGAAGACGACGCGGACGACGAACCTGGAGACGATGAGCTTTCTGCTGAGTTAGAGGACGACGACGACGATGAGGCGGAGTCTGAGCCCGGAAACGAAAGCGCCGCAGAAGAAGAGTCCCCCCGCTAGCTAGCGGTTGTTCCTACGGGTGGCCGCTGACTAGCGGTTCTCGCTCTTGGCGGTTGCCGGCGCGCGCCGCAACAGCGGGATTTGCTCGAACCGCCCGCCGAGCACGGCCTCCGCTGGCGCACCAAGCCATCCCTCGACCATCGTCGCGTACACCTGCCTGAAGTCCGTCGTGTACTTGAAGTTGTTCTTCACCAGGCCCGTCAGGCTTGGGCGCTCCCCGTAAAGCCCACCCGTCACCGGCGTGCCTAGCACGAACATCGGCCCTGCCGACCCGTGGTCCGTACCACCACTCCCATTCTCCGTCACGCGCCTCCCGAACTCCGACCACGTCATCAGCACCACCTCCTGGTCTCGTCCCTGCGCCTGCATGTCGCGGTAGAACGCCAGCATCGAGTCCGCCGTATCTCGAAGCAGATCGCCATGTACGGGAAGCTGCGACGCGTGCGTATCGAACCCACCGATTTTCACATGCGCCACGCTTAGGCCCAAGTCACCTGTAACCGCCTCGGCGACGACCTTCATACTCCTGCCCAACCGTGTATCCGGGTATTTCGCTGCTGATCTGTAGCGCCCATGAGCGCCCATGAGCGCCTTCGAGCTGCTCTCGGCGGCACGCATCGTACTGTCCATGTGTCCACCGAATGGCCGCGCCGGCGTCCCTGCTCGGTACAAACCAAGCAGCGCACGCGTGCGCTGTTCCTGGTCCGCCACGGCACCCCGGTGATCCTGGAACTGATACGCCTCAATCGTGTTCACCATGGGCACCGACATTTTGTGCGTGAACATGGCCCTCGGCAGGCTACGGCCAACCGCCAACGATCGAATCCCGTCGCCTGGCCCCTGTGGCACGCCTTCCAAGTACCTCCCCGCCCAGCCTTCGAACCCTCCGCTCTTCTCAGGGTCCGCCGTCTGCCAGATATCCATCGACTGGAAGTGCGAATAGCTTGGGCCTGGATATCCCACGCCCTCCACTGCGGCTAGAACGCCCTCGTTCCACAGTTCTTTGAACGCGCCCAGCCCTGGATTGAAACCCACCTCACGGTTGATGGCTAGCGTGTCCTCCGGTTGCACGTTCACCGTCGGCCGTACCTCGTAGTAACGATCGTCGTTCGCGGGCACGATGGTGTTCAATCCATCGTTGCCGCCCGCCATCTGAACAATCACCAGCGCCCGCTTACCCTGCGATGCCTGCTCGCTGATCGCAGCCGCCACGGCCCGCGTAAAAACCGTCGGCATTAGCGCGGCCGCAGGGGCCACTGCTAAACTCGACTTGATGAACTGCCTTCGAGTGATGGTCATTGATCGCCTCAAGCCAACTGGTAGTCTGGCGAAGCCAGGATTAGGTAAACCAGGCTCCGCTGTCGTTCGTCAGCAGGCACCGAACGCCCAGAGAACGCTGACGGTACACGCAGGTCCTCGGCGTGCTTTAGCAGCGCAGCGCGAGTGTCGTCTGCGATTTCGCCGCCCAACAGCAGATCGACCAGAAAGTCGACCAGCGTCTCAGACGTTTTAGCTGCATCGCCCGCCAGCGCCACTGGATCGAACTCCAGCTGTCTCAATCGGCCCGCTGCGATCGCATTCGCAAGGTTCACTCGTTCGAGCAGCGTGGAACTGTTGATCCACGTGATTCCCCCGTCCCAACCCGAAACGTCCGGCGGGTCCAGTAGTATTTGACCCATCGCCTCAATGCGCCGGCGCAGCGGCGCGAACGTCGTGTTGATACCCAGCGTGCGCACCGTCGAAGCCACTAGCTCCACGGGTCCCTTGATCAGGCCTTTGAACGCCCTCGGCGAATAGAACTCCTCAGATTCGAACATCGCCCGCATCACCGGCCGGATCTCCGTCTCGTTTTCGTTGAATACCTTCGCCAGCCGCGTAATCACCGCCGGTTCGGGGTCCGCGTACGCGAAGAACTCCCACAAACGCCGCACGATGTACTCACCTGCTGCGGGCTGCTGCATGATGATGTCCACCACATTGTCGCCATCCCACGCCCCTGTCTGACCCAAGAACGTCTTATCTCCGAAATCGTGCTGACTCTCGTTGAACAGAAACTCCGTCTTCTTGCGGATTTGCCAACCGGTGAACGACCGCGCCGCCTCCCGAACGTCGTCCTCCGTGTACTGCCCGACCCCTAGCGTGAATAGCTCCATCAGCTCGCGCGAGTAGTTCTCGTTGGGTGCTGCCTTGCGGTTCGTTCGACTGTCCAGGTAGATTAGCATCGCCGGGTCTCGCGAGATCGCCTTCAGCATCGCGTCGTAGCGACCCATCCCCATCCGTCTGAATAATTCGTTCTGCTCGAACATTGCCGGGCTCTTCCCCGTTTTCGACGACGAGCTCGTCAGGATCCCGTGCCAGAATAGCGTCATCTTCTCCTGCAGCGGCCGCTTGGAGTACGCCATCCTCTGCAGCCACCACGATTGGACATCCACCCTACGCTCGATGTCCGTGTCCTGCCCCGCCAAGCGCTCTTCGAGCTCCCCGTCATCCACGCCATCGAAATCCGCCAAGTGATCAATCGTCCCCTGTAGACCCATGCTGCGGAACCGCGCCAACTCATTCTTCGACGCCCCGAAGCTCGCTCGGCGTAGCAGATGGCTCACGCGAGATGCCTCCGTCTTCAGCACTGGTCCGGGTGTAGCAGTCGGTGCTGGGACCGGAGGCGCCGTCACTGTTGCTGTCGGAACCAAAGGCGGCGTCGGCGTAACCGCGCTTGCGTCGAACGGGGTCGGTGTCGGGAACGGCGTAGCGGTTGGCGCTAGTGTTGGCGCGTCCATCTGCTCACACGCCGCCAACAGCGATGGCGCAGCTACCGCCGTCATACCGACCGCCGCCGCACGGAACAAGAAACCGCGTCGCGGCATCGCCTGCGAAAGCGCTGGACTCAACGGCACCGGTCCATCTCCATCCGGCTCACGCCGTCCGGGAGGAAGAACCCGGTGAGGGGTGCCCTCCGCTTCGTGTGGGACTCCATCTGACGATTTGCTCATAGCTCCTCAAACATAACTGCTCGACTCGACAGCAGTAACGGGCCAAAGTCGAAAACGTTAGCCTTCAACCCCGCCCCTCAACCTAAGGCCAGGTCAATTAAAGGCTTGTCCGGTTATCATAACCAGGAACTAACACTGCCGCTGAGGTATCTCCAGTGACCACATTGTCCGAATCCGCCGCGCCTCGCCGCAAGCGTCCCTCGCCCCGAATCGCCGAGGTCGTGCGGGTTAGCCAACTCACGCCCCACATGATCCGCGTTACCTTCGGTGGTGAAAACATGACCGGCTTTTTCAGCAAGGGCCCAGCAGAACACGTGCGCATCTACCTCCCACACGAGGAAACTGGCGTGTTCACGCTCCCTGTTCCTGGGCCTGACGGCCTCGAATTCCCCGAGGACGTCGAGCGCCCCAAGAGCCGCGCCTACACCCCCCGCCGCTGGGACGCCGACACCAATGAGCTAGACGTCGACTTCGTCATTCACGGTGAAGGCCCCGCCTCGCTTTGGGCCGTCGCCGCCAAGGCTGGTGACACTGCCGTCGTCGGCGGACAACCCTCCGGTACCTACTTCCCCGAGCCCAGCGCCGACTGGTACGTCATCCTTGGCGACGAAGCCGCGCTGCCAGCGATAGCCACCCTGCTGGAGGCGCTACCCGCCACCATCCAGGCCCACGTATACATCGAGGTCCTTAACGCTGCAGAAGAGCAGGAGCTCACCAGCCCCGCGCGAACCCATATCACCTGGCTCCACCGAGGCAACGACCACGATCTCCCCGGTCGCCTCCTCGCCCACGCCATCCGCCATGCCGACATCCCAGAAGGCGACGGCCGCGTATGGGTCAGCGCCGAAGCGTCAATCATGCGCGAGATCCGCAAGCACCTCCTCGAGGACCGCAACCTCCACCGCTCCCTCATCCGCACCCAGGGATACTGGAAGCAAGGCGCCCTTAACCATACCGACCATGACATGGGCGACGACGTCTAGCCGTCGCCCCCCGCTCCTTTGTTTCCTGAGCGCATCGAAGCGTAGTCGAAGAGCCTGTCCCAAGGTACCCGCAGTGACCTCTCACCCTCGCCCACGCCCAACATAAAATGCCCGTCACTGTGTGTGGCGGGCGTTTCGTAACTCCCCCCCGACAGCGCTGCCTCCAGCTACCGTAGAATCCCTTCGCAACCCCAACTCCTCCCGTCGGAGCCCCTCCCCATGACAACCCCTGTCCGCATCGGCATCATCAACCGAACCATCAACATGCTCGACTTCCTCCTCGCCGACCACGCAGCCATCTACGCCGACAACAGCCTCACCTCATCCTTCGACACCCTCGCTGGCAAAGAAAGCATTGACGCCCTGGTCGCAGGTGACCTCGACTTCGTCGTCTCCATCGGCGCTGCCGTGCGCGCAATCATGCAAGACGACGCCCCCGTGCGCGTAGCGCTGCTCGTCCATCGCAACGCTCCCCACTGGCTCATGGTCAACGACACCATCAATAGCCCCGTTGATCTGAGGGGCCGCAAAGTCCAAGCCGCCCAACCCGGCAGCGAGCCCGATGCCATGGTTCAGAAGTGGCTAACGGCCAACGGCCTCGACCCCCAAGCCGATGTCGAGCTCGTCTACCAACGAGCGCACCCCGGCTGGAAAGAAGACGGCCCTGACCCCGAAGAAGACGCCGTCATCGCTCGCACCCTGGAACAGGAAGTGCTCGAAGCCAAGGGCTACCACACCCTCGTCGACCTCTGCGAGGCCTACCCCAACACCCTCGTCCACGGACTCATCGTCACCGAGCGCACCATCGCCGAACGCCCTGAGCTCCTCGACGCGATGATCTCCTCCCATCGCCAGGTCGCCACTTGGATCGACGAAGCCCGTCCCCAGGTCCTCGATTTCATTGCCTCAACGTGGAACGTCACTCCCGCCCGCGCCCACCGCGCGGTAGAAGCGCTCAACAGCCGCTTCACCGCACGTCTCGACCCTGCAGACTTCGAAACCGTCATTGCCAGCTCTGCCGCCGCCCTTAGCAAGCCCGCCATCCCCATCGACCGCCTCATAACCGCTCGCTAGCGCAGGTCATTCGTCTGTCGAATTGCGTGTCCCTCGTTCGCACTGCGCAGGCAGGGACACGGGGTATCCGGGTGGGTGGGCACAACCTATGGTCGTTTCGGGGCACCAGGGCGCAGGGGGAGGTTGCTTGACTTCCCTGCGGCATGCTTCAGAGACTTCGGCGTGGATCTCAGAGGGTCGTTAGACCTGGTAGATCTCGACACCAAACGGGCACTCGCCCGGTCCGCTCGATAGGCCGTGGCACGCTGAACCAGCGGCTATCACGTCGAACTCAGCACGCAAATCTATGTAATCGCCGGGCTTCACATCAAAGGGATCTTCCCAAATCATCTTGCCGTTGGCGTCCATCCCCGTGCGCATGAACACGTTGAATGGGTCATGGACGCGCTCAAGGCCCAAACTGAACTCCGCAATCCCCCACTCCACAATCGGTGCCCTTCAGTCACGTGGATGCTCTCGTACCGTCGCGTCGCTGACGTCAGCAGGTACTCACGAGGGTCTTCGAGACTGAACGCGTCGAAGTAGATGACCTGCGGCCCCTCGGGTTGGGTCAACCGCAGTACTTGTCCGGCTTTGACCAAGAACGCCTTGCCCGTTGCCTTTGGTACCAGGAAGCTATTGATCAGTTCCATGTCGCTCCTCACGATGCATCTCTTGGCACCCTTCGCCTGGGGATTCTCAGTTGAACCAATGCTTCCATGAGGCCGCTTTCGTGGCCCGCAGTGTAGGAGGGAACGGCGCTCGCTAGCCGCACCAACACAAAACGCCCGCCGCTGTATACGGCGGGCGTTTGTTTCATGACTCGTGTGCGCCCCTTCGCGTTCGCCCTGTGCAAACGACGAATGGGGCCCTGGCGAGGAGGGAACAATCCCGCGCCCCCCCCCCATCCGTAAACGGCAGAAGGCCGCTCCCCTAGACAATCCCTATGCGTAACCCTTCAGCGACCCTTTTTTGTTCTCAGGACCCGCCACGCCAGTGCACCACGGCACCAGATTCTTCATCCGGCACTCCTGGCCGTGCGCCGCCAGCTCCGCCTCGAAGATCTCGTGGATGCGCCTCGGCTCATCCTCGTACTCCATCTGGATGCCGCCCTCCTTGATGCTCACCATCGCGCGCACCTCGGCCTGTTTGCCGGGGTCGTTAATCCCTCGCTTGTACGTGTACTTGCGTGAGTTCGAAGGCGCCATGTTGATGTACCGCGCAGGTGTCGTGCCTACGTTGAAGTGCTGGTGGAAATACTCGTTCTCCGCGTCCTGCGTCGGCAGATACAGACTCCCGGCCTGCCAATCTGCCTTCACCATGTCCGACATATCCTCATTCTTCCACACTAGCGCGAAACCCTCGCCGCCGGTAATCAGCAGGTGCGCCCCAGGCCCGTGTCGGTGCGCTTTTTTGTACGTACCGATGGGGAACTCCGAGATGTGCGACGACACCGTGTTGTCCGACAACGACAGCATGATGTTCGTGCCGCCTGCGCCGCGCTCACCCCAGTTCGGCATCGGCATGTTCGCAGCGTCGGGCAGGAAGTTCGTCTCCCAAACGCGACCCTTGTACATCTGACCGGAACCCGAGGCCCAACCCTCGTCAGCATTCATGCGGTCGTCGAAGACATACGGGTTGTTCCAGATGAAATCAGGAGTGATGAACTTGCGGATCATCCCTGGCATGTTCGTCACTGAGACCATCCTGGTTGGCTCTGCGCCACTACCGTTGAAGTGCTGGTACCAAGCGTTCATCGGGATCGAGAAGTACGCTCCCGCTGCCCACTCGAACGTTTGCTTCTTGTCCTCGTCGTACCAGACCGACGTCGCACCACGACCGCTTAGTACGTAGATGACCTCGTTGAACATGTGGTGCACCGGGTTCGTCTTGCCCCCCGGCCCAACCTCGATCACGTGCTCATTGGTCTCCTCGTCGCCATCCAAGTAAACCACCGCACCGTCGCAACCCATGCGCGCCCAGTGTTCGAGCTCCAGCGTGAAGAGATTCTTAACGTAAAGGCCACCGTGGAGCTTCACTCCCTCGTCCTTCTGCCACTCTTCGTATGTATCGATCCGCTCGAAAACTGGAGCGGTATCTGGATCGAAACTCGTCGTCATTGCTGCCCTCCTCCTGCTTAGATCAACGCCCACTCAGGCATACCGCCCGACGAAGCGAAGTCGTGGCAAAGTTATTCCCGCTTTCTGCGAGAGTCAATCCCATGCCCCCTGTGGGGCCTCGCCCAGCTATTCTCTGAGCGCAGCGCCAAGGCCAGCGATAGTTCCAGGCTTGCTCGATGTCGTCTTGGGGCAAGCCGCTGGGTCAAGGGCCGTGCCCTTGAGATATCCTGACCGCACTCTCCGACTGAAAAAGGCACCAATTTGCGCGTATCTCGCTCCCTAGCCAAAACCCTTAGACAAGACCCCGGCGAAGCAGAATCCGCCAGCCACCGCCTCATGCTCCGCGCCGGGATGATGATGCAAGTCGGCGCAGGGATCTACTCCTACCTGCCCCTCGCCCTCCGGTCCATCCAAAAGATTGAGGCCATCATTCGCGAAGAGATTGACGCCGCAGGTGGGCAGGAAGTCCTCATGCCCGCCCTTCAGCCCATCGAAACCTGGCAGCAGTCTGGACGTGACATCGCATTCGGCGACAACATGTTCCACGTCTTCGACCGCCGCAAACGCGAAATGGTCATCGCCCCCACCCACGAAGAAATCATCACCCTCATCGCCAAGAGCAATGTCGAAAGCTACCGGGATCTCCCCCTCCTTCTCTACCAGATTCAAACCAAATTCAGGGACGAACCTCGTCCCCGAGCAGGACTCCTGCGCGGACGCGAATTCACCATGAAGGACGCCTACTCCTTCGACACGGACCAGGAATCCCTCGACGTCACCTACCAACGCATGCGTGTTGCCTACCGCAACATCTTCAAGCGCTGCGGCCTTCCCACCCTTGAAGTCGAAGCCGACTCCGGTGCCATTGGTGGCAAGGACTCGCACGAATTCATTATGCCCGCCGAGTCAGGCGAGGACACCGTCCTCGTATGTCCCACCGGCGACTACGCGGCCAACGCCGAGCGCGGGACGTCCGTCATCCCGGCCGCGCCCGAAAGCTCCCCTCAAGAACTGACGCTGTTCGACACCCCCGGCGCCAAGACCATCGCCGACCTCGTCGACAGCATGGGCATCACCGAAGCCCAGGCCCTGAAAGCAGTCTTCTACGCCGCGGACAACGAGGTTGTCCTCGTGACTATCCGGGGCGACATCGAGGTCAATGAGGTCAAGCTCAAGAACCTGCTCGACGTCCGCGAGCTCCGGCTCGCCACCGCCCAGGAGGCCGTCGCCGCTGGCCTCACCGTCGGCTCCACATCTCCCATCGGGCTTACCGACATCAAGCGCATCGGTGACCGATCCATCCAGCAGGGGAACAACTTCGTCGCAGGTGCCAATCAGGACGAAAGGCACTACAAGAACGTCAACTACCCCCGCGACTTCGAGGTCGACACCATCGCCGAGGTCGGTACGTCCAAGGCCGGCGACGGCTGTCCTCACTGCGGCGAAGCCCTCGGCGAGGTACGCGGCATCGAGGTGGGACACGTCTTCAAGCTCGGTACGTTCTTCACCCGCACCTTCGGCGGCGAGTACTTGGACGATGAGGGGAAGCTCAAACCCATGGTTATGGGCTGCTACGGCATCGGCGTCACCCGCGTGCTCGCCGCCGCTATAGAGCAGAACCATGACGACAAAGGCATCCTCTACCCGGTGCCCATCGCTCCGTTCCAGGTGCACCTTGTCGCCCTGAACGCCGACAAAGAGGAAGTTTCCGCTGCCGCAGATGAAACCTACGCCCTGCTCCTGGAGCTCGGCTACGACGTGCTCTACGACGACCGTCCAGGTGAATCCGCAGGCGTGAAATTCAACGACGTGGATCTGCTAGGGCTGCCCGTGCGCGTTGTCATCAGCCCCCGCAACCTCAAGAACGGCGTTGTTGAGGTCAAGCGTCGCCGCGACGACGAGTCCTCCCAAGTCCCCAACGGCGACCTCCCTGCGGCTATCGCCGCCGCCCTCTCTGAAGACGAGCTCTAGTCGATCTTGCGCAGCGTGCCAGACGACACCAGGAGTAGGGCCCCGATAACGCATGCGCTACCGAAACCTAGCAGAGTGACCTGTGCCCCGAACGCCGCCGCCCCGAACCCGGCGATCACCGTCCCGAAAGACACCAGCGCACGATCCCAACCCAGGATCGCCATCGCCCGGCCCCGCATGTGGTCCGGAGCAGCCTGCAGCACGATCGTACTCAGCAGCGGCATGAACACTGACTGCCCCGTCCCCACGAAAAAAATCACCACGAATGCCGCCCACGCCATCGGTAAGTAGGTCGCGCCAGCCATCGCCGCCAGTAGCAGCCCGAACACGCCCAGCGCCACGATCAGCACCATCCCTCGATGATGTGACGGACTCAGGTACGCCACCGTGATCGTCCCTGCCGTCCCTCCGATCCCCATCACCGCCACCATCCAACCTAGGCCACCCTCGGTCAGCCCTAGCGGCCCATCTGCCAACAACGGCGCGAACACGTTTGAGAACGACATGCCGAACACGAAGAAGAACGCCGCAATGATCAGTGACGCCCGCATCGCAGGTGTAGTCACCGCGAACCCGACTCCATTCTTCGCATCGCGAACCATCTGGCGGATCCCGCGGTATCCGGCCCGCTCGTGAGTCCGTGTTCGCATTGCCAGCAGCAGTGGCACGCCTGAAAAGTACAGGATCGCCAGCGCCACGAACGCAGCCTCGATTCCCCACACCGCTATCAAGGTCCCCGCCACCGCGGCCGCCATCATCCTCATCACCTGCATCCCGCCCGTCGACAACGCCATCGCGTTCATCACCACGTGCGGCGGCACCATGCTCGGGATCAACGCCCGGCGCGGCGCCTGATCGAACGCCATCGTCACCCCCCGCAGCACAGCGAACACGTAGATCTCCGTCAGCGACACCGAGGTTGCCACATTGATGATCGCGAACCACGTCGCTAGCGCAGTTCCGACGATCCGCGTCGTGATCAGAATCGTGCGTCGGTCCCACGTATCCGCCACTACGCCCGACACCAACCCCAGCACCATCGCGGGTAGGGTTCGCGAAATCATCACCATGCCCAGGTGCGCCGGACTCTCCGTCACCGCCAGCACCAAGATCGGCAATCCGATCATCTGCATCCACTGCGCCGCGGCGTTCGTCAGTTGCGCGAAGAACAGGAACCGGAAATCCCGGTAGTGCAACGCCTCGAAAGTTCTCGCGAACCCTCGTGTGGACGGAGGCACTGCTCCCGGTTTGGCTGTTTCGGACTCGGTACTGATAGGTACTCTCCGGCGGCTGGTTGAGGCCGAGGGTCTAACGTTGGTGCCCCCGGTGTTCTGACGTAAGGGCTCTAGTGCAATGGCGAAAAGCTAGCAGGAACCAGCAGCTTGTTCTCCTGTCTCAGGTAGTTGCTCCCGTCGTCAGAAGGCCATACGCCCGCAGCAGTCGTTTCTGCGCGCACCCGAGCGCGGTGCTCGAAGTTGTCGTACGCCCAGAGGTGGTAGAGCTTGTTGCCTAGACCACCGACGCCCGCGCTCAGCCAGCAACCCGCCAGTGGCGAGTACTCCCTGCGGCCGTCTATCTTCGACGACCAGGCCTTCAGAACCTCGCCGCGCGTCCCTGGCACTAGGTCGTAGATGCGTAGCTCGTATAGCTCGCCCAACTTCTGCGGGCCCGTCCAATCCTCCATGAACGGCGCAGGCTGGATCAGCTCTGAAGACTGGATCGCCATGTGGGGCGTCAGGCCCTTTGGCGGCCACATCCCGCTGGGATCGGCCGATGCCTCTCCACGCACCCGCTGCATCTCGCTGGCGTCTTCGTACGGCCAGATGTGGACGATCTGGTTCAGTGGTCCGATCTCCGTGTGGAAGAACGCGCCCAACCGCGAGTACTTCTCTCGGGTCGGTATCGCCTCCTCAAACAGCTTGAGGACCGCCGGGACCGATCGAGGCTTGAGCGTGTACGTGCGCAGATCGTAGATCATGAGCTTCCTCCGGATGACGTGGATCTGTTGACCATAACTCACGAGCATATTAAGCGAGTGCGGTTGACTGGTTCCCTCCACCTGCAGGGCCCTTCCTAGCGTTCGCCGAGTCTCTAGCGTCGATCAAGGCGAGAGTTTTGCTTCTCGCCGTTGGCTTCGCCTCCGCGCACGCTTATACTCATCGTGACGTTAGCAACCCAGAATGCGCAGGTGAAATGCATGGCGACGGACAAGGAAACCGGCACCTATCAGGTGAAGACGGGCTTGGCTCAGATGCTCAAAGGTGGCGTCATCATGGATGTCGTCAATGCAGAGCAGGCCAAGATCGCCGAAGATGCCGGTGCCTGCTCCGTTATGGCCCTCGAACGTGTTCCGGCTGACATCCGAGCGGACGGCGGTGTCGCCCGCATGTCCGACCCTAGCATGATCGAAGAGATTAAAGACGCCGTCACCATCCCCGTCATGGCAAAGGTGCGCATCGGCCACTTCGTCGAGGCCCGCATCTTGGAGGCGATCGGTGTCGATTATATCGATGAGTCAGAGGTGCTCACTCCCGCTGACGAAGAGCACCACGTCTGGAAGCACGACTTTAGAGTCCCCTTCGTCTGTGGTTGCCGCGACCTCGGCGAAGCGCTCCGCCGCATCGGTGAGGGCGCGGCCATGATTCGCACTAAAGGGGAAGCTGGCACCGGGGATGTTGTTGAGGCCGTTCGCCACATGCGCACCGTCATGAAGCAGATGCGCCGCGTCCAGGGCATGGGCGATGATGAGCTTTCCGCGTTCGCGAAGGACATTGGCGCCTCGCTCGATCTCCTCCGCCAGGTCAAAACCCTCGGTCGCATGCCTGTTGTCAACTTCGCCGCCGGTGGTGTCGCAACACCCGCAGACGCCGCGCTTATGATGCACCTCGGCGCCGACGGCGTATTCGTCGGTTCCGGCGTCTTCAAAGCCGCCAACCGGTCCGCCACCACCGAAGAAGCCAGCCTGCGCGCCAAAGCCATCGTCAAGGCCGTCACTCACTACGATGACCCGGCCGCAGTCGCCGAGGCCTCGCGAGGACTTGGCGAAGCGATGGTCGGAATCAGTGCTCGCTCGATTGGCACCGAGGAGCTACTCGCCACACGAGGTTGGTAGCGTGAGCCCACTTATCGGAGTGCTGGCGCTCCAAGGTGACTTTGAAGAGCACATCGCATCGCTGCGCCGCCTTGGCGCTGACACGCGAGAAGTTCGCACCGAAGCCCAACTCGCCTCGGTTGACTCCCTTATCATGCCCGGCGGGGAGAGCACGTCCATGGCGAAGCTCATGGATATCTACGGCCTGCGCGAGCCCCTCAGAGCATTCGCTCGTTCGGGCAAGCCCGTCTGGGGCACCTGCGCCGGCCTCATTCTGCTCGCTGCTCGCCTGCTGGAGCATCGCCCCGAACCTCTCGGGATTATGGATATCGTCGTCCAACGTAATGGCTTCGGCCGCCAGGTAGATTCGTTCGAGACCGAGATTGACGTCGTGGGCGTCGACGGCGGACTGTACCACGCTCTGTTCATCCGCGCACCCAAGATTCTAGAGGTGGGATCTTCCGTAGAAGTGCTTGCCAGCCTGGACGACGGTATCATTGTCGCCGCCAGAGAGCGCAACCTGCTGGTGACAGCCTTCCATCCCGAACTCACCATTGACGACCGCCTCCATGGATTCTTCCTGACCATGGCACCCGAGGTGGCCGCGCGATGATCCGTGAGTTGCGGTTGACCGACGTGCCGCTGCAACTCCTTCCCGGACGCCTCGCGGCCCAGGATCTCGTCACCACGCGTGACGAGATGTCGGGTAGTCCCCATCGGCTTTCGCCGCTCCAGCTCGCTCGCTGGAGCCTTGCCCTCCGTACGCAGGAGCACCATCTCGCATCCGAACGCAACATACGCCTCGATGCGCTCGCCGTACTCCGGCCACGCTGTGGCCCGAAAGCCTGGGAGATTGCCCACCTATTCGCCGTCGTTGGCGCCAGTACCGCGCTCACCGACCTCCTCGAACGCTCCGTAGGCTTCGTCGCTTCCCAGCGTGGCGAGCGCCTATTCCTACGCGTCCCCCTCGGCGGCGCAGCGCAGCAGCTCGCGGAACGCTCCGGCTTCCGTAGGGCCTACGCAGAAGACGTGTTCACGCTCGCACGGCCTATGGCCAGTGATCTCCACGGGCCGTCCCTGAACGTCCGGCCACCGCTTCCGGCCGACGACTACGACATCTTCCGGCTGTACAACTCCACTCTCCCTACAGCCGCCCGCGCCATGATTGGCCTGACCCTCGGTCAGTGGCACGATGCTCACGAGCAGGGCCTTGGGCGCGTGCGTGAATATGTCTGGATTCACCAAGAACAGATCCGTGGTTGGTTCAGGCTCGACCAGTACCGCGCATCGGTGGTCGTCGACGCTATCCTCCATCCCGATGAATCTGAGCGCGTCTCGCTCTTCGCCTCCTACGTCGCACAGCTAGCCTGGGGGCACCGGCACCCATCCTGGATCGTCCCCGATTATCAACCCGCTCTCAGGCGAGTATTGATTGAACGAGGATGGCAACATTCGAGCAGCTATGCGGTAATGGCACGGGTCGTTGCGACACCTGTCAGAGAACCAAGATTGGCACCAGCACGGGCATAAGGATTATGGAGGTGGGAGATCAAAGACTGGCTGACAGATAACGGCGAGCTGCAAGCGCTCCTGAGTGTTCTACCCCCGAGCATCACCGAGGCCCTCGGCCCAGACGGCCCCGCAGAAGGGCTGCTTGAGATTGTCCTCGATCTAGGCAGACTCCCCCAAGCACGATTCTTTGACGGCGACGTCTACCTGGGTGACCAGGAAGTGGTTGCCGGCGACCTCCAGTACATCATCGAGCGCATCAGCCCCTTCGGTGATGACAATCGCTCGGGTATCGAGAGAACGCTCCACCGTATCTCCGCCATCAGGAATCGAGGCGGCGCAGTCATCGGCCTTACCTGCCGTGTGGGACGAGCCGTCCAAGGCAGCGCCCGAGTCGTCGAAGACCTCGCCCTTTCGGGTAAGAGCGTCCTGCTCGTCGGCAGGCCTGGCGTTGGCAAGACCACCGTCCTGCGTGAGTTAGCGCGTGTGCTTGCCGAAAGCGGCAAGCGCGTCGTCATCGTCGACACCTCCAACGAGATCGCCGGAGACGGCGACATCCCTCATCCGGCCATTGGCAAAGCTCGGCGCATGCAGGTGCGGACTCCTAGCCTCCAACACTCTGTCATGATCGAAGCGGTGGAGAACCACATGCCCCAAGTCATCGTCGTTGACGAGATGGGAACGGAACTTGAAGCCGCCGCCGCCCGGACCATTGCCGAACGAGGCGTCCAGCTCATCGCAACGGCCCACGGCAACACTCTCGAAAACCTTCTCATGAACCCCACCCTCTCTGACCTCGTCGGCGGGGTTCAGACAGTCACGCTCGGGGACGAAGAAGCCCGGCGCCGGCGCACTCAGAAAACCATCCTGGAGCGTAAAGCTCCGCCCACTTTTAATGTCTTGGCTGAGATCCAGAGTTGGGACCGCGTCGCCGTCCATGAGGAGGTCGCGCGCACCGTTGACGCAGTCCTCCGTGGACGACCGGTCAGCCCCGAGATCCGTGAGCTGGACCCGTCAGGCGTCGTGCGCAAGAGCCGCCAGCGCCCAGCAGGTGCCCCCGAGTTTGAAGTCGCCCCGTTCAACGAAGTCCCCACGCGCAAGATTCGCTCCGAGCGAACCATGCCTTCCGAGCGCCCTGTTCCCTTTGAGCGCGACGACGATCTGCTCCTCGATGAGCCGCTGGAGATTGCCACTGCGGCTCCTCCCGCGAAGCGCGTGCACCCGTTCGGCGTCAGTCGTGAACGGCTACACCAGGCTGCCGCGGATGCTGGGATCAACGTCGCAGTCGCCGACAGCGTCGCCGAAGCCGACATGGTGCTCACCACCAAAGCGCACTTCAGACGCCGCCCCGGCGTGCTCCAGGCCGCCGAGGAGAAAGGCGTGCCCATCTTCGTCCTGCGCAAAAACACCCCTGGCCAGATCGTCGGCTTCCTGTACCAAATTGCTGAAGGGGAGGGCGACCGCTCAGGCGCCTCGATCGAAGCAGGCACGAACGAGGCTGAGGACGGTGTTGAGCGCATCCTCACCGGTGACTCCGATCGCGTCGAACTCCAACCGCAGAGCTCCTTCGTCCGTCGCGTCCAGCACCAGATAGCGGAGCAATCCAAATTGCGCTCCTACAGCGTCGGACGCGAGCCCGCCCGGCGTGTCACCATCCGCCGCATCGGTCGAAGCTGAGGCACTCGTTGGCACTGTTCATAACCTTTGAAGGCGGGGAGGGCACCGGCAAGACCACCCAAGTGCGACTCTTGGTGGATCGCTTGGGGCAGACTGGTCGAACAGTGTTGGCACTACGAGAGCCGGGAGGCACCCCCCTCGGTGACTATCTCCGTACCTGGCTCAAGGCCGAAGACCAGCCACTCACTTTTGAGGCAGAGCTGCTGTTGTTCGCCGCCGCGCGCGCAGAACTGGTGCGCACCGTGATCAAGCCGACCCTCGCCTCTGGCACCCATGTCGTGCTCGATCGCTATGCCGATTCGACGACCGTCTACCAAGGCTACGGGCGTGGATTACCCGTGGCCCACGTCCGCGCCGCCAACGATGTGGCTTCCGCTGGGCTCATCCCCGACGTCACCTTTCTGTTGGACGCGCCGTTGAACGTGACCCTTGACCGCACGCTAGGCCGTGAGGAAGACGGAGGCCGCCGATTCGAAGATGAAGCCTTGACCTTTCACCGCCGGGTCAAAGCTGGCTTTCGCCGCCTCGCGAAACGCAATCCTGAACGCTGGATGACCGTGGATGCCGCGGAAAAGGCCGATGTCGTGCACGAAACCATCTGGGAACGCGTCCAAGGCTTGCTCGCCACGTAGGCGGCTTCTCATGGCCCTCACGTCCTGCCAGTTTGACCATTGACGCGATTCCTGTCGTCCTGTAAAGTATTGGAGTTACCCGCCCCGCAGTGGGGCGCAGTGCCTGCGTTACAGCAGAGCACTCACAACCCGTACTTTAACAAGTGAATAGTGGAAGGAAAAGGCGCCTTCGTTCAATTTTGAACGTTATGAATCTTTCGAGATTCTTTTTATTTTTTGAGAGTTTGATCCTGGCTCAGGACGAACGCTGGCGGCGCGCCTAATGCATGCAAGTCGAACGAATGAACCAACTTCGGTTGGCAAGTTAGTGGCAGACGGCTGAGTAACGCGTAAATAACCTACCCATTGGCGGGGGACAACTCGGAGAAATTCGAGCTAATACCGCATGTGGTTCATTCCTGTAGGGGGATGAACGAAAGACTTCGGTCACCAGTGGACGGATTTGCGTTCCATCAGGTAGTTGGTGAGGTAACGGCCCACCAAGCCTAAAACGGATAGCCGGTGTGAGAGCACGACCGGCCAGAGGGGGACTGAGACACGGCCCCCACTCCTACGGGAGGCAGCAGCAGGGAATCTTGCACAATGGGCGAAAGCCTGATGCAGCGACGCCGCGTGGGGGAAGAAGGCCTGAGGGTCGTAAACCCCTTTTCCAGGGGAAGAAGATCTGACGGTACCCTGGGAATAAGCCCCGGCTAACTACGTGCCAGCAGCCGCGGTAATACGTAGGGGGCAAGCGTTGTCCGGATTTACTGGGCGTAAAGGGAGCGCAGGTGGCTAAGTTCGTCGATAGTGTAAGCTCCAGGCTCAACCTGGAGAGGTCTATCGATACTGCTTGGCTTGAGGGCGGTAGAGGAGCACGGAATTCCTGGTGTAGTGGTGAAATGCGTAGATATCAGGAGGAACACCAGTGGCGAAAGCGGTGCTCTGGGCCGTCCCTGACACTCAGGCTCGAAAGCGTGGGGAGCGAACCGGATTAGATACCCGGGTAGTCCACGCCCTAAACGATGGATACTAGATATAGGGGGTATCGACCCCCCCTGTGTCGAAGCTTACGCGTTAAGTATCCCGCCTGGGAACTACGGTCGCAAGACTAAAACTCAAAGGAATTGACGGGGGCCCGCACAAGCAGCGGAGCGTGTGGTTTAATTCGATGCAAAGCGAAGAACCTTACCAGGGCTTGACATGTTAGTAGTACCTTTCTCGAAAGAGAGGGGGACCCTTCGGGGAGCTATCACAGATGCTGCATGGCTGTCGTCAGCTCGTGCCGTGAGGTGTTGGGTTAAGTCCCGCAACGAGCGCAACCCTCGTGACTAGTTGCACTCTCTAGTCAGACTGCCTCGTAATTCGAGGAGGAAGGTGGGGATGACGTCAAGTCATCATGGCTCTTACGCCCTGGGCGACACACACGCTACAATGGGATGGACAACGGGCAGCCACACCGCGAGGTGGAGCGAATCCCTTAAACCATCCCCCAGTTGGGATTGCAGGCTGCAACTCGCCTGCATGAACGTGGAGTTGCTAGTAAACGCAGATCAGCCATACTGCGTTGAATACGTTCCCGGGCCTTGTACACACCGCCCGTCACGTCATGGAAGCCGGTAACGCTTGAAGTCGCACAGCCAACCGTAAGGAGGCCTGCGCCGAGGGCGGGACTGGTAACTGGGACGAAGTCGTAACAAGGTAGCTGTACCGGAAGGTGCGGCTGGATCACCTCCTTTCTAGGGAGTTCCCTTCGGGGAATCCTAGGTCGGTTCGTTCGTGGAGTTCGGTTGGCGTTGGACGATTGGTAGAGTTCTGCTCCCTCGTCCGACAAGAACCTCACTCTTTAGCCCTTCTTCGGAAGGACCGCGAGCGACTTCCTATCGGCGTCTCTTTCCTTCCACTATTCACTCGCTAAAGCACGCGAGGCCCAGCCAATTAGGCTGGGCCTCTGACTTCCCCCCCCGCACGGGATGTATAATCTGTTCCTGCGTGGGCCACTAGCTCAGTCGGTTAGAGCGCAGTCCTGATAAGACTGAGGTCCCAAGTTCGATTCTTGGGTGGCCCACCATTTGCCCACTCTTCCCCATGCACCTACCGCCGCGCTGCCTCGTGGGCGTTATTAAAGTCGACGATATTACGCTATAGAGCAATACTGCTCATTTCATGGAAGCCGCCTCCTCATAGCTGTCCTCGTCGTGGCTGTGATGTTCATCACCCGGAGGTACCGCGTCCGGTCGAAAATGGACGCCAAAGATACGACGGTTGGCTCACTTCAGCAGCGGGACGTCACTAGTGGCGCAGACGCTATGGATGGCGAGATTCGTGCTGAACGTATCGCAGGGTGCCCCCCCCCCCCCTTGCCCTAGAAAGCATCGGTGAGATTGATTGTGATCAGGACGGGGTGACCTGCTGGACCGCGTACGAAATGATTCTCCCTGGCCTCCAGGTCACGCTGGACATGAAGGAGTTCTCTCAACGCACAGGAGGAATTGGCTTGTCAAGGACTCCCGGATTCCCTACCGTCGCCTCGCGCCTGACGTACACCACCCGAGCCGTCATCGCCCTCCTCCGCCAGCTCGGCATCAGTCTCAGCGTCATGCACCACCCTGACCAAGCAGTGGGAGGAAGGACGCTCCTTAGCCGCCGATACCGCAATCAAACGAACGGGCCATGCTTCAAGCGTGGCCCGTTCTTCTTACTCTCGATGTTGCTATCGGGTATTTATGGGTCAGTCAGCAGGCGAATCATCGCCGTTGTCGCGTGCTGCACGTCCTTGGTAGGCGCAGCGTCAAACGGCCCGGAGCGGACCACGTCGATCACGCTCTCGATGGACTCACGAAACGCTGCAAGCGCCTCGGTGCCCTTCTGAGTCGACGCGATACGGATGATTCTGCGGTCCTCGCCCTTGATCCTCTGGCGGACCACCATCTTCTTGCGTTCGAGCCCATTCACCGCTGAAGTCAGCGTGTGGACGGCGCGTCCTAGCGTCGTTGCGAGCTCAGAAACCGTTGAGCGCCCGTTGGCAACAATGACCTCTGAGAGTACGAGTGCCTGGTTCAGGGTCAGGCCTGCAGCACTCGTGGCCTTGGCGTTCAGCTCTTGGCGAACCCGGTGTCCCATTTCCAAAACAGTCATTGATCGGTGCAGTTGAGTGTCGGCTCCTGCCATAGGGTTCCTCCGTTCTTTGTAGCTTTCGAGAAAGCATATCAGGGTTTCTATTTGTACTTAAACTATATATAAAGAGAACAAGACTGAACCCGGTTGCAGGACAGTTACGATTCGGTACCGATGTGGTGGGACATCCTAGCCGTGGTGCTTCGTTGGCGGAGGAATGCTGACCAACGCCACACCCGCAACGACCCACGCTGGCGTGTACGTACCCGTCACGTCGTGGATCATTCCCGTCAGGGGAAAGCCGCCGCTCCTAGAGCGAACCTTAGCGGAAGTGTCAGCCCCCTGTTCTTCCCTAGAGGCCCACGCCCGTAGTAATGGGCCCACATCACACTCTGCGCCACATGCCGCGTCTGGAACCTGACCCCATCGCGATAAATAGAAACAGAACGCCATCGACCACCAGCAATGAGCCCGCACTCATCAGCAATCCCGTCGCAGCCAATACCAATATGTATCGAGATGCTACTCGATCGCTCAGCCTGCCCAGTAGCGCGCTCACCACGATCGCCACCACAGCGTCCGTCGCAACAGCGAATGCCATCAACGTCGGATCCAGCCCTCGCTCAATGAAGTACGGTACGTGGAATATCGTGATCGTCGGCCACCTATAGGTGAACAACATAAACCCAAGCACCAGCACCCAGAACGTTGGGCTGGTCCCCGCCTCGCCCTATGTCCACGAAACCTCCACCGCCACTGGTATCCTAGCCCCTGCGTCCTCCGCTGCCGCCACAGCATCGCCATCCGGTAGCATCCCTATGTCTACCGATTGTCGCTGGAGCACGAGTAGCGACAGTGGTCCGATCACCACTGCTCCCGCGATTCCGAGTACCAGGCACGCGTCACGCCAACCTATCGAGTCGATCGCGAACTGCGACAGCGGATAGAAGATCACCACTCCCGCAATCGCCACTGGCACCTGGGGACCGTACCTATCGATCACCCGCCCAAACACGGGCCCCGCGATGATCACCGTCTCCAGCCGTGCCATCTGTGCCCACCCGAACGCCACACGACTCCACCCCTGCTCACGCGTCATCGGCTCGATGAACACCGCGATATTCGCCCCCGCCAGCCCCACTCCCCGCGCCGTGAATACAACGAGTACGGCAACGATCGCCCAGCCGTAGAACACCCCACGCTCGGGCGTCCCGTATTCCGCTGCACACTCGTCCGCTGATTCCTGCCGTTCCTCGCCGGACATGTCGTGGAGGGTACACCGTGCGGCAGCGCCCGGAAGCCGCGACTCGCAAACGAGACTCCGTGAACCTTATTGAGACATAGTCTTGACTTGACCCCGCATGTCCGCTTAACTGCCCGGGGGCGGAGGACAACCGAATGACCACCCATGCAGGATCCGATCTTCTCGCAGCGCTGGAGGATCAGGGCCAACGGATGACAGGGCAGCGCATGTTGCTCGCCCGGCACCTGGAGTCGAAAGAGGACGCTTTCAGCGCGGAACAGATCACGGCCGACCTGCCAGGCGTGGGCAGGGCCACGATTTACCGAACGCTCAAGATCCTCGTGGACGCGGGGGCGCTATGCAAAACGCAGATGCCGGACGGATCGCCACGCTATAAGCGTGACGATCCCGTGCATCACCACCACGTCGTTTGCACCACCTGCGGTAAGGTCGGCGAGTTTCGCCACGCCGCCGTGGAGCGCATGCTCCGCGCCATGCAGAACGATGTGTCCGGTACCGTGGTCGGCCATCGGCTGGAGATATTCATCACCTGTGATGAGTGCCTTCAAGGATCCTCCACCCAGCATTAGAACCACCACAGGTACGCAGTAAATTATTGAGATGCTTTCTTGAAAAAGGCGCCATGGTAGCGTTGCTTGCAATCGTCGTCAGCGGGTGTGGTGGTGACGGCGACAACGCCGCCCAGGATGGTCGCTTCACCGTCGTCACTACCATTTACCCTCTGCTGTACTTCACCGAACGCATTAGCGGTACCGGTGCTGACACTAACGCCCACGCCCTCATCGGCTCAGGCGTAGAAGCCCACACCTTCGAGCCAACGCCCGGTGACATGCGTCTCCTGGCCTCGGCCGACCTCATCGTCGCCAACGGTCTGAATCTCGAGCCGTGGCTGGGCCGCGCACTCGTCGCCCTGGGCGAACGCAGCGCTGTCGTTGTTGAGGTCGCAGCCGTCGAAGGCGCGCGTCAGCAAGTCGGCGAAGCGTTTCGGTGGGACCCCCACCTCTGGCTGGACCCAGTCCTCGCTAGCGCCCAGGTCGAACGATTGCGTGACGCACTCGTCGCCGCCAACCCCGGCGCCACCGCCTACGTCAGCAATGCCGCTGACCTCCTTGACGCGCTCGCCGCTCTCGACGCCGCCTACTCCTCGCGGCTCGCCGACTGCCCCCTGCGTCATTTCGTCACCACCCACGCTGCCTACGGCTACATAGCGCACCGCTACGGCCTCGAGCAAATCTCCATCGCTGGCCTGACCCCCGAGTCCGAGCCATCGCCCCGTGACCTCGCGGATCTCGCAGAGCAGGTACGCGATCTTGGACTCACCCACGTCCTCGTGGAGCCCAGTTTGAGCTCGCGTGTTGCCGAGACCCTCGCCGCCGAGACCAACCTAACACTGCTCCCCATCCACCAGCTTGAGAGCGTCACGCCGGATGAGCTCGCCGACCACGGTGACTACCTCGGCCTAATGCGAGCCAACCTCGATAGCCTGACCATTGCCCTTGGATGTGCCGCATGAGCGTCGTTAAACCGCCCATCCTGCACTTCGAAGCCGTCACCTACGGCTACGTTGGCACCCGCGCCGTGGACGACATCACCCTCACCATGAGGTCCGGCGACTTCATGGCCATCGTCGGCCCCAACGGCAGCGGCAAGACCACGCTCATCAAACTCGCGTTGGGGCTCCTCAAGCCGTCGAGCGGGCGCGTCGAGCTGTTCGACCAAGAGCCTGTCGACTTCTCAGACTGGCACCGCGTCGGCTACGTCCCCCAGGTCGCCGCCGGGATTCAGGAGCGCTTCCCCGCCACCGTCGCTGAGATCGTCGCCCACGGCCGCTACTCAGGATTCGCGCCTCTACGCTTCTGGAAGCGCACCAAGACTGCCGAAGTCATGGCAGCGCTCGACGCTGCCGGGGTCGCCCACCTCAGCGACCGCCGCATAGGTGAGCTATCCGTCGGTCAGCAACAGCGTGTTCTCGTTGCCCGCGCCCTCGTCGGCGAACCCGACCTGCTGGTGCTCGATGAGCCCGCCGCTGGCATCGATGCTGCAGGGGAGGAGGTTCTCAACGACCTTTTGCAACGACTCAACCGCGAGCAGGGCATCAGCATATTGATCGTTTCCCACGACATCGGTGCCGTCATGCGGCAGGCCAACACCGTCGCCTGCATCAATTGCAACCTCATGTTCCACGGCGAGCCCCACGACCTAACCCAGAGCGAGCTGGCCAGACTCTACGGATTCCCCGTCGAAGTCCTCCTGCACGACGCTCTTCACGAGCACCGCTAGCAATGCCTGCCATCCTGCAATTCGAATTCATGATTCGGGCGCTCGCGGGTGGAGCAATCGTAGGCGCATTGGGTCCCGTCCTCGGCATGTTTCTTGTCCTTCGGCGCTTCTCCCTCATCGCCGACACCCTCTCCCACGTCGCCCTCATGGGCGTCGCCATCGGCCTTGCCACAGGCGTCCACCCATCCCTCGTTGCTCTCGCCGCCGCGTCGGTAGGTGCCATCGCCGTCGAGTGGCTCTCCTCCCGCCAGCGGCTCCCTGGCGACGTCACCCTCGCCATCGTCCTCTACAGCTCCCTCGCCATCGCCGTCGTCATCATCAGCGGTGCGCGAGGATTCAGCGTCGACCTCTTCGCTTTCCTGTTCGGCTCGATCCTTAGCGTCAGCGAGCTCGACCTCTGGCTCCTCGGCGGCCTCGCTGCTGCCGTATTCGTCTACGTCACCGTCTTCTTCTCTGAGCTCTCCCAAGCGTCCTTCGACCCTGCCCTTGCCCGCGTCACCGGCGTTCGTGTTGGCTGGATTAACCTTGGCCTGGCCATCCTCACCGGCGCCACCATCACCCTCTCCATGCGCGTTGTCGGCGTCCTCCTCGTCGGCGCACTGCTCGTCGTCCCCGTACTCGCAGGTGAACGCCTCGTCTCAGGCTTGCGAGCCGCGCTCGGCGTGGGAGTCATCGTCGGCATCGCCAGCGCCCTCATCGGCCTCACCGTCGCCTTCTATGCCGACCTCTCAGCAGGAGGCGCCATCGTCCTCACTTCTGTCGTCCTGCTCTTCACCGCTCAGGGCTACGCCGCCCTCCGCGACCGGCGCCGCCCCCACCCCGATGAGTGATACACGCACTCCCTCCCCCTCTGTCATTTCGACACGAGGCGTAGCCCGCGAGGAATCTCGCCACCGTCCCGCGCTCCCTCTGTTTCCTGAGCGGAGCGCAGCGGAGTCGAAGGGCCCCCTCATCTCCCGCCCTCCGCTACCATCGACCCCCGCCCCTGCTGCTACACCCCATGAGATCTTGGCGGATCTGGATTGATAGCCCCCAAGCGGGGAGTGCAGCGGGGCGAAGCCCCGTTGCCGGGGGAATGGAGGTGTCCCTCAATTCCAGCCTTTTGCCCCCCCCTCCTGCCAGCAAGGAGGCAGAGGGATGGTCGAAACGCTCGCGGTGCTATGCGCCGTGCTAAACCTCACAACCCGCTTTTGAGGCCACACCCCAGCGAGTAGCCGTGTACCATATCCGCACTTAGGTAGAGGAGCGGAACATGGCAAACGGAACGATCGGCGTAGCTGCAATGGGAGGCGACGCCAAGGAAGTGGTCTCGACGATGCAGGACTTCGAGCAGCGAGGCATCAAAGCCGCGTGGCTCACCGCAGGCGCCGGTGGTATCGACAACCTCACCATGTTCGCCGCCGCCGCCACCGTCACTGAGCGCATCTATCTTGGTACGTCCATCGTCACCATCTGGCCCAGGCACCCTGCCATCGCCGCACAGCAGGTCAACGCCATCGCCCAACTCTCTGAGGGTCGTTTCCGATTCGGCATTGGCCCCGGCCACATCGCAGGCATGGCCGGTACCTACGGCGCTGACTACCGCACACCCCTCACCGCGTTGCGGGAGTACATTGCCATCACCCGCACCCTCTTCGACACAGGCACCGTCGAATTCGAGGGCACCGTGTTCAAGGCCAACTACGCCCTCTCGACTCCCGTACCCAACACCCCCATCATGGCTTCGGCCTTGCGCCCCAAGTCCTACGAGCTATGTGGCGAAATTGCCGACGGTGCCATCTCCTGGGTCAGCCCCGCCGTCTACCTGCGCGACCAAGCGCTGCCCGCCATCCAGCGTGGCGCCGACAAAGCAGGCCGCGCCGCGCCCCCGCTCGTCATGCACCTCCCCGTCTGCGTCCACGAGAACGGCGAAGATGTCCTCGCCTCCACTCGACAGCAGCTCTCCAACTACCCCCACTCGCCCTTCTACCAAGCTATGTTCGCCCAGTCCGGCTTCCCTGAAGCGGGCGAGACCCAGACCTGGAGCGAAGGCATGCGTGACGCCGTCGTCGCCTGGGGCAACGAAGAGCAGGTCACCGCTCGCATCGCTGAGCTATTCGACTGGGGCATGGGTGAGCTCATCGTCCACGTCGTCACTGCCGGCGCCGATGTCGTAGAATCTCGCGCCCGCACGCTCGACCTCATAACGAAGCTGTCGACCTAGCCGTGCCTGAAGCAGCCAGGCCCATCTACGCATGTGACCGGGCGTAACTATGCGCGGTCACGCTGGCAGCTGACCGATATCGGCAAACGCATTAAACGGCCCGCGTCCGCGTTGAACCCGGCTAGGTCGACGCTTATCATATTCAGGTAAGGCCAGCCCGCATCATCGGCATGGCGAAAAAGGGGAGACCACCATGGCAGCAACCCGAGCCTTCGTACTCATCGAAACCGCCGTCGGGAAAACCAAAGATGTCGTCAGCGCCCTTCACCAAGTCACTGGCGTAGCATCCGTCAACGTAGTCACCGGCCCCTACGACATCATTGGCATCGTCGAAGCCTCCGACCTCGCCTCCGTCGGCGACACCGTCACCACCAACATCCACACCATCCCCGGCATCGTCCGCACCGTCACCTGCCTCGCCGTCGGCTAACGGCGGCTTGCTTCACCAATCTCACGGAGCTGATGGCGCTGAAGACGTACAGTCACTCGCATTCGAACTCGACCAAGAAGAGTCAAATCTAAGAGCCTTTACGCAAGGCTAGCGAGCGACGTTTTTCCGTTTGTACTCTTGCGTTTGGGTGAGGAACATCAACGCCCGTTCCCTTGGCGGCACACCCTGGATCCATGGCAGATACTGCTGGCGAAGGTGCTACTCCAGCGCTCTCGTTCTAGTACCGTTGCCAAAGTTTATAGTCGGATTGTTTCTCGCTGGCCTGATGCCGGGTCGCTCTCTAAAGCATCAGAAGGCGAACTATTAGGTATGATTCGCCCATCCCGCTTTCATCCACAGAGGTAAACGGTACAAAAATGGGTGAAAATGGTACAGATTCTTCATTAGGTTCACGCCTGCATAGGAGTACGACCCTCGTGGCATCAGATTGCATATTCTGCAAGATAGGTAACGGCGACATCCCGTCAGAAAAACTGTTCGACGATGGCACCGTGTTCGCCATCAGGGACCTCTACCCCAAGGCGCCCGCGCATCTCCTCGTTATCCCCTACCAGCACGTTGAGGCGCTCGCCGACGCCACCGACGCCGAGCGTGCCGCAGCCGCCCACTGCCTCGCCGTTGCTCCGCGCATCGCAGGAGAAGCCGGCGCCGCCAGCTACCGGCTCGTCGCCAACCAGGGCCCAGACGCAGGGCAGGAGGTCCCGCACTTCCACCTGCACATTCTCGGCGGCCGCTCCCTAGGAGCCATGGGGTGAGCGATCTCGCGCTCCCAACGTCCCTCCAGGCGCGCCTCGACGCCCTACCGGAGGGCCTGCGAAACCACATCAACCGCGTCCGCGACATCGCGCGCGACCTGGCAGGGGCCCACGCCATCGACCAGGACCTCGCGGAGCTCACCGCAGCCGCTCACGACGTCGCTCGGCACATCCCCGGCCCGCAGCTGATCGAGGAAGCCGAGCGCATGGGATTCCCCGTCAATGCCGTCGAGCGCAGCGTCCCCATCCTCCTGCATGGCCCCGTTGGGGCAGGCTGGCTGGTAGAGGAGGGCGCTCTTAACGACCCTGTCGTCCTCGAAGGCGTCCGTTGGCACACTACCGCCCACCCCGATCTCGCACCCGTCGGCCAGGTCGTTTTCATCGCCGATAAGCTCGACCCTCACAAGGCCAAAGCCTATCCGTTCCAGGACACCGTCCGCGCCGCCGCTTACCGTGATCTCCACGAAGGCGCTCTCGCGTTTCTCGACGGTATGCTCAAGCTCCACCTCGATCGCGGCGACCTCATCCACCCCCTCTGCACCGATACCCGCAACGCCCTCCTCCTGGGCGCCCTCGGCTGCTAGCCGTCCTCGGGGCGCCGAGCGACCGTTAGTCCCAGCGGCGACGCCAAGAGATTCGAGGGCTCGCCCCGCCTGACCATATGATGGAGTCTCCAACGAGCCCAGGGAGTCCGGATCCAAACATATTGACATAACAGAACGTTCGTTCTATTCTTCTCGTCACTCAGAACACTTGTGCTGATGACGATGCATCAACTAACGACATACCAATCCGAAATCGCACGTGCCGTCCTCGACAGCGTCTTGAATGAGCGTGGCCTCACTTTCACCGTCGAGATCGCCCGTGGCGGCGGCGTCCGCGAGCTGTCAGCGCAGATTGAGCACTTGCTCCTAACCCTGCACCTGAACGACGGTGCAAACCTCCTTCGCATCGCGCCTCCGGGCTCGGCCGACACCCGCGAGCGCGTGGTGGACGCCCTCCAGGACAGCGCGCTCCATGGCCTCTGGTCCGCCGAGCGCAAGTCCGTGCGGCTCGGACGCTCAACCCTTCGTTTCTTGACCACCGACGAACTTGATCCCACCGTCCTTCAGCACGGCCTCGGCCTCATAGAGGTCGCCGACGCTCAGCTGGTCTCAGAGCACATTTTCGGGAGCTGGATACGTCCCCTCGGCGACACCGCCGGTGCAACCACCGTTCTCTATGGTCAGCCTCTCAATGGAGAGACCCCCTTTGAACTGACCAAGCAGCGCAACCGCGAGATTGAGGTCCGGGACGGTATCACCCGCCACTTCCGGGTCGCTTACGACGAAGTTGCGTTGGCCATCCCCGAGTTCGCCCACGACATGGCCGAAGCCAACGCCCGCCTGGGCAGCGAGCACCCTGAGTTCCAGAGTGCATACCTCCTGCGCCCAACTATTGACGGTGCGCCTCTGCTGGCCGCAGATTGCCTTAGCGCACTGGAGAGCGGCTACCGCACTCACCAACCTAGCGGCTCAGGTGGCATCGTCGCCTCGGTTGTCGCCACACGCCTCCCGGAGGCGGAACCCACTCGAGCTGCCCCGCTCTTTGGTACACCCATGGCCACCGCGGTGATCACCATCGCGGAGCGCAGCCCGGCAACCAAACCGAACGGAGGTCTGCAGGTTGTGGAGCACCGGTGGGTCGAGGCCATCGATGCAGGGATGCTCGCCAGACGCGTCGCGAAGGTTCTCGCTGAGTGGCAGCCAGTGCGCACCGCAGCGGAGGATGGCACCGGCCACGGCGAGGCCTTCCGCGACGCACTGAATCAAGCGATGGGTTTCACTCCAATCGCATGGGTTCGGAACGACATGGCGAGCATTGCCCGCCGCTTGTCCGATCTCCTGGCAGCGCTCCACACGGGTCGCCTCACCACTTACCGATTCGACGGCTCGCCCGAGCATCGCGCGTTGCGCCATGAGCTCGCTTCCGCCCAGATCGACTATGCCCCTGGCCCGTGCACCATGAGTGTGCCGGCGGGTGAAGAAGGGTTCCTGCGTGGACTCATGCTGATCGTGCGCACAACCGTCGCCGGTCAGAGACCCACCGAGTTTGCGGAAACAGCACTCGCGTCCTGATTCCGTGGGTACAGATGTCCGAATGTTCAAAGTGCCAGCAGAAATGAATGAATTGCTGACTATTGAAGGAATGACAGGAGGGAGACCCAAATGCGCAACTACACCCGATCCCACCGCCGCCGCCACGAGCCTCGGCTCGATGGTCTACCCGAGCAGATGCACTATGCCGACACAGGGTGCGAAGTGTCGGCGTCATGCCTCAGCTGCACGCTCCCGCAGTGCAAATTCGACAACCCTACCTGGTACCAGGCTTACCGTCGCCAGAGTAGGGATCTCGAACTGCAGGAGGCGCACAATGCAGAGGGCTTAAGCGTCTTCGAGATAGCCAAGCGGTTCCATGTGAGTCCCCGGACCGTCCATCGTGGCCTGCGCCGTGTGAAGCAGCCCGTCCCCACGCCCGCCGCCCTGGTGAGGTGATCCTCTCCGTATGTGCTGTTTTGCTGGAGAGCGGCAAATGATGCCAGCAAAACAGCACATACGGAGTGCTAGGTTCCAACCACAAAGAACGGGCCACCCGATTCAGGGTGGCCCGTTCTTTCATGCTCAGGTCTCGTCTAGTACCCGCTAGTACCCGCGAGCCCAGTCGACCACGTTCTCGATCTGCTCTCCGTCCAGGAACTTCCGCAAATTCTGGCAGAACAGATCTAGCGAGAACGCCTGCGGCACATCAGCCCGCACCGCGATGTGAGGAGTGATGACCACGTTCGGCAGCGACATCAGTGCCGCCGGCGGCTCCTCGCCCTCCTCGCTCCCCTGAAACACATCCAGGTACGCACCGGCCAGGTGCCCGCTCTCCAGCGCCGTCACCAATGCACCCTCATCCACGATCTCCCCGCGAGCGACGTTGATGAAGATCGCACCCGGCTTGATCGCCGAGAAAACCTCAGCCGTGAAGAGCCCTACCGTCTCCAGAGTCGCCGGCGTGCACAGCGCCACGAAGTCGCAGTCGCCCAGCATCTCCTTGAGATCGGCGGCGGGGAATACTTCATCTACCACGCCTGCCGCGTCTGGCCCTCGCGTCTCAGTCGACCGCCGGCTGCCCACCACGCGCATACCAATGCCGCTGGCCAGCTTTGCCACGTTGCCCCCGATGCCACCAAGACCAACCACGCCCATCGTCTTGCCTTGCGCCAGTTTGGCTGGCCCGAAGACTTTCCCGTCGTGCTTGTGCGCGTCGGTCTGTCTCACCGCAATCTGGAAACTCTTTGCGATCATCATGCCGCCGAAGACCGCCATCTCAGCAATCGACCTTGCGCCCGTGTGCCCACGAGACGTCGTGACGTCGACGTCGGACTCCCAGAACTCCGAATGCTGAATGCTGGAGAGCCCCGCCATGCTGAAATGCGCCCACTGGATGTTCGGCATGCGGCTCAGCAGGTCGGAGGGGTGCACCGCCCCGCAGAAAGCAGCCTGCGCCTCACCGAGAACGCGGGCTACCTCATCCTTTGTCAGGTCGGGCATCCACACGTCCGGGCGCTCGAATCGCTTGATGTGCGTTTCCGGGAAGAATCGTTCGGTATCCGGGCGCAGGCTTCGCCACAGCGGAACCACCTCTAACCGGTCAGGTGCTACAGCCTTGATCTTTTCAACATCTTGCGGCGATGCATCGCGCACCAATGCAACGACGACTTTGTCTTGAGTGCCAGACATGCGGTCTCTCCGGGGCCAGATTTGGGAGTAACAGTGTACGCCGGACGGGCCTCACCGAGAATCCACGCACCGCAGCGCGAATACATCCCCGCAGCCCACGCGCGTTGCGCTATCGCCGCCTACTCTCCCGTCTCGGTCGCGTAATACGTGGCATAGTGACCACCGGTTCGAACGAGAGAATCGTGATCCCCCGTCTCCATAATCTTGCCGTTCTCCAGGACGACGATTACATCCGAGTCGCGGATCGTGGAGAGCCGGTGGGCCACGATGATCACGGTTCGTTTTCCGTGCATGGCGCGGATCGACTCTTGAATCGCCGCCTGCGACCGGGCGTCAAGGTCGCTTGTGGCCTCGTCGAGCAGCAGGATTTGCGGATCGCGCACGAGTGCACGCGCCAGCGCGAGGCGTTGACGTTGCCCACCTGACAGCATCACCCCCCGATCGCCCACGATAGTGTTGTAGCCGTCAGGGAGCTCCGCGATGAACGCCCCTGCTCCCGCCTGCGTGGCGGCTGCCTCGATCTCCGCGTCCGTCGCTGACGGATTGCCCAGCCAGAGATTGTGAGCGATGGACTCGTGGAACAAGAACGACTCCTGACCCACGAAACCGATTAGCGATCGCCAGGAATCCACGTCAATTTCGCACAGATCCACGCCGTCGACGAGTACGCTGCCGCTTGTTGGGTCCTCGAATCTCAGTAGCAGATTCACCAACGTGGACTTGCCCGCACCCGAACCTCCAACAATCCCCACGGTTGTCCCTTGCTGTACGCGCAAGTCGACCGAATCAAGCGCGTTACCGCGGCCATCGTAGGTAAACGTCACGTCTCGAAGTTCCAGCGCATCAGTCAGCGCTGCGTGTTTGGCCTGGATTGGCTTTGATGCAAGGTTGGCCTCCGCCTCCGCGTGGAGACTGCCCACCTCTTCATACCCTGGGGACGCGCTGGCGTACTGATTCAAACTCCTTTGCAACAGGATGAGCCGAGGCACCAATCTAAAGAGCAGCACGAAGAACGCCACCACAGCGGCTGTTTGAACATTCAGCAGTAAAACCGCGATGACCAACAACGCGGCGATGACCACGACAGCCGTCACCTCGTAGATTGACCGGATGCTCGCGATGGTGCGCTCGATGAGCACGACTTGGTGAGAGAGACCTCGCGATACCTGCCTGAAAACTTCATTGGCGTGGGCTTGAATCCCCAGCGCGTTGACCTCACGCACGGCAGACAGGTACTCGACGGTGGTGCTCTTCAGCGCAGCGTTCGCCTCCGTCATCGCCTCACCGCGCTGCTTGAGGCTTCCTGTTTGGTGCGCAACGAGAGCGAACGCCGCGACGAATCCCAGGGCCACCATCGAGAGTTGCCACGAGATGATGATTGCGGTCACCAGGTAGGCGGCTATCAGCAGCGTCGCGACCAACCCATTGAGCAGGTGCATCACCGCGGTGCCCGTTCGCCCCGCTTCCGTAGTGATGGCATTGGAGAAGCGCCCAAGGCGCTGGTCGTCGAAGTACGACACCGGCGCCGCCATCAGGCCTGCGAACAGCTTCGTTCGGATTGACACTTCGACCCCCACCCTCACTCTAGCCGTCGCTGTAGTCTTCACGAACAATAGGAAGCTTTGCGAGCCGAACAAGACTAGCCCGACCAACACCAAAGCGGTGGTCGAGAAAGGTATGCCGAGGGGCGTCAGCACACGGGAAGCAATCTCGGAGAACGGATGCTCTGGCTGAACCGACTCCGGCTTCCCTAGGCCTTCGATGATGGGCAGGATCAAAGCGAGTCCTGCGCCTTCGATGAGGGCTGCCACGACACTCACGCCGACTGTGATTGTCGCGAGTGTTGGGTGGCTGAGGAATGCTAGCTTGATCAACTTGCGCATGTGATGTCCCGTAGAGATCGGAAGTGCGAGCCCCGCAGTCGTCCGTAGGCCTACGACAATGACCGACGTTCCGGGCACATCGTTCAGGTTAGTATGATGGCACACCGCAGACCGACGCTGCCTAGGTGTCCCAGCCCCATCGCGGTGGTCGCTCGCAGGCTTAGTGACTCCGCGGTGTCACATGCTCAGCGCCCCAACTCACGAAATGTGCACGGTGTTCCCGTAGATTATCCTGCGATTACCATTCTTGAGACCACCCTTGGAAGTCGGTCCCATGTTGACGCAAGCACAGAACGAGCGACCTCGCCATAGGTCTCTATCAAGTGCGTCACGAGGCTCCGGCTTTGTGCGTACGCTAGGATCACACCGTCATCAGAGGTCGGAAAACATCCGGCCCGGCCCCGGACCGTGAACGCCACCAGGCCGCTAGCGGTGCCTGCATTCCTTCCGCCGCCCATTGCCGCACGTGCACCGAGCTACTCTCCTTCGACGCTCGATAACAAGTACGCTCGCATCAAGGGATTTAGTTCTCCGTCGAGCACCAATTCAGGGTTGGTGCTCTCAAATCCGGTGCGGTGGTCCTTGATCATCTTGTACGGGTGGAGTACATAGCTGCGGATCTGGTTACCCCATCCCGCGGCAATGTGGTCGCCCTTGAGCTTGGCTCGCTCCTCTTGACGCTCTCGCAACGCGATCTCCATTAGTCGAGACCGAAGGATTCTGAGCGCGACCTCTTTGTTCTGGAGTTGGGAGCGTTCGTTCTGGCAGGAGACGACGAGTCCACTGGGCCCGTGGGTGATACGAACCGCCGTGGAGTTCTTCTGGACGTGCTGGCCTCCGGCGCCGGAGGCTTTGAATACATCGATCCGTAGGTCGTCGGGGTTGATCTGGACATCAACGTCTCCTTCCGCTTCCGGGAGGACTTCGACCAGTGCAAACGATGTATGGCGGGCGTGCGCAGAGTCGAAGGGCGACTGCCGGACGAGCCGGTGGACGCCGCGCTCTGCTTTGGCGTAACCGTAGGCGTGCTCGCCGTTTATCTCGACGGTCACGCTCTTGATCCCGGCCTCTTCCCCTTCCGAAAGGTCGAGGACCTCGGCCTTGAATCCGCTGCGCTCGGCCCAGCGTGTGTACATCCGGAAGAGCATCTCGGCCCAGTCCTGGGAATCGGTGCCCCCAGCGCCAGCGTGGATGGCGAGGATCGCGCTACGAGCGTCGAATTCCCCTGACAGGACGAGCTCGAACTCGCGTTCCTCAGCTTCAACGAGCAGCGCCTGACCGTCGGAGGCTAGGGTGCCAAGCATGCCCTCGTCCTTGGATTCGATGGCCAGGTCGATCAGCTCGTGGGTAGTTGAGACTCGTTCTTCGAAGCCACGCCACCCGTCAATCGTTCCCTTGAGACGGGCGAGCTGCCTCATGGTTGCCTGGGCCTGCTGTGGGTCACTCCAGAATTCGGGTTCGGAAGCTAACTTCTCCAGCCGATCCGCCTCGGCTCCTTTGCCGGCGACGTCAAAGTCGCACCATGATTCCGGCGATGTGCTCAACCAGGTTGGCGAGTTTGCCTCGCAGCTCGTCCATGGTGCTCTCCATCCGGGGTGATAGTGGAACACCCGTGCTTCCACGAACGTTGATTATAACATCGGGAAGCAGGTGATGGCCTGATGGATGAGCATTGAAGGGGTCGTCTTTGCTGTGCTAGAGTAGGTGTCTCAGTCGGGGTGTGGCGCAGCCCGGTAGCGCGCCTGCATGGGGTGCAGGAGGCCGTTGGTTCGAATCCAATCACCCCGACCATTTCTTACCCCTGAGTTTGTGATGTGGGTGGTTGTGGCCGCAAAGTAGAACCGAAGATGCAACAGGCATCTGCGCCTCCAACATCTGTGCAGACTCCATCAAACGAGAGGCCTGTCAAGAGGTTGAACGCGGCATCCGCCCAATGGACACGATGTCATCTCAAGAGTGCTTGGAGCGTATGACAGAATGCAAAGAGCCCCGGCTCATCAGCCGGGGCTCTTTGCTGTCCGAACGATTAATCGGGGCCTTAGATCACGGACGTTGGCTTGTCGGCGTCGCCCTCTTCCTCAGCCGCCCAGTCGATCTCTTCCTTGCCGATGGCCTGGAGGATCGCGTTGATGAATATCTCGTCGGGGACTGCCCCCACGAATTCTGCACTGTCGTTGATGACCGTCTTCGGCACGCCGGAGACCTGGAAGGCTTGGGCCATATCCGGGAACTCCTGGCATTCGACGATTTCGGCCTTGACGTAGGGATTCGCCATAGCGATTGCGTGGGCCGCACGGGCCACACGAGGGCAGTGCGGTCAGGTGGGTGTGACGAACACCCTCAGATGCACTTGCTGGTCGATGCGATCGCGGGCTGCGTTGGCGACCGCGTCCGTCAGCATCGGGCCGCCCTTGGAGAGCGCCTCGATACCCGTGAGAATGGTAGGAAACTCATTGCCCACAGGGGCACCGTAGAAGCGGATCCTGCCCTCGTCGTCATCGCCAAGGATGATGGCAGGGAGCTGTTCGATCTGCAGGCGCTTGGCCTCGCCCGCACCTTCGTTGAAGGCGTCGAAAACCTCTAGGCTCAGCTTGGGAGACATATCGACGAGCTCTTCCATAAGCTCGCGAGTCACCTTCATGAACTCATTGGTCGGTGCCTGTTCTTGTCCGGGGAGAATCAAAAGGCCCCGGGCCTCGGACTGCGTGAAGAGCCTGACTTTTACATCGCTCTCAAGCGTTGATTCGAATCGTTCCGTGAGGACCTTACGGTCGTCCTCGCTGAGAAGAGCCATCCTTACCTCCGGTTGGGTACATGTTGGCGGGCCTTGCTATTCGGTCGCTTACCGTGGCTCTGGGTACAGAGCCACAAACCTCGGATGCATTCTACAAGGCTACGGTGCAGGGTGCGTGGCAGACGCTAGTGGTCGGCGTTGCGCCACACGTGGGCCGTGCGTTGCACGATGGTCACGGCTGAAACGGCCATGATCACGCCCATCGCGTACTGCGGGTATTTTGTGAGCAAGCCGATACCCATGACCACGATGCGCTCCGGTCGGCCCATCAAGCCAACGTCACCTGGCACGTGGAGCCCCTCGGCTCTCGCTCGCGAGTAGCTAACCATGATCGACAGCACGACGGTGCCGAACGCGAGAAAGGCGCCCAACTCGTTCGCTTCACGAACGTAGAAGACGAGCAGACCGAACAGCACCGCACTTTCGCCCAGCCGATCAAGGACCGAATCCAGGAAAGCTCCAAACGTCGACGCCTTGCCCGTTAGGCGGGCTACGGCGCCGTCGAACATGTCCATAATCGCCCCACCCAACATCACGATGCCACCGATGAGCAGCTCGCCTTCGGACAACAGGTAAGCCGCGCCGATGGAGACGAGAAAGCCTGCCGTCGTAATGGCGTTTGGAGAGATATGGAGAGCGATGAGAACCCGCGCTATGGGGCCGCTGAAGTAGCGGGTTGCCCATCCTTTGGCTCGGACTCTCAGCGGGACGAACTGACCTTCGGGCTGGCTCACGTGGTCTGCTCCTCGAGTTGCCCTTTGCGCCACATAATGGTTTCGTAATAGGCAAGCACACGGTCAGCGACCACATCCCACCGGTACTGCTCGACCGTGATGCGGCCCCGGGCGCCCATCTCGCGGCGCATGTCATCGTCTTTGATCAACCGCTCCAGCCCGAAAGCCAACTCCGCGTCGTCCTTGGGCTGCACCAGCAGACCTTCGACACCGTTGGAGAGCACCTTGCTGAAACCGTCGATACGCGTGGCTACGATCGGCTTGCTGGCAGCCATCGCCTCGAGCAGCACGATGCCGAAGCTCTCCCCTCCCGTATTGGGCGCGCAGAAGATATCGGCGGCCTGGTAGTAGCGCGGCAGGTCTGCGTGGGGTACCGAACCTACGAGTTCGACATCAGCGAGATTCCGCTCGCTGATGAGTGTGTGGATCTCCTCGCCAGGATTGCCCGGCCCCACAACGATTAGGCGGATGTTTGGGTATCGCCACTTGAGCTTGCTGTAGGCCATCAGCAGATATTTCAGACCCTTACGCCGCTCCATGCGGCCTAGGAACAAAATATTAATCTTCCCGTCCTGGAAGCGCTCGATGGATGGCTGAGGAGTGTCGAACCGAGCTACATCCACGCCGTTGGGAATGATCTCGTATTCACCGGGATAGAACTGCGACACGAAGTCACGAGCAGGCACGGAAACGGCGATACGCCCGTCCAGCTTCTTGAACCAGCGGCGACTCACCAATCGCCACACTCGGTAGAAACGCGTGCCCTTGAACGAGTGGAACGTGCCTATATTCACAGCGGTGGAAGCGTGCAGCATGGTAAGCGGCAGCGCAAGGGCGAGCGGTTCATGCAGGTGGATGATGTCGAACTGCTCCCGTTCGAGCAGCTCCTTCACGCGAGGCTCTAGCCAAACCGACACAGACACGCGGGCAACAGCTCCGCCGCTGGGGATTGGGACAGGGCGGCCCATAGGAATGAAATCGGGTTCGAGGTCTCGGTGCGTTGCGTTGGCGATAGGGGCAATCACTTTGACGGTGTGGCCCTTCTTGCGGAGCTGGATTGCGAGGTTGGTGACGTGGTCGTTGACCCCGCCCGGGGCGCCGTAATCATACGGCGACACGAGGGCAATCTTGAGCCAACGTTTGCCGTTTGTGGATTGCTCTAGTCTCGGTACCATGACCGACTCCGCCAAGAGGGCTCCTCCAAAGATCGGACTAGGTGCAAAATAATCGATCCGCGTGAGTTCCACGATACCCAAAACCCGCGTGGATTAGAAGCGCTTTCAGGAACACCGCCGCCTTCAGGCCTTTGCGCCGTCAGGAAGAAACGGGCTTAGCCTTTAGCGAATTCTTCTACCAACTCGTACGCGATGTCGTCCGAGTGCTGGTGGAAGGGGGATTTCATGAAGTAGGAACTGGGACCGTCGAGCTGACCGGACATGTCACGGTCGAGTCCGAGCTTCACGCAGCGCACGGCATCGACTACGACACCAGCGGAGTTGGGGCTGTCCCAAACTTCAAGCTTCAGTTCCATGTTCAATGGTACATCGCCGAACGTGCGGCCCTCGATGCGAATGTGGCACCACTTGCGGTCCTCCAGCCAGGGCACGTAGTCGGAAGGGCCTACGTGGACGTTCTTGGCGCCCAGGTCGTAGGGCAGCTGCGAGATCACCGCGTTGGTCTTGGACTCCTTCTTGGACTCCAAGCGTTCGCGTTCGAGCATGTTCATGAAGTCGGTGTTGCCACCGAAGTTGAGCTGATATGTGCGCTCGATCTTCACTCCCCGGTTCTTGAACAGGTTTGTCAGCACTCGGTGGGTAATCGTCGCGCCTACCTGCGACTTGATGTCGTCGCCGATAATCGGTACTCCAGCGTCTTCGAATCGCTTCTGCCAGTAGGGCTCGCGAGCGATGAACACCGGGATGCAGTTGACCACGCCAACCTTAGCCTGGAGCGCCTGCTCTATGTACCACTTGGTTGCTTCCTCAGAGCCGACCGGCAGGTAGTTGATGAGCACATCAACTTCGCGTTCTCTGAGGATGCCTACGATGTCCGCAGTCGGACCGTCCGCCTTCTCGATGACCTGGGAGAGGTACTTGCCGAGGCCGTCGTGGGTCATGCCGCGTTCGACGGTGACGCCCATGTTCGGAACATCTGCGAACTTGGCGGTATTGTTCTGGCCGGAGAAAATAGCCTCGGACACGTCCTTGCCTACCTTGTCCTTGTCGATATCAAACGCGGCGACGACTTCGATGTCGCCGATGGTGTAGCCGCCAAGGCTGTTGTGCATCAGGCCGGGGATGAAGCCGTCCTCCGGGACCTCTGCGTACTTGTGAAGACCTTGTACGAATGACGACGAGCAGTTGCCGACGCCGACGATCGCTACTTTGATATTGCCCATGGGAAATCCTCCGTGTTTGGGAACTGATATGCACAAAGAGTAGGGGCCCGGAGGCTCCTGCTGCGTGGGCCTTGGGGCCCAATCGGGGGCCCAAAGAGGGGGGCCCAGGCCCGCTTACGGTGCGTAGGGTGAGGGTCCGGAGAGGTTGAAGACCCGCTCAGGCTGCCAGGTGCTCTCCGCCCGGTTGAAGCGAACAATCGCCAGGAACTTGCCATCCGGTGTATAGGCGCGGCGGGCGTCCAGGTGCTTGGCGTAGGTGGACGAGGTGGGCAGCGTGACGGCTTGGCCGTTCCGCAGGTGGCGTTCCGCCGCTGAGTCCAACGCCAGCGGGTCCAGCGCCTGCAGGGCTGCGTCTGGCGGCAGCAGCAGCTCGCGCCACCCATCATCGTCCACCGCGGCCTCGAGGGCCTCGGCCTCCAGCGTATCGTCAATTGTGAACGCACCAGCCTTCCGGCGCTGCAACTCAGTCAGGTGAGCGTAGCAACCGAGTGCTGCGCCTATGTCGTGGGCAAACGTACGCATGTAGAATCCTCGGCCGCACTCCACCTCAATCACGAGCCGGGGGAGCGAGAATTCCACGAGCCTGATCTCATGGACCACGACTTCGCGGGCCTGGCGCTCGACTTCGATGCCTGCACGCGCCAGCTCGTACAGCCGCTTGCCTTCGTGCTTGAGCGCGCTGTACATGGGTGGCGTCTGGAGCACGACTCCCGTGAAACCCGAGAACAGTGCCTCGACATCGGCCTTCGTAACGCCAGACCAGTCCCCGGTATGAGTCTCAGTGCCCAGTGCGTCGTAGGTATCGGTTGCGGAGCCTAGCGTGAACTCGGCACGGTAGGCCTTGCGGCCGTCCACCATGAACTCCATCAATCGCGTCGCCTGGCCGAAGCAGATCGGCAGCACGCCCGTCGCGATAGGGTCGAGCGTGCCAGCGTGGCCCACGCGCTTGACCCGGCTAACGCGCTTGGCGAGGCGGACCATCTCCATCGAGGTCACGTCCTTCGGCTTGTTCAGCACAAGGATGCCATCGGCAATCGGGCGGGAGCCACTAGGCATTCGGGGGAGTCTCCTGGTTCTTGAGAGAGTTCAGTAGGTCAAGCACGCGATCGCCTTCCCGTACCGACTCGTCTAAGACGAATTTCAATTCCGGGGTCTTCTTCAACTGGAGTCGCTGACCAAGCTTGCGCCGCAGGTAACCTGCGGCTGCTTCGAGGCCTGCGAGGGCATCAGTCGCTGTTGTAGCGTCGCCAAGTACGGTTACGCGCACCTGGGCGTGCTGGAGGTCGGGGCTCGACTCAACGTGTGCTACGGTGACCAGTCGCCCTACGCGTGGGTCCTGCAACTCTTCGATTAGCAAACGGCTAATCTCTTCGCGCAGCACCCCGCTAACCCGCTCTGTGCGCCGGCTCATCTCTTCTCTCCGTGGGTTGAGCCGAGGCTAGGCGCCAGCCTTGACCTGGCGGTGAATCTCGATGACGTCACCTTCCTCGAAGGCGTGGAACCCTTCGATGGACAGACCACACTCGTACCCGAACGCCACTTCCCTGACATCGTCCTTGAAGCGTCGCAGGTTCGCCACCGGTCCATCGAACATAATCTCGCCGTTGCGGGTGACCCGGGCCATCGCCGCGCGGATGAGCTTTCCATTGCTGACGTAGCAACCCGCGCTTTGGCGGTTGCGGGGTAGGTTGAAGACCGCCCGTACCTCTGCCGTCCCCTCAAGCACGTCCGTGAAGGTTGGCTCAAGCATGCCGCTGAGCGCTGCTTCGATGTCTTCAATCAGGCGGTAGATGATGTTGTAGGAGCGGATCTGCACACTGTCCTGCGCGGCCAATCGCTGTGCGCCCTGATCACTGCCGACGTTGAACCCAACGATGACAGCTTTGGACGCCACTGCGAGCAGCACGTCACTCTCCGTGATGGCACCGGTCGCGGCGTGGATGATCCGCACCTGCGTTTCCTCGGTGCTGAGTTGCTCCAGCGCCTGGCGTACCGCCTCGATGCTCCCGTGCACGTCGGTCTTGACGACCAACGCGAGCTCTTTGGCTTCACCTAGGGATACGCGCGACCCAACCTCTTCAAGGCTGGTGCCACGTGCCTTGTGAATGCCCTGCCTGCGTTGAACTTCCGTGACAGTGTCGCGAGCCGTCTTCTCGTCGGGCACCACCACCAGCCGGTCGCCGGCGCTCGGCTGGTCGTTGAGCCCAAGAACCTCAATGGGGGTCGATGGGCTAGCCGACGTCACCCGCTTGCCGGTGTCGTCCAGCAACGCCTTCACGCGGCCACGAACCGCACCGACGACCAAGTGGTCTCCCAGCTTCAGCGTGCCGGTCTGCACCAGCACGGTGGCCAGGATCCCACGGCTCTTGTCCATGCGCGACTCGATGACTACACCAACGCCGGGTCGATCGGGGTTCGCCTTGAGTTCCGCGACCTCCGCGACTAGTTGAATGTTCTCCAAGAGGTCGTCGAGGCCAGTGCGGGCCTTGGCCGAAACTTCCACGTCGATCACGTTGCCGCCCCACTTCTCGACGATCAGTTCGCGCTCAGAGAGTTGGCGGCGGACCTTTTCGGCATCCGCGTTGTCTGAGTCCATCTTGTTGATGGCGACGATGATGGGCACCCCCGCCGCCTTGATGTGGTCGATGGCCTCCGCGGTCTGAGGCATGACCCCGTCGTCGGCAGCCACAACCAATATCGCGATGTCCGTCACCTGGGCGCCACGCGCTCGCATGGCAGTGAACGCCTCGTGACCTGGTGTGTCTATGAACGTAATCGCGTGGCCACTGTGCTGTACCTGGTAGGCGCCGATGTGCTGAGTGATGCCGCCAGCCTCACGGTCGACAACGTTGGTGCTGCGGATCGCGTCCAGCAGCGTGGTCTTCCCATGGTCGACGTGACCGAGAATCGTAACGACAGCGGGGCGTACTGAGAGGTCGACGGACTCATCTTCCGCGACGGATCTAGCAGCGGCAGAGGCAGTATCTTCAGTCTTGCGGGCCGCGAATCCAAACGCACGGGCGATGCCCGATGCGGTTTCAAAATCGATGACTTCGTTGATGCTCGCGAACAAGCCTGTGCGCATCAGTTGCTTGATCACCGCCACCGGCTCAACTTGCATGCGCTGGGCCAAAGCACCGACGGCTATCGCCTCCCCCAGTGGGAGCGCGCGCAGTGTCACTGTACGCGTAGCAGTGGTTTGTCCTTGCGTTTCCTCAACCATGCAGAAACCCCTCTCTCAAATCCATCCCTTTAGTTTCCCCGACCTGACTGCGTCGGCTACGCAGTCAGCTTGGCGCTGAACTCAGTCAGTTTCGCCTTGTCTTCCGTTGTGACCTCGCCACGAAGCGCGTGGGCGAGCCGCCCGCCCGTTACCGCGCGTTCCCAGCAAACAGGCTCGTAGCACAGATAAGCTCCCCGTCCCGGGAGCTTGCCGGTTTCGTCCACGGTGCAAGAGCCGGTGGGACTGAGTACGACCCGCACAAGGTCACGTTTAGTCAGCTTGGTACCGCAGATGATGCAGGACCGCTCAGGCACGTGTCTTTGGCGCATCGTTCGCTATCTGTCCTCGGCCTCTATGGGCGCGAGGCGCCTCCCTGGCCCCCAGCCGCAGGCGGACGGCCGCCTCCTCCGCGGTTGGGCCCACGCGCAGGACCTCTTGCAGGCCGGTTGCCGCCACGTCGTCGCCCACCCGGAGTCCCGCGTGAAGGCTGATTGCCAAGAATATCCTCGGCGAATCTGATTTGCGGGCCACCGCCCGTGGACTTACCGATGTTCCAGACGTCGTCGCTCGCAGATTCTGTGACGGCGACCTCTTCCTCGATGATCACTTCTTCTTCAACCATCGGTTCGAGATCCAGCGATTCGTACGCCAGCATCTCCTCAGCGGACAGGCCCGCGCCCGGCGCAGCAGCGGCCTCTGCCGCGGCTTCGGCCTGCAACTGCGCCATGACCGCTTCTTCTTCTTGAGCAGCCGTCGCAGCAGCCGCTTCGGCACCGGTGTCGACCACCGCAGCCGCGCCAGCGTCGGCAGCGGGCGCGAGGGGCTGAGCTTCGGCGGCCGCAACCACCGCAGCGGCCTGCTCCGCGATATCGACGACGGCCGTCTCGCTAGCGGCGGTCGCGGCTCGCTCGGCGACCTCGCCATCGATCTGCTGCTTCATCCGCTCGATCTCGATTTCGGTCGAGCTCTTGATATCTACCTTCCAGCCGGTGAGCTTCGCCGCCAGCCGTGCGTTCTGTCCCTCACGGCCGATGGCCAAGGAGAGCTGGCGGTCCGGTACCACGACCGTAGCCGTGATGTCGTCGTTGTTGAGCTCCACACGCAATGGCTGCGCCGGGCTGAGAGCATGAGAGATGAACACTGAGTCGTCTTTGGACCACTGGATAACGTCAATCTTCTCGCCCTGGAGTTCGTTGACGATGTTCTGGATGCGTATACCGCGCAGGCCGACACACGCTCCCACCGGATCAACCCCCTCCTGCTTGGCGAACACTGCCACCTTGGCGCGGGAGCCCGCTTCACGGGAGATGCCCCTGATCTCAACGATTCCGTTGTAAATCTCTGGTACTTCCATCTCGAAGAGCCTGCGCAGGAGATCTGCGTGGGTGCGGGTTGCGACAATCTCGGGGCCGCGGGGGGTGCGGCTGACCTCGAGGATCATCACCTTGATCTTCATACCGGGCCTGTAGCGCTCGGCCTGCGATTGCTCTGAAGCAGGTAGGATCGCCGTCGCTCGGCCGTTGAGGTCCAGCGTCACCATGCCGCCGTAGCGGGATTCGCCGCGCTGCACCGTCGCCGTGAACACCTCACCCTCACGTTCGGAAAACTCGGCGAAGACCAGCTCGCGCTCGGCTTCGCGCAGCCGTTGGATCACGACCTGTTTCGCGGTTTGTGCCGCAATACGGCCGGCCACCTGGGGTTCCATCTCAAACTCCAAGATGTCGCCAATCCCGTGAGCCTCTTTAGGCCGAAGCTGTTTGGCCTCGTCCACTGTCACCTCGGCGAGATCGTTGGTGATCTCCTCCACGATGGTCTTGAGCTGGAAAACGTCGATCTCACCAGTGCCCGGGTCGAGGTGGACGCGGACGTTGCTCTGACCGCCGGATGCGCTCTCTTTCCGGTATGCAGAAGCAAGGGCCGCCTCCACGGCGGAGATGACCATGTCCTGTGGCAGATTTCGTTCCGCTGCCAGCTGCGTCACCGCGATCAAGAACTCACTCTTCATGTGCCTACCTCGTCATGCACTACTGCCGTGATCGGGCGTCCCGATACGACTCATCCGATACGGTCAGTCAGCTTGCAGCCAATCCCTTTGAAGAACGAAAGAGTGGGCACTGCCCACTCCTTCAACTCTTCTATAATACCTCTGTTGCGGGGACGTTGTCCAACGACCCCGACGCCTACTGTAGGCGTCCCGTGCACTATACTCAGCGTCCATTGAGCGGCCTATCCGAATGTACTCTGCCGCTCCCCGAGGGTTTTACGATCAGCCATGCGTTGGGCTTCTAGTATCTCCACCGAACCTCTGCTCCCCGATGCGCTGGGCGCGTGTGAAGCGACGCTCCGCGCGGAAATGGACGGCCTCGCGCCTGATCTGGTCGTCGTATTCGCCGACGTTGCATACGACTGTCAGGTCGACTCCCTGGCGGAGGTCGTCGCCGAACGCTTTCCCGGCGCCGCGGTTCTTGGATGTACCGGCGCTGGCGTGATAGGCGGGGGCAAGGAGATCGAAACCGCCCCCGCGCTCTCGCTGACTGTGGCGCATCTCCCTGGGGTCGAACTCTCCCCCTTCCACCTCAACGAAAGCGTGTTGCCATCGCCTGATGACCCACCTGACGCTTGGGAAGACCTCGCGGGCGCACCTGCTGCGGCCGGCCCCCACTTCATCCTCCTCGCGGACCCGTTCACCGTGGACGGGGAGGCGCTCCTGGCCGGGCTTGACTTCGCATTTCCCTCTGCCGCGAAGATTGGCGGGCTGGCCAGTGGTGGCTCTCGGCCTGGGTCGCACTCGCTCTACCTGAATGGTGTAACGCACAACAGTGGTGCGGTCGGCGTGGCCCTGTCCGGCGATATCGTCGTAGACACCGTCGTCGCCCAGGGTTGCCGTCCCATAGGCCACGCCATGCGCGTGACCTCGGCTGAGCGGAACATGCTACTGACCGCAGATGACCGCCCCCCCTTGGAGGAGCTACAGGAACTGTTCGATCATTCCAGCGAACGCGAACGAGATCTGATGCAGCGCCACCTGTTCATGGGCGTCGCCATGGATCCGCTGCTCGACGAGGCCGGCCCTGGAGATTTCCTGATCCGCAACATCGTCGGTGCTGACGTCGAAAGGGGTGCTGTTGCGGTGGGCGCAGGCTTGAGGGAGGGATTGCTGGTGCAATTCCACGTTCGGGACGCAGAAACGTCTGCCGACGACCTGCGGGACGCATTCTCAACTTACCTGCGCGGTGTGGGCGATCGCCATGTGGCTGCGGCGTTGATGTTCCAATGCACGGGCAGGGGCAACTACCTGTACGGGAGAGAGGGACACGACACGGACATGTTCAACGAGTTGGTTGGCAGCCTGCCCATGGGCGGGTTCTTCTGTAACGGCGAGATTGGCCCCGTGGGCGGCACAACGTACCTCCACGGGTACACCAGTTCATTCGCCATCTTCCGCGAGCGGACGGTGACCGACCCGTAGTGGGCCCGCGCGCAGCGGGCCCCATAGACGAAATCAGACCAGTGGAACAGGGGAATGACATGCGAGGACTGGACGGGCGGATAGCAGTGGTAACGGGTGGCGCACGCGGACTGGGGAAGGCCGCCGCGATCCGGCTGGCCGAAGAAGGCGCTAAGGTCGCAATCCTCGATCTGCGCTTAGATGAAGCGGAGACGGTCGCCAAGGAAATAGGCGGTTCTGCATTCATGGTGGATACCACAGACGAAGGCTTGCTGGCTGAGGCGTTCAAGGGAGTTGAGACCACTTATGGCGGACTCGACATCCTGGTGAACAACGCGGGCATCATCGCTCCACGCCGGGACTGGCAGGACTGGACTAAAGGCGACCTCGAACGCTTTGCCGAAATCAACTACATCGGTTATTTCCTCGCCATCAAAACCGCCTATCCCATGTTGAAAGCGAGCGAGAACGGTCGCGTCATCAACGTCGCCTCACGTACGTTTTTCATGGGCAACCCTGGACAGACACCGTACGTGTCGGCTAAGGGTGCGGTGATTGGCCTCTCTTGGAACATGTGCAAAGAGCTCGGCGGCGACGGCATCGCCGTTAACGCCGTCATGCCCGGCCAAGTGGCCACCGAAGGGACGCTTGAGTACAACGGCGAGGAGATGTTCGAGCGTACCATGCAGAATCAGGCTATCAAGAAGCGCGTCTACCCCGAGCACTTGGCGGGCCTCATTGCGTTCTTGGCCAGCGACGACGGCGCGATGATCTCGGGCCAGTCGATTGTCTGTGATGGCGGTGGCCTCCTTCACTAGGCCCAATCGGCCAAGCTGAGCGTTGGAGCCTCAGGCCATATGAACGCTACAGCTTGGCCTCGATCATCGCGGCGAGTTCAAGCAATTGTTGCTCGTTTAGCAGCGTCGATCCATCGCTCGCCACCGGCAACTGGAACGCCACCAGCGTGCGACCATGCAGGAACGTCACCGCTATGCCGATGTCCGCGTTGGCTGGCGACAGCGCCGAGCGATCGCCGATCGCTTTATCCATCGCGTGGTAGGCCACACCCGATTCGATCTGGTCAAGCACGCCGTGGGCGCCCGGAGCCTCTCGGAAGCGGGTCAACGTCATCAGCGCGCCTGGCCTGCCGCTTGCGGTCCAGCGCACGCTCCAGAGAGATTCGATTGTCGTGGGTAGCGTGGCGTCGATGGAGCTGGCGATTTCCAGCAGATCTTCGACGGATTGATTGAGCCCGCCACCGTCGCCCCCGGCAGCTTCGATCTCCGTCTTCGTAATGAGGCGTTCTGCAACATCTTTGGTCAGAGGCGTATCGCCGAGAGAGATAGGAGTTCCGCTGCCCGTGCAGGCGGCGACCAGAACGATGAACAACGCCGCGAGCGCGCTCACCGCGAGGAGCCGGGTCACGGGATGATTCGCGGTGCGACCAGCCGGGCGATCTCGACTAATTGCTCGGATGTCATCAACGGTTCCATGTCAGTGAGCGAGGTCGTTGTGGTCATCACCGTCACCTTGTCCCCAACCAGGAACATGACGACGGTGTGGACGCCCCCTGTGATCGGCGCGAGGCCAGCGAACCGCTCGCCGATCCCCTGATCTGACTCAACTAGGACGAACTCGCTTACTAGATCATCGAAGCGAGCATGGGCGCTGGGTGCGTCGATCAGGTCGAGGAGTGCGAAGTTCAGCCGAGCGCCGTCCACGCTTTCTGCGTAGTCGATCGCCACCCAATCCTCGATATCCTCGATCGGTAAACCGGCCTCGCGGGCGCGATTCATCAGGCCGCTCACGTTAGCCTGGATGTTGAGCCCATCTCGCCCGTGCTCTTCGAGCTCCGACGCGGTCAGAAGGAACCCTACGTTGTCCGTGCTGATGGAACCCTGAACCTCGTGGCCCTCTTCGTTACCGCACGCGGCAGCGAGGAGCGCGATTATGACGATCGAAAAGGAACGGATGTTCATCTACTGCTGCGCCGTGGCCAAGCCCAGCTGGTCCCGGAAGTAGTTGGTCACTATCGAGACGTACTGTTCGGTGAAATCGTCGTAGGCCTCGTTGTGGCCACAACGGGGGTACAGGTTGAACCAGACTCCTGTCTCTAATGCCGCCTCGCGGATCCGTAGAGAGTGCTCCAGCGGGATACGCTCATCTTCGCGGCAGTGGGCAAGCCCAATGACCATGTCGGTGTAGCCCGCAACGGCAACCTCGGGCCGGACCTCATCGATCTTGATGCCTCGCAGGCTGGCCATCTGCACGATGCCCGGTCGTAGCATAGACGCGAACCAGGCAGGGAACGGCGTTCGCTTCGCTATCTCGCCGATCATCATATCGGTCAAGGACGCGAAGGGCGTGTCGGCGTAGACCGCCGCAACAGCGGGCTCTCCTACTCCCGCCATCAGTACTATGCCTGCGCCGAAGCTCCAGCCCATGAGCAGCACTTCGCCAGAGGCTACATCTTTATCGTTTAGCAGGAAATCGATGGCACCGCGCACGTCCGCAGGTTCCTTGAACCCAGCACCCAACGGCACGATGTCGGACTGACCGTGGCCCCTGAGGTCAAAGGCCAAGATCGAGAACCCTTCGTTAATCAAATCACGGAGCATCGGCAGTTGTGCCGCACGATTCTTGTCCACTCCGTGCACCCAAACGATGGAGCCGACCGCGTCGTCAGCAGGCAGCCACCAGCCCCGGAGCGTGATCGACTCGTCCCCACGTGGGTGGAACTCGACATCTTCGTAGGTGAGCCCCAGCTCACCCGGATGATGCTCGAAAGCCACAATCTCACCTTGGAGAGCCTGGCTGACCACATACCAAGACATACCGAGGTAAACCACAGCAAGAATGGCAAGAGCGACCGCCCCGATGATGATTAGGCGTTTAGTGAATGGTTTGCGTACTTGCTCGGGGTTCATGACTCGGCTCGCGGAGCACGGAGGGCATTCTAGCAGGCTGTCGCCCGTTTCCTCGGCCGTTCCCGTGCATAGGAGATAATGGCGTCGTCGTGCGATTCTCTACTTCACTCTCTCCCTCAGTCTTCACGTTCGCCGTGCTGGCGGTTCTCGTGCTCGCTGGCTGCTCCACCAGTGCACCAACACCTACTCCGACACCCGTGCCTACTCCTCCCTACGGCCTGCCGCCGATCACGCTGCCCGCTGACGAGGCTCCCCACGACTTCCAGACGGAGTGGTGGTACTTTAACGCACATTTTGCTGACGAGACGGGCGCTAGATACGCCCTCCACGACGTGGTTTTCCAGGTGCAACAGCTCGGCTCTGGGCGAACGTTGTATGTGCGGCAGATCGGGTTCGCCGATCAGGACAGCGGAAGTCACGCCAACGCTGAACGGCTCCGCACTGCGGACGCACGTCTCATGGCCGCGACTGGTGACTTCGAGATCACTATCGGTGACGGCTTGGTCTCGGGCGTTGGCGGCGAGCACTACCGGCTCATCGGAAGCGCGCCAGGCGTCGGATACGACCTCACTCTCGCGCTGGCCGGCGCCGAGCCTGCGGCCTCCGCCTTGCTCCACGACGATGATGGCCTCGTCGATTTCGGCGAGGCGGGTGTGACTTACTACTACTCACAGCCTCGCCTCCAACTTACTGGTACGCTAACCACTGAGGACGGCCCGCACACCGTGACGGGCTTGGCGTGGATGGATAAGCAGTGGGGCGATTTTCAGCCCGTGGCGGTGTTCTGGGACTGGGCGAGTCTGCAACTGGACGATGGTACCGACCTTATGCTCACGAACCTGACCGACGCGAACGGCGATGCGATCGACGTCTACGCGACGCTGCGGCGCCCGGGGGCTGACGTACAGCGACTCAGCGCGACCGAATTCACTTTCGAACCGCTAGCCGACGAGTGGGTGAGCGAGAATACCGGGACGGCGTACCGCACAAGATGGCGCGTGGAGGTGCCGGACGAAGACCTGGCGTTCACCCTAGAACCGCTTGTGGCCGAGTCTGAGTTCTCTAGTGCGTTCCTGGGAGTGGTGTACTGGGAGGCGGGGGTTGATGCCGTCGACGACGACGGTCACCAAATCGGGCAGGGGTTCGTAGAGTTGAACTGGGCCCGGAATTTCCTGCCGAATTAGGCCGAAAGCCCAGTCGCAGCGCGGCTTAGCTCGGTCCCTTTGGTCGCGGTTTGGGCGTCTCGCGTAGGCTGGCCGCAAGGGCGCGTCCCTGCTCGGTAGGCAGGTAGGCCAGGATAGCGTAGGGCACATCGTCGAGCCGCTGTACGTACCCACCATCCACCAACGCACGAATCGCCGTTTCGCCAAGGTACGGCAGGAACGTCAACGTGTGGTCGGGAACGGGGCCTTGGCGGCGGTCGGCCAGCTCGCAGACCTGCTCCAGCAAGCGCACCGGATAGAGGCGCAACTCATCGGTGAGCGCCTGGAGTGGTTGGAGTTTCGCCAGCTCGTCGGCCACCCCTTCACGTACGGGGTCTCTCGATTCTTCTGTCATGATCGTTTGGCAAGACCTTTCACGATTTCGCCGACAACCCCCGGACCACGGTAGACCATGGACGTGTAGATCTGCACTGTGTTGGCGCCCGCAGCCAGCGCATGTCGCGCGTCCTCCGCGGTCGCGATCCCACCGCACGCGTGGATTACCATTGCGCTCCCCACCTCGGCGCGGACTTCGGGCACGATGCGGAGCATATCTTCTCGCACTGCCAGGCCGCTCAGCCCCCCGCGCCCCATAGCCAGCCGAGCGTCTTCAACGGGAATGGTATTCATGACCGTGATGCCCGTCACGCCTGCATCACGACAAGCTCGCACCAGGCTCATCACTCCCTCACGTTCCGCCTCATTCATGTACGGCGGTATCTTGATGAACAATGGCTTCGTCCGGGCCTCATTTAGCACGTCCAATAGACCTCGAAGGGCCACCGGCTCCTGGAATTTGCGTAGGCCCGCAGTGTTGGGCGAGCTGATGTTGACCTCGATTGCGTCTACCAGCGGTTCGAGCGTGGTGAGGCACTCGCGCGTCTCTTGCTCATCTAGCGCAGCGATGCTCACCAGAACGTTGGCGGGCCGGTTGGTCAGCTTGCGAAGTCGTGCCTCAGCGGCGCGTAGACCCTCGCTAGGGAACCCGAGAGCGTTTACCAGCGACGATTGCTCAGGCAACCGGAGCACGCGTGGCTTGGGGTTCCCGGTGCGTGCGTCGTGCGTGACCGTGCCACCGATGACGTATCCGAACCCCAGATTACTGAGGCTGTCCAAGTAGGCACATTGCTTGTCCAGGCCTGCCGCCAGACCCACCGGGTTGCGCAGCGCCATGCCGGCTACGGTAATCGGGACATCAGGGACGTTCGCAAATCTTGCGTAGGCGCGCCAAAGCGGCCTGACGGCGAGCGCTTTGCCTGTGATCCGCTGCGCGGGTTCGGGGGCGAAACGAAAGAGGAAGGGACGGACAAGGAGGCGATAAAAAGGCAATCGCGACAGGAGTGGTGGGCGGAGGTTCAAGCCGTACCGTTCCTACTTAATGGTCGAAAGAATGTACTTGCGCTCGCCTTTGGGCGTCTGAACCGAGATCTCTTCGCCTGGGTTGTGGCCCATCAGGGCCTCGCCGACGGGGGACACAATGGAGATCTTTCCTCCCGGCGGGTCTGCCTCGGCGGAGTCAGTGAGCTTGTAGGTGACATTCTTGCCGCTCCCTAGGTCCTGTAACACCACGATGCTACCAACGCGTACACCCTTGCCCACCTTGGGGTCTAGGATGACCGAGCGACGCAGCGTCTCTTCCAGTTCGCGGACGCGCGCTTCGTTCTTGCCCTGAATCTCGCGGGCGGCATCCAGCGGCGCGTTCTCTTTGAAGTCGCCGTCGGCTGCGGCCAGGCGGATCGCGTCGATAATCTCGTTGCGACCGCCTTTAAGGGCATCCATCTCATTTTGGAGAAGCTGCTTGCCCTCTTTGGTCATGGGAATGAAGTTTTGTGCTGCCCTTGAGGCCAGCATTGCACGCTGTGTTGCGCGGGGAATCTTCACATGGGGGGCCAGGCTATGGGAGGAGTAGTTGTGCTTCTTCAGGTAGGCCAAGAACTCTTTCAGAGGGGCGAGGCGCCCATGAACATCGCCACCGGCCGCGACAACTGCTTCCGCATAGTCTGCGATGGCAGGAGGAGCGAGGGCTTCTACATCCCGGTCAAGGCCAATTGACCTGCCGAATCGATGGAGTTCCTGGTGTGAGTAAGAGTCGATGGTGTCGGCGGCGTTAGCGAGGTATTGAATCAGTGCTTCGGACAGTTTCACTATCGTCTCCCAACAGGTCGTGATGCTCAAATGAGCGTACGACGCCTTGCTATCGATTCTAGGCTGCGCCGATTCGGGCTGTCAACGAATCTAAACAAGTCAGAGAGCGGGGGAGCCCTTGTCAAGATTCCCGGTTTGCTCCCGTGCTGATAAGCTTTCACGGTTGGCGTGGGCCCGCAGTCTCAACGGCGCGCGTCTGGATGGAGTAAATGGGTAATAAGTGGGTCAGTAACGCCTTCATATACCTGATCATCTTCGTGGCGGTTATCGCCATTTTCTTCACGCTGTTTTCCTCTGGAGGAAACACCGAGAAAGTAGATCTTTCAGCGATTCTGCAGATGGCCGAGAATGAGCAGATTTCAAGGGTCGTCGTCGACGGTGATACGCTCATCGTGACGCCTAAGAACAGCCCGAATGAGCTGCTCACGGCGGCGAAGGAACCAGGTACAAGCGTCTACGAGCTTTTCCTGGTGGCAGGAGTCGATCCTAACGAGAAGAGCTTTCAGATTGAGGTTCAGCAGTCCTCCGGTTTCGGCACACTGTTCGGTGTCTTTCTCCAGTTCCTGCCGTTGATCTTCTTCGGCGCGATCCTGCTGTTCATGATGCGCCAGGCTCAAGGCTCCAATAACCAGACCATGGGCTTCGGTCGTAGCAAGGCGCGCATATTCTCGGGCAACCGCCCCACCGTTACGTTCGCCGATGTCGCCGGCGTTGAAGAATCGAAGGCGGAGCTTGAGGAAGTCGTCGAATTCCTGAAGTACCCTGAGCGTTTCCTCTCCCTCGGAGCACACATCCCCAAGGGCGTCCTCATGGTCGGCCCCCCAGGTACTGGCAAAACGCTCCTCAGCCGTGCAGTGGCCGGTGAGGCTGGCGTCCCTTTCTTCTCCATCAGCGGTTCCGAGTTTGTCGAGATGTTCGTTGGCGTCGGTGCATCTCGCGTTCGCGACCTATTTGACCAAGCGAAGCGCAACTCGCCTGCCATCGTCTTCGTCGACGAGATTGACGCCGTCGGTCGTCACCGGGGCGCCGGCCTGGGCGGTGGGCATGACGAGCGTGAGCAGACGTTGAACCAGATACTCGTTGAGATGGACGGGTTTGACACCAGCACCAACGTCATCGTCATCGCAGCGACCAACCGGCCGGACATCCTAGACCCGGCGCTGCTGCGCCCTGGTCGATTCGACCGTCGCGTGGTTCTTGACTCTCCCGATATCAATGGCAGGGTCGCCGTGCTGAAGGTTCACATCACCGGTAAGCCCCTTTCCGACAACGTGGACCTGGAGGCGTTGGCCCGCCAGACCCCCGGCTTCTCCGGCGCAGATCTGGCCAACCTCGTCAACGAGGCGGCCATCCTCGCCGCGCGCCGTAAGAAGAAAGAGATCGGCTACGAGGAGCTCATGGAGTCCGTCGATCGCGTGACCATGGGTCCCGAGCGCCGTTCCCGGGTCATCTCGCCCCACGAGAAAGAGATTGTCGCGTACCACGAAGGTGGTCACGCGCTGGTCGGGCACCTCTTGGAGCATGCAGACCCCGTTCAGAAGATTTCCGTGATCTCTCGCGGCATGGCGGCTGGCTACACCAAGTCCTTGCCCACTGAGGATCGAATGTTCTACTCGCGGCCGCAACTGTTGGACCGCATCGCCATGGCCCTCGGTGGTAGGGTCGCGGAAGAAATAACGTTCGGCGAGGTCACTACTGGAGCTAGCAACGACCTGGAGCAGGTCACAGGCCTGGCTCGCGCAATGGTCACCCGTTACGGCATGAGCGGCAAGCTCCTGCCACGCACGTACGGCAAGCGCGAGGAGATGGTGTTCCTCGGTCGTGAGATCACCGAGCAGCGCGACTACAGCGACAAGGTCGCTGAGGACATCGATGACGAGGTCCAGGCCATCATCCTCGAAGCCTACTCCACCTGTAAGCGCATCCTGGAAGAGAACCAACCCAAGCTGACGCAGATAGCCCTGTATCTGATGGCCAACGAAATGGTCGAGGGTGCGGAGCTAAAGCGCCTGTTTGAGTCCGATGTCCCGCCCGACAACGCAGTCGCCGCGGGCGCATAATCGGCAATCATACAGAAACTCCAAGTGGCCCCGGCACCCGCCGGGGCCACTTTTACATCGAACACTTGGGGCCTTCCCGGTTGGAGTTTTCGAGATGATGGCCGGAACCCGACTGTATCCCAGAGGTATACTCCGTTTATGCAAAAAGAAACATTCCGCCTAACTTCGCTCGCCACCTGCGCTGGTTGAGCGGGTAAGTTCAGTCCTGAGGACCTCGGCGAGGTTCTGAGCCATCTTCCTCACGTGCAGGACCCAAAGCTGCTCGTGGGCTTCCACACAGGTGATGACGCAGCCGTCTATCAGTTGACTGAGGACCTATGCGTCATCCAGACCGTCGACTTCTTCCCTCCCATCGTTGACGACGCCTACGACTACGGTGCCATCGCCGCCGTGAACGCGCTTAGCGACGTGTACGCCATGGGTGGCACCCCCGTGCTCGCGCTCAACATCGTGTGCTTCCCGGAGGACCTCGATACCGCGATCCTCGGCCGTATCCTGCAGGGCGGGTCTGACGTTGCCGTCGAGGCGGGCGTGCTCATCGCAGGCGGGCACACGGTCAAGGATGCTGAGCCTAAGTACGGTATGGCCGTCACCGGTATCATCGGCCCCAACGACATCGTGACCAATGCCGGCGCCAAGCCTGGCGACAACTTGGTGCTCACGAAGCCCATCGGCACAGGCGTTATCGCCACTGCGGGCAAGGCTGGGATCGCTGACCCTGCGCATGTGGCATCGGCTGTTGCGGCGATGCGCACTACCAACAAATCTGCGTCCGAGGCAATGGTCGCCGTGGGCGTCAACTCCGCCACAGACGTCACTGGCTTCGGTCTTATGGGCCACCTTGGCGGGATGATGAAAGCGAGTGGCACCACCGCGCGCGTTAGCATGGCGGCGGTGCCGCTGCTGCCAGGCGTTCGCGAACTAGCTGACCGTGCGTTCTCCGGTGGCACGCGCCGCAATCACGACGCGGCCGCCAGCGTGGTTCGCTGGCATGAGGATTTGACGATTGAGGACCAGCTCATCCTGTCTGACGCGCAAACCTCGGGAGGGCTTGTCCTCAGCGTGCCCGTTGACAAAGCAGATCGACTGTTAGCGGAGCTCACGTCCCGCGGGGTCACCGGCGTTGTGATTGGTGATGTGGTCGCCAGCACGGGCGTTCAGATCGAGGCCGGTCCCTAGGCCTCTCCTGCGAACTACAAACACGGACCGCGTACCTATGGATGCGTGCCTATGGAGACGAAACGTGGAGATTCCTCGCGAGTTCCGGGATGCGATGCTGCAGCATGCTGCCGAGGAACACCCCAACGAATGCTGTGGAATGCTCGGAGTCCTCGGCGGCAAGGTCCAAGCTCACTACCGGATTAAGAACACTCACCCCAGTCCCTACCGGTATGAGATGGATGCCAAACAGCACTTCATGACGATGCGAGAGGTGGAAGACGCTGGTTGGGAGCCCGCCTTCTACCACTCCCACTCTCATTCGCCTGCGGCCCCGTCCGCGACAGACATCCGGCTGGCGGCGTACCCCACCAACTTCTACCTCATCGTCTCGCCATGCGAGTTCGATGGCAACAGCCAGCAAATTGCCGACGAACCCCAGGTTCGGGCGTTCCTCATTGAAAATGGCCAGGTGACCGAAGAGCCAGTGGTTATCGCCAGCTAACCACTCGACAGGAAGATGGATCATTCTTCCTGCCGAGTGGCTGATGCCAAGCGGTGATGGCACACGCCTCGCTCTTGGCCGGTCGCCGCCTCCTGACCTGGTCCTAGCGAGGTCCGGGGAATATGTAGTTGTGATCTATGGGTTGCTCTGCCGTACACGAGCGCCGCACTCGACGCGGGTAAAGACCTCCTGGCCCTCGTCCTATCGCGTTTCCAGTGAGCCAGGAGACGTGGCCGCCTGGCTCCGCAACTTCCTGAGATGATCGACGAAGTCCGCCGTCGCTATCTCACGCTCAAGTACATAGTAGATGGATATGCCCAGGATCCTCTCCAACTCATCGCGCAGAACGAGCGACAGGCTCACCTGCACAGCGTCAGCCATCCCGGTGCGGTGGTAGTGGCGCAGCACCTTCAGTGCGTTCAATGATAGCGATAGCACCTGCCCCATGGCGACGCTGCACGTATCGTCGACCACACCGCCAAGCCCGGGAGCGAATCGATGGTGCTCAGGGACGATTTCAGCACCGCATACCTGGCAGCTTCCCAATTCAGGCATGTAGCCAGAATCTTCCAGCAAGCGAAATTCTGCGTAGCGCGCCACTCCGTCCAGGGACTCGCCCCGGTCGAGCGCTCGTAGCGCGTCCAGTAAGAGCGTGTACGCGCCTGGGTGAGGTGACGCATCGGGAAGCAACGCATCCGCGAGTTCCATGAGGTACAGGCCCGTCGCAAGCCTATCTAGGTCTCCCTTGAGCGCACCGAAACTTTCGATCGACTCCGCACCGGTAACCACGTCCACCTGGTGGCCGATCGCCAGCGTGAGATGTACGTGGTTGAAGGCATCGAGATGTCCGCCGAGCCTACTCGTGATCCGTCGAGCGCCGCGAACCGTCACGGGCAGCTTGCCCAGGTTCGGCGTCAGCACCGTGATGAGCCGGTCAGCCTCCCGCATCGGGCGGCTCCGCAGCACGAGCGCCTCAGTCTTGTAGCTACGCGGTCGCTCTCCGTCACCGGGTCGTCGGAGTGAATTGGCGTTCTGCTCGGTCATCGACCGTAGTCTACAATCCACCCCGCACATTGCGGAGAGGCAAATACCCCATGGCTGAGAAGAAGCGCTGTTCCTGGCCCAACGATGAATTGATGATCCGGTACCACGACGAAGAGTGGGGTGTCCCCACCCGGGACGACCGCGTGCTCTTCGAGTATCTGGCGCTAGAGGCGGCGCAGGCGGGCTTATCCTGGCGCACGGTGCTGCACAAGCGCGCTGAGTTCAACAAAGAATTCGAAGGATTCAACCCGGTCCAGGTCGCAGGCTATGGCGACGCCGAGGTAGAGCGAATGATGGGCAATCCGGGCATCATCCGCAACCGCCTCAAGCTCAAAGCCATGATTACCAACGCCCAGCGTTTCCTCGAGATCCAGCAGGAGGACGGTACCTTCGCCGATTACCTCTGGAGCTTCGTCGGCGGCGAGCCGATGCCGCGCCCCTCACCGTTGACCGGAGATATGATTCCCGCCACCTCACCGGAGTCCGACTCGCTGGCCAATGACCTCAAGAAGCGCGGATTCAAGTTCGTGGGCTCAACCATCGTCTACGCCTACATGCAGTCCATGGGCATGGTCAATGACCACGTCACCGGGTGCTTCCGCGCACCGGACTAGCGTCAACCGGCCTGACGCTAGTTTTCCAGCATGTCGTCGATGAACTCGTGGAACTTCGCTTCGTCCAGAAATCCGCTCCACGCTCGCAGCAAGCTGCCGTCCGCATTGATGAAAAACGTCGTCGGCATGCCCACCACCCGAAATTCGCGAACAACGTTGTCATCGAACGTCGTCCCTACGGGGTAGCTGATAGCGAGTTCGGCTAGCAGTTCCTTGCCATCCTCGCGTGATCCCAGGAACTGCTGCGGACCGATGTCGACCCCGACGATCATGACGTCCTCGCTTCGCTGTTCAAACACGGCTTGGATGTCGGGCATCTCAGCCCTGCACGGCGGACAGAGCGCCGCCCAGAAGTTCAGCACCACCGGCTTGCCGTGGCCAACCAACTCAGACAGCAATACCTCTTCGCCACCTAGCACGTCCGCTCGTTGATACGCGCTGATGGTGAGGTCCGGCGTTTCAAGATTGATCGTTGATGCCGCAGGCGCGTCCCCATAACCGGCCGCAGACGTTGGGGTTGCCGCGGCCTCCTCAGCCGCGCCGCCACACGCTGCAAGGAGGGCAGACGCCGTGACCGCTAGAGCGGTGAGGCCAGCCTTCTTGAAACTCATTCGCCTGCTTTCGATCATGTCTAACGTTGTTGTCATTGCCCCCTGTTCCTCAGTCTAGAACCCCCAACTATCAACTGCTACGTAACCCGACCTCACACGGCTTCCCACAGATGGATGGATGAAGCAGTCGCGATACGGGGCTACCCGGAATCGCAGAAAGCCGCGCGTCGAGGCCGCCGACGGCCACCGTGGTCAGTAGACCGTATCCCTTGATATCCATCCACCTCGCACCTCTTCCGCCCAGATTCCGGTCACAAAAGAAGATGTATCAGGCTGCGGTCCGGATTCGACCGGAGTGTAAACTCCCCCAACCCCGTTGCTTATTGGCAGGCTCATCGTAGTAAGGAGAATCCGTGGGAATCATCGTTGCGTTGGTTGGCGGTTTCGGCGCAGCCTTGGCGTTCGTCGGAGCGATGATGGCGCTGTTCACCGGCGGCATGGGAGTCTCCACTGGTGCAGACGAAGCCGGCGTTTTCACCGCACGAGCGGTCGGCGCCATCCTCTCATCGTTCGTCGGCGTTGCTGCCGCCATCACCGCCCGCGCGCGACTTCGGCTCGGCGCGGGCCTGCTGATTACCTCAGCGGTCGTCGGCCTGATCTTTGTATTCTGGTTCTACGTTATCGGCGCCGTGATGCTCTTGGCGGCGGCGGCCATGGCCCTCTGGCCCACTCGCGAGTCAACCGACGCCAGCTAGCGGGTTAGCCCGTTAGAATAGAGTTGTTTCACCCCAAGCACGGAGACCTCATCATGATGGCTGAGCAACCTACCGCACAGGTAGTCAAGTATACGTTTTACAAAGTTGCCCCCGAGTGGAGGCGGCTATCGCAAGAAGTCCGTTCCAAGGACAAAAGAGAGCTGGCAGCGGTCCTTGATGGCGCTGACGGCATGATGTTACGCACCTACAGCCTCATGGGCATGCGCGCTGACGCGGACATCATGGTGTGGACGGTGAGCGCTGACCTCGAGCGCGTACAGATGCTAGCAACGCAGCTTGCCGCGACGCATCTCGGCACCTACCTTGAGACTACGACCTCCTACCTCGCCATGACCCGCCACTCCCTGTATCTGGACGAGCACGACCATGAAGGCGGAGAGAACCGTACGCGTATCCGGCCCATGGGACGTCCCTACCTGTTCGTCTATCCCTTTATCAAGACTCACGGTTGGTACCAGCTCTCCATGGAGGAGCGCCAGCGCATGATGAACGAGCATTTCGAGGTTGGGCACAAGTACCCCGAGGTGAAGATCCACACCACCTACTCCTACGGGCTCGACGACCAGGAGTTCGTGCTCGGCTTCGAGACCGACAGCCCGGCGCGATTCCTACAGCTGGTCATGGACCTGCGTACCGCGGAGCAACGCCCCTACACCGAGCGCGACGTGCCAATCTTCACCTGCCTGTTGGGGTCTACCGAACAAGTGCTTGACAGTCTTGCCGGATAACCGGCTCTTAGCCCAATAAATTCGGGTAACAAAAGCCAGCCGACCATTGGTCGGCTGGCTTTACGTCCAGCTAAATCGGACTTGAGTTAGCTTGGATACTCGAAGTCGTAGTTGAGCTTTATGAACTCTTTTTCACCGTCGGGAACAGCATCCTCAGCGAAGATGGCGGTCACCGGGCAAACCGGCTCACACGCCGCGCAGTCGATGCACTCTTCAGGGTTAATGAAGTACTGCTTCTCACCTTCGTAGATGCAGTCCACAGGGCAGACATCCACACAGGCTGCATCTTTAAGGTCGACGCACGGGGAAACGATTATGTAGGTCATCCGCAGTGAAACCTCCCTCGATTTTCACGCTCAGCCGCGTGCCTTCCTGGCGTCGCGTCGAGCGCCGCGTAGTGTACCAAACAGACTGGTGGTTGAAAACGCAGCGCTACTGCTTCTTATTTCGCAGCTATCGGCCCTGCCGGGTTTTTACGGATCGACAGGTTCACGAACGTCTCCGTTCGACGCACGCCGCTGATACCACCGACCTGCAAACGGAGGAAACTGGACAGCTCCTCCGGCGAGCCGAGAGCAACCCACAGGAATACGTCAAACGCGCCGGTGGTCACAGAAACGTACTGCACCTCGGGAATCTCCGCCAGTTTTGCCGCGACCGGATCCACCTCTGAGGGCTCTACCTGCAGGGCGATGACCGCAGTCGTGCCCCTGCCCATCTTCCCGGGGTCAGGGATCGCGACGACCCGGATGACCTCGTCCTTGATCAGGTTCCGGAATCGTCGTCTGATCGTCCCCTCACTAACACCTACCTGCTTAGCCAGCTCGATATTCGATGCGCGTCCGTTGACCTGCAGCAGCGATATCAACTTATCGTCGAGTTCGTCGAGATCCATTTTTGTTCCTTTCGTGAAATATGGCACAAGTTAGTATAGTTCGCGATGCGGCGCACATCAAGGTACGGTGCTAGGGAAATCGCAATTTGTTGGTCTCCATGAGGCGACTTGCGCCGCCGCTGGGAACCCATAGCCGTGGTAGACGCAACACGGTCGGCGGGTTGGGATTTAAGATCTCGTCCTATTGACCTTGGCCAGAGGGCACAGTATTCTGACGGCATACAGTGGCGACGGATGCCAAGGAGCGCGCATGATTACCGTTAGCGATATGGCAGCAGTGAAACTCAAGGAAATTCTTGACGAAGAAGGTCAGCCAGAAGGAGCCCTTCGCGTGATTGTGGTTCCCCAGGGTGGCGGAGCCCAGTACATGCTGGCGCTTGAGGAAGGCCTCGCTGAGGACGACCTGGTTCTACACGACGTCGGCGTCCGAGTGATTGCTGATGTCGACAGCGCACCTCTCTTGGATGGTGCGGAAATCGACTACACCGAAAGCCTCATGCGTAGCGGATTCGTTATCACGAATCCCAATATTGCAATGGCTGGCGGTGGCAGTTGTGGTAGCGGTGGCGGTTGTGCTTGCGGTGGCAACTGCGGGTGCGGCGGCTAATAGGCCTTGATATTGGAACCGTAAAGAGGCGCCCATAGGGGCGCCTCTTTATTTTTGTCTTCTTTGCCTGCGTTCAGGCGTGTGCTACCGGATATCCACCCGTCGCCCCGTGCGTGCCGATTCCACCATCGCCAGCGTAATCTGCGCTGCGCGCAAGCCATCCACTCCAGATGCCGCTGGCTCACCGCCGCCCGCCACCGCTGCGTTGAATGCGTTCACCTGCCACGTATAGAGCGCTATCGGGTCGTTCTCGTACGACTCGCTTGTCTCAGAGGCGCTGGTGCTGATCTCCAACTCGCCTTCCAGCACCATGCTGACGCTCTCGTGGACCCCTGCTCTTCCCTCGCTGCCGTAGACCATCACCTCGTTCGCCTTGTAATCAGGGGTGCGACGGCCGGTCATCACAGTCCCCAGCGACCCGTCGTCGAATCGCAGCGCCATGACCAATAATTCTTCCAACGGTGCGTCAGTCGTTGCGTCGGACAGCGCAGTCACCTCCGTGACCTCACGACCAAGCACGTAGCGCATGATGTCGGCGCAGTGCACGCCTGTGGCCATGAACGCGCCCGCGCCGACCATCGCAGGATCATCCCACCAGGCCTGCAGATCCGCACGCGGCGGAGGCTTGGTCTGCCCCCGCGTGCCACGGCCCCAATTCACCGTCGTCAGCGAGATTTCACCTAGTCCGCCAGCCGCCACAAGATCACGCACGCGCTGGTGGCCTGGATGCGTGCGAAGGTGGAACCCCACTCCAAGCTTCACCCCAGCGCTCGCGCACATATCAATCATCGACTGACAGTCCTCCACCGCTAGCGCCATGGGTTTCTCCACCAGCACGTGCTTGCCTGCTGCCGCCGCCTTCAATGTATGCTCGCGGTGTAGCGCGTTCGGCGATGCCACGTAAACCACGTCCACCGCCGGATCGGCGAGCATCGCATCCACGTCGTCGTATGCGGCCGCCGCGCCGTGTTTGACCGCGAACGCGTGCGCGCGGCCTTGGTCGCGACTCACCACCGCCGTAATCGCCGCGTCAGTCGCAGCGTTGATAGCGGGTGCCATTTTGGTATCAGGGTGGCGTCCTGTGCTAACGATTGCCCATCCGAGGGTCATAGGTGTATCTCCGTAGTCGCTTGAAGTGGATGCCCAGGCCAATATGCATAGCCTGAAACGTCCAGGCCGGCCTGCTCATGAGAGTAGGGAACCGCGAAACGCGTGTCAAAAAAGGGCCACGGAATCCTCCGAGGCCCCTTTCACTATGCCCTAACTCGTATCCGGACGTGCGTCGACTATCCTTCGCTGATGTAGCGGTACGCGGACAGCGCCGCCGCCACACCATCGCCCACCGCGTTGGCAAGCTGTCGGTCGGAGAACGTCCGCACGTCGCCTGCCGCGAACACGCCCGGCACACTCGCCTGCATCTGGATGTCCGTGACCACGTGGCCAGCCCCGTCTAGATCGACCGCCCCGATCATGAACTCGTTGATGGGGTGGAAACCGATGTAGACGAATACCCCGTTCGTTTCCCGCTCCGAGACCTCGCCGGTCTTGAGGTCCTCTAGCACGATGCTCTTCACATCGCCGTTGCCCTTAATCTCCTTGATCGCGCTATTCCACACGAAGCTCATCTTTGGGTTCTCGAACGCGCGCTTTTGAAGGATCTTGCTGGCCCGCAGTTCCTCCCGCCGGTGTACAACCGTCACGCTGTTCGTCATGCGCGTTAGGTAGAGCCCCTCGTCCATCGCCGCGTCACCCCCACCTACGACCGTCACGTCCTGATCGCGGAAGAAATTTCCATCACACGTCGCGCAGTAGGACACCCCGCGTCCTGCGAACTCTTCTTCGCCGGGCACTTCAAGTTTGTTGTGCTCACCACCCGACGTGATGATCACCGTCTTGGCGGTGTACTCAGCCTCTTCGCCGATGACCTTTTTGATCGGGCCATCAAGATCTAGGTGGATTATCGTGTCGTAGACGAACTCTACACCGAAGCGGAGCGCCTGCTTCTCGTACAGCATAGCGAGTTCGGGCCCTCCGATAGGCTCCGGGAACCCCGGGTAGTTCTCGATGTCGCCCGTGTACAGGATCTGACCGCCGATCGCCTGGCGCTCGATCACCAGCGTCTTCATCATTGCGCGGACAGCGTAGATGGATGCGGCCAGGCCGGCGGCCCCCCCTCCTACGATTACGACGTCATATTTCGCTTCTTCTGCCATCGGTAGTTAAGCCCTCCCTTGGGATGCGGTGCGGCGTGTTGATCTTTAGCCGCGCTTCACAATCTTAGATATAGTTCTGTCCACAGCGGATACTTCCCTAAACGTGGTAGCGGAAGCCGCCCTCTACGAGATCACGGTTCAATCGACGGTTCAGATGCAACCCTTCGAGAACGAATTCCATCGCCGACGCGATCGCCGGTCCGTCTTCCGCCACGCCCAGCCTATTGAGAGCGCTTCCGAAGCCCTCGAACTTCGTGACTTCGTCCACGTAGCGCTTAGCCGGCAGCTCCGCACCCGTGTCAACTGTCGTGCCCTGCTCGAACGCCGTGACGATGCTCTCGAAGTCCGATGCCGCGAAGTAGCGATCGAAGATGTTCAGCACTGAGCGTTTGACCAGGTCATCGTGGATCTTTGTCTCCCGCCCATCCTCCATGGTCTCCATCTCGATCTTGCCCAAGGTGGACGCGATCATGTAGGGCAGGTCGGTCAGCCGCGGCACCGCGTGCTCCTCGCCCTGGTACAGGGCGCGGCGCAGCGAGTTGGCAACGATCGTCTCGTAGTTGGCGATCGAAACCCGGACGCTGACGCCTGAGCGCTGGTTGATCTCTGGGTGCTTGCGGGCCAGCGTCGTGTACTCCGCAACAATCTCTTTCATGTACTGTGGCACGGCGATGCGCTCCTCGGTGTCCGGAAACCGCGTGCGCTCCGCTTCCATGATCGCTATTTCGAGGCTGGACTCACGTGGGTAGTGCGTCCGGATCTGCGAGCCGTATCGGTCTTTCAATGGAGTGATTATCCGCCCACGATTGGTGTAGTCCTCCGGGTTGGCGCTGGCCACCACGATCATGTCCAATGGCAGCCGTACCCGGTAACCCTTGATTTGAACGTCGCGTTCTTCCATCAGATTGAAAAGGCCCACCTGGATGCGCTCCGCCAGATCTGGGAGCTCGTTGATGCAGAACAACCCACGGTTCGTGCGGGGGATCAGCCCGTAGTGGATCGCTAGCTCGTCGGAGAGGTAGCGACCCTCAGCGATACGGATCGGGTCCACGTCCCCAATCAGGTCGGCTATCGAAATGTCAGGCGTCGCCAGCTTCTCTCCATACCGGTGGTCGCTGCCAACCCACACCACTGGAGTCTCGTCGCCCTTTTCCTCCACCATATCTTTGCCGTAGCGGGAGATCGGCTCGAGCGGATCATCGTTGACCTCACTGCCTTCGATGATCGGGATCTCCGTATCCAGCAGGTCCACCAACGCTCGGATGAGGCGGGATTTGGCTTGTCCGCGCTCGCCCAGGAGGATGATGTCCTGACCCGCGAGGATTGCGTTCTCCAGCTGGGGAATCACCGAGTCGTCGTAGCCGAGAATGCCCGGGAATAATGGCTCATGGGAGCCCATTTTGGTGATCAAATTGCGGCGCAACTCCTCCCGCACGGGGATGGACTGATATCCGCTCTTCTTCAGTTCACCGAGGGTCGTTGGCTTCTTCTTTTGTGTGGTCAAGGCGCAACCTCGCAGGTCTTGATAGCGGCGCCCAGTCTAGCAGGGGAACCGGCGCTAGCGCGTCCTTCTCAGACCAGGTGGACTCAGCGTCGCAATGGAGCGCCCGCGTGCACTCGAGTGCCTCATTGACAGCACCAGGTCGTGATGCAAGCATGGCCGCAGCGCCCGCCGGGGCGCTTACGGAGACCCCCGCCTTATGAATTGGTTCGCCGGTGCTTTGATCAGCACCCTACTGTTTTCCGTGGTGTCGATCCTCGACAAGCGGCTGGTGGGCAGCTTCTTTCCCAGCTACCACACCTTCTCCATCGCCTTCGGTTTCCTGCAATTCCCCATCGCAGCGGTCTTCTTCGCGTTCGTCATCCCCACAGTGGGTTTCGAAAGCGGCGAAGGCGTCCTCTGGGCACTCGCCAGCGGCTTACTGTGGGCCGTCGGTCTCTCCCTGTTCTTCTACGGCCTCAGCATCGAAGAGGTATCTCGTGCCGCCCCGACGCAATCCATCACGCCTGTCATCACTGCCGTTATTGCGGTGGTGCTCTTCGACGACATCGTCTCCGCTACCCAATGGGCCGGGATCCTCGTAGTCGTGGGTGGGGCCGTAATGATCAACCTGCGAAAGGTGGACGGCCGCTACCGCATCGCTCACGGCAGAGCGTTCGTGGTCCTGCTGCTCGCCGCCTTCGCCCTGGGATGGGCGTTCATCGTCAGCGACGAAGCGACTGATAGATTGAACGTTGGTGCGACCCAGGGCTTGCGTGCGCTGGGCATGGGCGTCGGCGTACTCGCGCTCTCTGCGCGCCCGCGCCACATCAGGCCGCTCATCGCCGCACTACAGAACCGGCGCACCGTAGGTCTCATGCTCGTCGCCGAAGGCATCATGGCACCCGCCGCCGCGTTGATCTTCGTCTACGCCCTATCCGTCGGCTCCGTATCGCTGGTCACCACCGTCGCCGCCGTGCGCCCGCTGGCCATTCTCACCCTCAGCCTGGCCCTCAGCACCCGCTACTGGAACGTCCTCCACGAGCCCATGGATAGAGACACCATTGGTCTCAAAGTCGTCGCCACGCTACTTATCGTCGGTGGCGTCGTCACGCTCCGTTTCTAGCCGCTAGCGAAACAGATCCTTCTCGCGCTCGCGAATCATCGACGCTATGCCGCTTTCCCCCGCTAGGTACGGGTACCCACGCACAATCGCCGCTGGCACTCGCGTCAACTTATTCGTCACCAGCTCCGTCGCAGCTGCGATTTCGTCAGCGACCGCGATCACCGTCGAATGCAGCTCTCGACCGTCGTTGTCAATTTCGCCCCGGTAATCCCACAGCGGCTCGATGCCCGCCACGCCTATCGCCACATCGCCGGCGCCCTCGCGCCACGCCCGCCCGAACGTATCCGACACGATCACCGCGACCTCGCACTTCGCCAGATCGCGGACTCGGTCGCGGATCCGGCGAGCGCTCGCGTCGGAGTCCTTCGGCAACAGCACCACGTAGTCCACGTTTCCCGTGCCTACGTTGGACGCATCCACCCCCGAGTTCGCGCACACGAAGCCGTGCCGCGTCTCCGTAATCATCACACCGTTCTCCATGCGAACGATGCGCACTGCTTCCTGCAACACCACCTCGATCGCTCGCGCATCCTTTTCCCAGCGCATTGCGAAATCGGCCGCTAGTGCGGACGGTGTGATGGTCCGCAGGTCTACCACCTGCCCCTCAGCCTTCGAGACCACCTTTTGCGTAACCACCAGCACATCGCCGTCTGCCAGCGGCATCCCCTGCTTCGCGCAGGCCTCCACTAGCAGCGAGCCCAGGTCGTCGCCCGCCGTGATTTCCGGAACGCCGTCTACGCCTATGAGGGTCACTTGAGGTGGCATGGCGCTAGTCTAACCGGCACCCGCGCTCACCGCGCCGCCGGGCAATCACCCAGGTACACTAGCGCCATGCCGTACATTCAAGTCGAAGTCGACGCCGGCGATAACAGCGACATGTCGCTCCTGCGCATGTTCGATGCTCGCGAAGAGTCCCGCGAAGTTACCTGGGTCGTTGCACTCGGCCGTGACGGTTCCGAAGGCCGTTGCTCCGTTACTGGCTGGTCATCCAATGGCCCCTGTTCTGCTTATGCAGCCTCGGTTTGGGATTCTGGAGACGGCGTCGCGCTTCTCATTTACGGTGGCGACGAAGGCATACGCCTGAAGCGTGCCGACTCTGACGGTCCGTGGGATACCGACGACTCCACCCAGTGGGGTGAGCCGTGCTTGCTCCTCGATCTCGCCACGGAAGCCGGCTAGGGCGTCGCTCGTGCTTCCCTTTTCCCGCTCGCTCATGGAGTGGTGATCGTGCTTCGCCTTCTTTTTATAAATAAATGAAGCTTGTCTACTTTGGAGGGATGAATAAAGTCCGCTGACGAGATCCGCTCTAATATTGCCAGCGTCATTGCCGTGATAAACAACGCCCAATGCTTTTCCATGGCCACTACGAACGAAAAAACCCCTACACGGAGATCTTGTTATGCCACTGCGTTAGCCATTGGTCGCATTGGTGCCGCCTATTCAATCATTGACCCGATTATTCGTGCGGAGTAGCGTTCACCCTCGGATCACCACTCGGTAACCTATGCGGGAGCAGGAACTGTGATGGAAATCAACCACACACTCATTCCGTCAAAGAACAAGATTGAAGCGGCGATGTTTTTTGCCGAGATCATGGGCCTCGAGGTCGGCGAGATAGGCCACTTCGCCCGAATGCACTACGCATTCAGGGTTACCGAGGAAGAGTTTGGCGACATCTTCGGACGCGTTGAGGCAAAAGGACTCAGATACGGCTCCGGCCCCGGCCCCGCAACCCTCTACGACATGCAGATTGGGTACCGTCCGGGAGGGCGCTGCGTCTATTGGGACGACCTTAACGGCCACTCCATGGAACTCATGACGCACCCGTAGCCAATAGGGCCGTAAGTCACTCCGATTTTGTGAGGCCTGCGGGCTGTCTTGGGACACGGGGGCTTCACTCCAGCATATCTCCGCAACATCAGCTGGGGGTGGAGTTCCTTGTACAACCATCCTTCCCTACTCTGCACTGTCCCCGTTGTGCTACTCAATCACCCTAATGTCCCGTGCCCTGCCACCTCACCGAAGAGGAGTATGAGCAACTGATCCGCTACAACAACTTTGCCTGCTTCTACGAAAGTTGGCGGCTTTGACAGCGACAGAAACCAATAGGCCCTCGAATCTGCCCTCTACTTGCGTCCTGAGCGAAGCGCAGCCGTGCCTGCCATCGTTTAGCGGGGTACGCGCTTCTACTGACGCATGGTTAATACCTAACCAGATAACGCCATCGGGTGTAAGTTTGCCTCTCGCTCCTGTGCTATTTCGGAGACCCGGGGCGGGGGTTGTAATGTGCCGAGTGAGCTTATTGTTTGCGCGATGCAGTGCAGTGCCTTTCGGAGCCCACGCGATTGATGGGCAACGGATATAGACAACGGATAACGACAGAAGTACGATTTGAAAAGCCAAAGGAGGCCTTCATGGCAAACATAGTGCGTGCGATTGGAGACCGCTCAATCCGAGCGTATATTGACCCCGAGCGTGGGACGGTCAGCCGTGAGCTATACGTCAACGACGATATCTTCGCTCAAGAGCTAGAGCAGATCTACCAGCGCTGCTGGCTGCTTCTCGGCCATGAGAGTCAGATTCCGAACCCTGGCGACTTTGTGGTAACTCGGATGGGTACCGAAGAGGTTCTCATGGTGCGGGATCGTAAGGATCACAAGATCCGCGCCTTCCTTAACTCCTGCCGCCACCGTGGGATGAAAGTGTGCCGTTACGACGAGGGCAATACCCTAGTGTTCACCTGTCCGTTCCACGCGTGGACATATGACACCAAAGGCAAGCTCGTAGGCGTCGGCTTCGGCAACTACGCCAACGCCTACACTGACACTCTTCCTACGGGTAGTGAAGAATGGGGACTTGTTGAAGTTGGCCAGATTTGCAACTTCTACGGCTCCATCTGGGCTACCTGGGATCGGAAGGCACCCTCTTTCCAAGACTACCTTGGTCCCTTCGCCGAGAGTCTCCGCCACTGCCTTCAATCTTCCGCCGGTGAGGACGCGGGGCTGGAATTCTTCACTCCCTTCCAGCGCCACCGCATTCCCACCAACTGGAAGGTTCCCGGATTCACGTCGGTTACGGACCTGACCCACACTGCCATGACACACCGTTCGTCCCAGGCTGCAGGCCTGCACGAAGACCGGGGTACTGGAAAAGAGAAGGCTAAACCCTTCCCACAGGAGAAGTACGCTATCGGGGACCATAACCTCGGGCATGGAGGAATGTGTACGTTCTACGATCAACTGGGTGTGCCTGACTATGCCAATGAATGGTTCGAGCCCGGCGTCGATGACTACTTCCGCGCGCAGACCGAGCGGAAGAAGCTCCTCATAGCTGACCGCATCATGCCCCCACACGGATGGGGTGGCGGGCACTTTGCCATCTTCCCTGCAGTAATGATTGACTCGTGGCGCATCCGCTACTATCACCCTCATGAGACTGGTATTACCGAGCGTTGGAGCCTTTTCGGCGTAGACAAGACCGCTCCTGACCATGTCAAGAACGCAGTCCGTCACTACGCAGAGCGCTTCAACGGCCCTGTCGGGTTTTTCGAGTCCGACGATATGGAGAACTGGAACTACGTCTTCCCAGCCAGTCGGGGCGCGACTGCACGAAAGTATGACTACTTCTACCGCAACGGCCTTGGCCATGGTAAGTATGACGATCGCCTGCCAGGCGTCGTCGTCAACGGTTCATACACGGAAGAGGCCCACCGCGCACGCTTCAGCCGTTGGCTCGCCTTCATGGAGGCCAAGAGCTGGGACGACTTGTACCCGCTCAATAAGAGTGCTAATCACAACATTTGGCCCGGAGTGGATGGTCAAGCGAGTGCGAAGGCGTAATGTCAGAGACATATAACCTCAAAGGCCAAGATGGTATCCAAGTTTTCACTGATCTCCCGGAAGGCGCTAAGATCACGCTCACCAATGGCGCGGTCGGCACTATCATCGGCAACCCTCGAGACGGAGCCTACCTCCAAGTGACATACAGCGAACACCCGGATTCCTCACTCGTGGGTGCCGAAGAGTTCGTCTTTTTCAATCAGGTGGAGTCTGCGTCCAGTAAGTAACAGTGACGTCGGATGTGACAGGAGCGGATAGATGGTTAACGTTAGCGCGAAGCAAACAATGCTGGAGGACTTGATCCTCCAGCACGAGCTTGAGCAGTTTTTCTACTTGGAGGCTCGCCTCCTCGACGAGCGAAGGCTCACTGAGTGGCTGGATCTCCTCAGCGAGGACCTCGACTATTGGATGCCCATGCGCCGTAACATAAAGTTCGGTGACTGGGACAAGGAATTCACTGACCACCACAAGGAGATCAACTGGTTCGACGAGACCAAGGACATCATCGCCGGGCGCATTCGCCAGATAAACACTGGTGTTCACTGGCCTGAGGAGCCCGTCTCCCGTTTCGAGCACCTCATCACTAACATCGAGGTGATCGGTGAGGATGCCGATGGCATCCGAGTCAACAGCAAGTTCCACGTCTACCAGAACCGACTCCAGGACGAAATCAATCAGTGGGTCGGTCGACGGGAGGATCTCCTTCGCCGCGACCCCGCCACCAAATTCAAGGTCGTCAAACGGAAGATGATTCTCGCTCAGAACGTTATGCTTCCGAAGGTGGTTAACACTTTTTTCTAGTAGGCCACTGGCCCATAACTTCTAGATTGGAAGACCCGAAGAAACGGTAGAGGAACGACCTATTCATTAGGGTTTGTGGAGTTGGTATGACCGCACGTATCGAGTGGAGAACCAAAGGCGTCGGCGACGATGGATTGTTGTTCGTTGGTGACTACGGTGAAGCGGACGACACCGTCCTCAAGGCGTGGGACGGGGACGCCGCCCAAATCGCTGATTTCCTCAACGACATGGAAGGCCTCGACACCGTATTTACCGGCCTGGAGACTGACGTTGATCAGCGTGACCCTCAGCAATGGGGAGAGCTTGTTATGGTTCGTTCGCCTGAGGGTGACGTCCTGTACATTAACCCTGAACGATATTGGGATGCGATCTACTACTGGTTCCGGTCCCACGGTAATGACCCGCACAAAGCGACTCTGCGCGGGTAGTCACCAGCGCCCATGTCTGAATAGGTGAACCGAGAACGCCACCGCCCGGTGTACCTCGGGAGATTGCGTTCCCGGTGCGTCCGCTATTGGCTTAATGGTTCTTGAATTTGACTGTTCAAACGCTAGTTGCTCGGCCCACTAGCACCGAGAAGTGCCCACCACGCTTGTTCCGCTCTCGTATCCGGTGAGTCGTCGGCGTGAACCCCGCCTTCCGCAGCATCCGTTCGAACGTCGTCTGCGTGCCCACCGACCAGATCGCCAGCGCCCCTCCTGGCCGCAGCGCACGGTGTATCGACGCCAGCCCCTCTGGCGTGTACAACCACGCGTTACGTGACAGTGAAAACGAGTCCACGCTGTTGTCCACGTCTAGCAGGATTGCATCGAAGCGCGCCTCGCTGCCACGGATTGCATCGGCCACATCGCCTAGAAACAGCTCCGTACGCCGATCATCCAGCGGATTGCCTGCCAGCGGCCCCAGCGGGCCCCGATTCCAGCCCACCACCTCCGGCATGATCTCCGCCACCACCACCTTGCCTTGGGGCGGAACCATCGCCAGCGTCGCCGCCGCCGTGTATCCCATCCCCAGCCCACCGACCAGCACGCACGCATCCGCAGGTGGCTCAGGACAGGCCAGCGACATCATCGCGTCCTCCGAGCTGTGCGCATAGCTCGTCATCAGATCGTAGCCGTCGGCGCGGATCACGTAATGGCCATCGTGGTGCTGTAGCTCGAAGCGGCTGCCGTCGGGCGTCGTCGCGGTCCCCAGGACCTCCAAAGGCTTCATCCAGATCCCCTCTCTCCATCGGACGCGATGAGTCGCTCCATGATACCCGTCGCTCCCCATCCGGTTGCTCTTCGTGGGACAGCCACGTACAGTTCCTCCTTGCTGAACCAGTCTTGATACTCCCAACAACGACGCAACAGGACCGATGACTAACCCCTTACTGGTATCGAGCATCAGCAAGATCCGACATGGCTGGAGACAGCCCTCAGTTTTGCTCCCCGCCAACACTCTCGTGTTTGGCTTCTTCGTCGGCATGATCATGGTCCTCGTGCCGTTGTACATGTACGCCAACGGCTACGATATCGCTGAGATCGGCCTTGTCGTCGCTGCCCAGGCCGTTTTCCAGTTGAGCCTCCGCATCGTCGCCGGCGTCGTCGCCGACCGATACGGCGAGCAGCGCGTCATCACGACGGGATACGCGTTCATGCTCATCAGCGCACTGCTGTTCGCCACCTCCTCAGCCCTATGGCTCATGATCGTGGCCCAGCTATTCACCGGCGCCTCGCGTGCCGCCTACATGCCCGCGTCAAAGTCCTACGCCAGCCGAATCCACGAAAAAGATGCCGCCGTCCATCTGGGCAGAACCCTGGGCGGAGCAACCTTCGGCTCCATCGCTGGCCCTGCCGCGGGCGGTCTGCTCGCGGCCGCCATCGGCTTTTCAGGTGCGTTCGTCGTTGCTGCTGGTGTTGGTGGCGCAGGCCTCGTGTTATCCCTGCTGCTCCCCGCCCTGCCTCGGCATCGAACCCAAACCATGCGCGATGCGTTGGCTAGCGTCCCGGCCTTGGTACGGACCAAGGCCACACTGTTGCCGGGACTCATCGCGCTCTTCGTCGCCTCCTCCATCGCCGTCATGGCTTCCGTTGGCGTCGTCCTATTACGTGACGGCGTCTCGAGTGAATCCACCGTAGGGTTCATCATGGGGGCCTACGCAGTGGGGGCGACCGTGTCCAGCTTCGGATTCGCCACGGTCCTCAACAGACTCGGCGCGCGGGGGACCTTCGCCCTGCTGTTCGCTACCATAGGCCTAGGCATGCTCTCGATCGCCCTAACTCATAACGCGTTCCTCTGGACGCTCCTAGCGGTGCTCTTTGGCGCCGGGATGGGGCTCGGTGCCGCCTTGTACGGCCTCATGACCGCCCACAACAGCCGACCGCACGAGCGTGGAGTCGCGATGGCTGTCGCAGGCCTCTACTGGGCTACCGGTATGCTCATGGGGCCTCTCGTCTACGGTGCGCTCGCCGAAGCCATAGGCGCCGCCAATGCCATCATCACCGCTGCAGCCTTCCCTCTAGCCCTCGCGCTCCTCACCCCCCTCGTCTTCGCCGCCATACCCCCCCATGCAGCGCCTGAGCCTGCCGCTGCCTGAGGCGGAGGCCTGCGTTCCTCGAACACTCCCGAACTTGACTGGACTTGGGCGTAACTCCCCAACGCTACAATGCGGCTCACTTCCCTAGCATCCAACATCGCGGAGGCATCCCAACGCATGGCCACCACCTTCAACGTCATCGGCAAACCGCTCGGCAGAGTCGAAGGGCCCCATAAAGTCACCGGCGCTGGCAAGTACGCCGCAGACGTCATCCTCCCCGGCATGCTGTTCGCCAAAATCCTCCGCAGCCCGTATCCCCACGCCAAGCTCCTGCGCGTCGACGCCACCAAGGCGCGCGCCCTCCCAGGCGTCCACGCCGTGCTCACCGCAGACGACGTTCCCCCCGAGCTCACGGGGCGTATGATTAAGGACATGCCGCTCCTCGCCCGCGACCGTGTCTTGTTTATCGGCGAAAAAATTGCGGTGGTCGCCGCCCAGGACGCCCAGATCGCCGAGCGCGCGGCAGCCATGATCGAGGTCGATTACGAGGAGCTGCCCACAGTCTTCGACTCCATGGAGGCGCTGGAGCCCGACTCGCCGGTTCTCCATCCTGGGCTCGACGGATACACCAAAGGCCCCTGGCCTAAGCTGTGGAATGACGACCACCCTCGGCCGGACGATTGCCCGCCCAACCTCTACTCGCGCCTGACCGACACCAAAGGCGATATCGACTCCGGCTTCGCCCAAGCGGACCGCATCTTCGAGCACACCTACACACTCCCCATGACCCACCAGGCCTACATGGAGACCCACGCCTGCCTTGTCCACATCGACGACACCGGCCGTCTCCAGGTCTGGGCGCACAACAAGCAACCCCACAACCTCCTCGCGGCCGTCGGCACGGTGACTGGTCTAGAGCAAGATGACATTAACGTGAACGTCGCCTACATTGGAGGCGACTTCGGTGGCAAGAGCTCCCCTATGGACGTGCCTCTGATGTACTTTGTGGCCAAGGCCACCGGCCGTCCGATCAAGATGGTCATGACCTACACCGAGGAGTTCATGGCGTCCAACCCACGCCATCCTGCCCACGTGATGATTAAGACCGGTGTTATGAATGACGGTACCATCGTTGCCCGCCACGCCCGTGCAACCATGAACTGCGGGGC